>NZ_JYOQ01000028.1:0-417168 GCF_000960545.1 Vibrio sp. S457-15 | reverse complement strand
GCTCACCCGTTGCCGCGTCCACACTCGGTGTCGCTTCTGGCGTACCTACACCGGAATCAATACCTTCTGATGCATTACCTTGTGCCGAAGTTGGCTCACCGCTAGACGCATCCGCACTTGGTTTCTGCTCTGGTGTTGCCACATTTGCTTCCATACCCTTCGTACTGTCAGCTTGTGCTGGCGTCCCCGTTTGAGTCGCGCTCCCTTCTGTATTCACACTGCCCTTCGATGACGGAGCCGCGCTTGGCGATGGCGTCGAAGAGGATGATACGCGATCGCGCATCTCATAGCCCATCGTCTCACCATTGCTGTCGACGCGTGTTGGACGGTAACCTGGGTTACCATCAACGCTCGCATTGCCTGAAGTGGTGATAATACGTGCCGGTATCTTAACTTCTGGCCATTTTTTAACTGGTGAAGACGTTACGTTTTCTGTAACAACAGGCGGTAAAGCATCTGCAGTGTCATCAGAGATACCACCTAGATAAGCTTGCAGCCCTCCTTCTAGCGTAACCTTTACTAGTTTGGCCTGACCACTTTGCAAGTGACAACTCTCAAGTGCACCTAACAAGTTGTCTACGGTATCTTCTGTACCAATATTTGTAGCATGATCGGTCACCTCACTAAATAAGGTATCAGGACTGATCTCAGAAACATCTACAACCTGTAATTGCCCCATGTTCTGAATAGCTTCATCGAACAACGTTGTAGTTTGTGAAGAAGCGTCTGATTGAGCTGCAGGTTGCGAAAATGGTTTATCTTCAGCTTTACTTTCGTCTCTATTATTTGTTTGGTTATTAAAAAAATAATCGCCAACATTGATATTAAACGTTGGCGAGTAGTAGTTATTTGTTACATTGAAGGAATCGGGCCCATTGCGCTTTAATCCATCAACTTCATCAAAGTGTATGCGACGTTCCAAGTAACGAGGGAAAATTGGTCTCTCTGGAGTACGCTTTAACGCAGTCTCTGGGGTCTCCTTTTCTTTTAGCTTGTCTTTCGGCTCTTCCTCCTTATTTATTGCATTTTGTCCGAGGAAGAACTCCGAACCACCGTACATTGCTAATGCTGATGCGTTACCAAACAACACTACGAATGCTGTAGGTAATAAACTTAAACCCCCAGTAAAAGGAGCCAGCACAGCACCTAACGTTGTCGCACCAGCAATAGCCGCTAAATGAGTTTTGGCTTTTGTTTTGTTATTGTACTTATTAGATTTACAATTAACTTTCTTGTTTTTTGCTGGTTTATTTACATTATTATTATTTTCGGTTACTTTCTCATCACCCTGTTCAAAACAACTATCTTGAGCAGTAACCGCGCTAGGTAAGACATCGTTTGAATTAGCTAGCGCCTCAGAACGAGGTAGGACGCTTGGTGCAGGCGCACTGTTTATAGTTAATTTTGGATTCTGATCCAATTCGCTGATTGAACCAGTATTTTGTATATTAAGGCTGTTTATCATATTAAAACCTCATTATTTCCAATAACTGAAGAATATTTCTTCTTACTTCCTCTTGTATAAAGTTCTGTTCTGAAATAGCTAATGACACATAGCCACCATCCCTTACCAACAAGCCAAAGCAACTCTCTTCAATTGTTTTCAGTTTTTGTAATGTTTCATTGAGGTTGATGACATGCACCAGTTGAAAAAATGGGCAAATAGGGATAATAAAATCATCCAAACAACTTTCAAAAACATACTCTTCATTTTTTTCCAATTGAAGAAGGAATTTTTCAATATACTCCATTTTATTTAGGATAAACCAAAACAACATCATCATTAGTCAATGAACTAATTTCAGACGAATCAAGGTATGTTTCAAACAAAGAGAGTTCAGTTTTAACAATCAAATGACGACTTATATTGTTTTCTTTCATAGCCATATATGCTTGTTCTGCTTTTAGACTTTCAATATCAACAATTGCATCTATTTTTTGCTCACCAAAACTCAGCATGGAATGAATAAGTGATACATTATCGACTTCATCCCATGACACTAACTTATCAAAGTGCAGCCCTATACGTGACAGATTTTGTGTGATTAAATATGAAATGTACTTCTCATCCAAATACTTGACTTCGACGCCAAGTAATCGCTGAGCCTCTTGTTCACATAAATAAACTTTGGCCTCTATGCCAAAATTTACGAGATTCATTGCAATCAGTGATTCGCTCTTAGGCAGATTAAATATCAGTTCGCCGAAATCTAATTTTATTTCATCATTATCAAACACCTTTCCAACAATAGGTGCAACTTTTTTGAACACAGCTTTCGTTATATTCTTTTGTTCTATTACACAGAGTTTATCAACCATCTTTTACCTCATCGATTTCTGGACAATAAAGCTAATACGTCTCTACTCATTTGATAATCTTTTTCATCTATCCACCCGAGTACGGATTTCGGAGTACGAGATACAAAATCATAAAGTAATTCATATACCTGTTTAGAACCCAATGATTGGAAATCGGGAGTCATCGCCAATTGAAGAATAAACGTAACTTTATGGAACTGATTTTCCAACAGGCCATCGATAACAACTGCTTTAACCGTGTCCTCAGAGTAATCTCTTAGTAACACAAACCAGTCCATTAAGTTTTCCTTATCAACAAACTTCTCAGAGTCTGACAATCCATTCCAACTAATTCGATTAGATTTGTTTTTAAGTATTTCGTAGGGATCTAAAGGTTTATTCTTTATTTTCAGATGAGCAATTTTCTTCTGCATTTTGTCTTAACTTCCGCTTCTTCTCTCTCTCATCATAACGTCGACATAAAACAAGAATTGCCAATATGCCTTCTAAGTAATCTTCATAGGCTAAAAGCTGTTGAATCGTTGCACCATCAGGTGCCTCATCAAGAGAAGCGAACTGGTCTAGAGATACACCATTTAGATATGCCCTAATTTCTCTTCTCAATGTTTTAGGATAGAGGTGTTGGCTTTGATTAACTGCATGTAAAACCCACTTTTGAGCATCATTTAAAGATTCAATATCTAACGACTCTGAAAAGCTATACCAATCGCGCATAGCCCTAAGCTGATAACTGTTTAGCTGCTTCGCAAACTGTCTCTGCTGTTGAGGTGTCATTGGGGCTTTTTTTATTCTGAAGACTCGGTGGCGTTTCTTTTCCTGCCTTTCAGAATCTTTAACATCTCTAACACGCTTAGGTTTTTCTTCTTCTCGTATGCTACGAGAACTTGAAACTTCAGATATACGCTCTGCACGAAGTGGGGTGACAAACGAAACTGGGCGCATAAATTATAATAAGGCGGGTATATAACCCGCCTGCTCCTTTACTTTTACTCTTATCGGTTTGTGACCAAACTTGCGCGAGCCATCAAATCTAGAATCTCATTGAGTTTGACCGCTTCTGTGGTCAACTCTTGGATAAATTGATCCAAATGAGCATCTACTTTCTCTTTAAGCTGCTTACTCGCCGTTCCTTCCTCTTGGTGCTTAACTTCTTCGGCGTTAATAATGTCATTTGCATTACCCACCATAGAGTTAGCCATGTTACCGCTTTGAGAAACCGTGTTGTATTTAGCCGTACGAGCTTGCTGAAGTTGCGCGGTGAACTTGTTCAAATCCTTCATAGAAAGATCTGACACTTTCATGTCACCATTTCCTGACATGCTTGACAGATGCTTGTCTTTTAGAGTTTTGGTTTGACCAATACGAACTGATGACGCTGTTGTCAATGCCATGTTCATAACAGATGACGCTAATGAAATACCAAACTTCATTTGCGCATCGCTGCGGCGATCATCTGCAAGCACGATAGCAAGCTCTGTTGTTGCCTTCGCTTCATCAATTCGGCTTTGCATTACCTGTGAACGTAGCTCTTTTGCTGACGAGATAATCTGAGATAGTAATGCCAATAGCTCGCTCATTGATACGCCGCCTTGGCTCGCTTTTTCTAACGACGAATCAAATTGTTGCCATTGTTGTACATCCACGCTAACTGACGCGTTGTGGTTTGTTGCTTCTTGAGCTGATGCGTTTGCAGAAGCGGCTGTATTAATACTAATTGGTTTCATTTATCTGCTCCGATTACATATGAATTGATGACATTGCTTTTGTAAATTCGCGGTGGTCTTCGTTTGTTTTGAACAAAGATTCAAACGAATGCGCCACAGAACGCAGTGCTTGCTCGAGCATCATTAGAACTTGATCAATTCGGGTTTGTAGCTCATCTTGTTTTGCTTGCGCAATTTCTAAGTCTTTAGCAACATCTGCCGATTTCACACCGTATCCCATGCTGACCGTCGAAGTGACATTTGATGCAACAGAGCTGGCTTGTGAAATACGGCTTGTTGCCATTTGTCCGCCTTTAGCAAAATCTTGTATTTTATTAAGCAACGGATCGATCATTTTCTTCATTTTGTTGACAATATTTCCTGCCTTAGAAGAAATAGAGCTAAAAGATTTTAGCGTGTTCGCTGCATTCATGGTTTTACTAACAAATGCGCCAACCTTAGCAGCTCCGCCGGCAATTGCCTTACCAGCCGAAGTCGCGATGTTTGCTGGGTTGAAACTTAAAATCGCAGAGCCAATACCAATTGCCAAGTCAAGACCAAGCTTTACATAACCGCGAGTATTCTCATCAACACCAGCAGCTTTCATGATCTCATCAGCGATTTTTGGAATGACTAAACTCGCAATTAAACCACCAATCATTACCGCAGCCATCACAGGGTTAAATGGTGCCATGATAATTGCCGCGACGAAGCTAAGCGCCATAGCAATTTTGCCCCAAATACTTTGTTTTTGTTCAGCCTTCTTCTGCTCTTCAAGTTGAGAAGCACGCTCATTAAGCATTTGGATCTGAGAATCCTTTTGGATTTGGATCAGACCTTTTTTCGTTGCTACGTTTTCTTGACCTGTACCAGATACGGCTTCAGCCACGTCTTTCATACTGTCTTTGATAACGCGCCACAAGTCATTTAGCGATACAGAGCTGCCTGGAAGTGGTTGACCAGGAACAACTGCACCACTTTCTGCAAATTCTTGTGGTTTATTTTGCGCTTTTTCAATTTCTTCATTTGCCTGGCTCCATAGAGCAACAGGCTCAAGATTTGATACTAAAGATGATCTCATATTTTTCACCTATATGATTTATCGGAACTTGTTAATTACTCGCCAGAATAAAACTACTCTCGAGTTTTGTGCCTCCGACTAACACAAATTTAAATATTTCTAGCCACAGCCATGCGTTCATCGCGCATAATCTGAATCCAATATTTCAACGTTTGTTGAATCATTTTAACCGTATCACCAATTCGGTTAATGTTTGTCGTATCTTCATCACTCAAGACGCGAGGTGGAAATTTTTGATAAAGACCAACAAAGAATGACGAATCCAAGCCAACACCTTCCCAGTCGATTACCTGTTTTCCATTCATGTCGACAATCCTCCATTGAGAATCCTTTGAAAGCAGATCAATCATACTTTGCTTCGCTGTATCTTGGACAAACTTCTCCATTTGAGCGAATGAGCCTTTCAAAAAGATTTCCATATCTGCTTGCTTTATATCCGGATTTTCCTTTAGATAATTTGACATTAACGTGAGCCTTAACATTGGGCTAAGTCCGTTATCTTTATTAAACCCAGAGTTAAATGCGTATCCCTCGCTATTATCAAACGCTGTCGAATATTGATTTTTAAGGGCCGATTTCCCTCCAACAGTATCCAGATAATTTAAGATTTCACGAGACAAACTCGTAGCACTTGCGTTGTTTTTCATATAATCCCAAACCAAATCTGTGTTTTGGGAAAACTTCGCACCATCCCATCCCTCATGCACCCCATGACTTCCTGTCCCTGTACTTTCTAGGAAATGCTGCATTGCCCCAAAGACGTCTCTAGGAATATTGGAGTCGTTTGCCATGAAGTCAATTATCGCAATTTGAAAAATGTCTTCTAGCTTAAAGCCGGACACATTGCCAGAGCTGACTATCGTATTAAACATCACTCGGTTGGCTGCATTAAACATATCCTTACCGCCATTAGTCCAACCTTGTATAAGCTCTAACTCTTTAGCGTACTGGTCGATAGCCCCATTAAGAGAGTTCGCAATGTCTGCTTCAGCATTTCGTGACGACATTAAGTTCAAGGCACTTCGTTGATTATTAACCGTATCCGACAGTGTTTTTAAATCAGCGACATTTAGCGAGTCACTTTCAAGAAGTGATAACGCCTGCTCTAAGTTCGTTACGCTCTCTACTACGCCCTGATTTCCTGTTTGGCTCTCGGTGCCAGTATGTGGCGCTGCCCCCGAAGAGCTGATGCTAGAATTAACTTTCATAGCAACTCCCTAATTAGCATTTTATTGTAGATATGGATTCAACTGTCTCTTTAGATAGTCGTATCGTTTAGCATAATACTCATTAAGATTCTCTCTCTTAACAAGGATAAGCATTACTGCTGCGTTATTGTGCTCTTTTAGTTTGTAGTGGCACAAAGCAATATTTAAAATAGTTTCATCAAAGTCTGCTGTCGGATAGACTTTCGCAATGTTAAGCATTTCTAGTGCTTTGTTAAACTTACCCTGTTCTAAGTAGATAGAGGCTAAACTACCAGGACCACGATGATCGTACGGGCAAAGAGCCATATATGCAGAAAAAATAACTTCTGCTTCTTTCATCAGGAAGCGATTGTAAAACTCCTCTCCTAGCGCATAAATCGCCATTAAGGTTTCTACTGATATATTCTCTTTTTTTCGGATTTCTTTTAAACGTTCAGAGTACAAACGTCCCTCTAGTAGTTCAAAAAAATCTTCTTCTAAATCTGAGTTTATGTTTAAAGTTTCTGCCATGTAAGTTATCTCTGATAATTGAAATAGTTTGATTAAGATTGCGATATGCGATTTATCAAATAACGAAGACGCGCTCCACTATCTACTGTCAGCTTTTGTTCTGGTGCGCTATGTTTTAATCTAAGCCCCCAAACAATTGCTTTTCTGCGATCAATTGAAGATAACAATCCTAAACCAAGACTATTTTTATCTGTGACATCAATTTGAGTATGCAAGCCAATGCTGTCTGAAATTAGACATAATTCCCTAGGAATCAATGCTTGCATCTCGACCCAAGACAGATAATCAATATCCCTTTTACTTTTTTGATACTCAACAATTTGACCTAGCAAGTAAATAACTTTTCTAACCGTCTTTATTCTATCCCAAAAAAATGATTCTATTTCCTCTTCTGTCAGGGTCGTCAAAACCAAAAACTCTTCTTCTGCTAACTGTGCTTTTGACAAATAATAATGAAGCACGCGCTGATAAACTCTGTTGTATTTTTTCATGCTAACTTGCCTGAACAAAATAACTCACTGTCAATTTATCTTCAGATTCCAGCGTTCCTTTTAAAAACTGCTCAATATTTGCCTTATTTTCAGAATCCAACTCTGACAAGCTTAAAATAAGAACTGAGATACGTTTTTTTTGACTGCCCGTTACCACGACGCTAACGCGAAAGATATTCGGCATCACACTCAATTTATTCGATATTTCTCGGCTTTGTAGAAAGTTGCTCTTTACTTGCTCAAGCTTACTTAAGCTCGCAAACTTAGACTCCAGCAAGTCATTTAGGTCTTCTTTCTCAAAATAGAAATTGAACGTTGTGAGCAACTCTCTCGCTTTCATTTCATTGGATTCATCAACGGAAACTGAATACAACTCTTTTTGCACAGAAAGCGTGCTAGGAATTTGATGTTTATTAAGCATAACCACCACTTTATTCGCCAGATCAGCTGATTCAAAGGTCGCGATTTTGCTCTGCCCTTGAGTGCCACATCCTGCTAGCATCAGTGATATGACTAGATAAAACCAAATTCTTCTAATCATTGAGCTTTCATAACCTCGTTAATCGCAGTCGCTGATTTAGATGCAATTTTGCTCACTACCTCTTGGAACATTGAGTAGCGAAATACATCTTGTTGCAACTGTAATGCATCAACAGCGGACATATCACCATGCCCACGAATCTGTTCTAAAGTATTAAGGATATCTTCAAACCCTTCACCTACATTGTTGAAGGTTTCCTCTAGTACTGATGGTTTTACAGCCTGAACACCTTGTAATGAAAAATCGAACATATAACCTCACTAAGTGACTTTCGTTGATGAAAAATTACTTCAGGAATATTCAAGACACCAATGAAAAAACATGAATCAAAGTGAACACCACAAACAATCACAAAAAGGCATGGTACGTAAGAGTCTGGTATGTTTAATTGCATGATAAATAAAATAAAAAAGCGGGTCACGACCCGCTTTTCTCATACAACAACTATTTTTAATTTCTCATTCTCAGATTCATTTTTGGACGCAGCATAGGCAATCAGTTTGTTATCTTGGTTTTGTCCCGCAATAACAACTTGGTACGTTCCAAGGTTTTCCTGTGCGTAAGACATTAAGCGATTAAGGATAACGGAAGCGTTAAGATAATCTTGTTGAGAGTTTTTATGTTTAAATAAGTTCTGTAGACCAGTCTCATTTTTACGCTTGAAAACGAGCGCGATCGTCTTATCCGAATGATTAATGGCAATACCAGCCTTTAACCTAGAATGCTTAATTCCGATAACGCCATCCTGGCAATAGTGATGCTGCGAACTGATTTTCTCAACAATGCGAACTGCAACCTCATTAGGTGTCGGCCCAAATGCAGCAGGAGTCACACCAAAATGCCAATTTGTAAAACCATCGCCAGCGCTTTTCTTCTTCGATTTAGTAAAAACGGCCTCCAATAATGATTTAAAATCTGTTTCACGTGGGCCGGAAAAGTCTTTATTTTCGCATTTTGTAAGCTTAACCTTCGACTCAGTTCCTTTTTTTTGATTAAAAATAGAGAGTACCCGGTTTAACTTTGAAGCCTGAGTTGCATTCTTCTCTCTTACTTGAGTAACGGAGTTCCCGAAATCACGATCGTTTTCAATGTCATGATTTCTAACATTGGTGTTGCTATGAACGTGAGAAGTCACGTTGTACGATTTCATACACAAACCTCTTTTGCTTGTTTACTTCTTCAAAATCGTACCTTGCTCTCGAATTAGAATCATGTGAATTAAAATGAAATCCGTCCTGAGGGCAAAATCCTATCAAATACATGCTGGACGATTTCTTCAGCTAAAACCACTTAAAGTAACTAATAACAAAGACGTGTTTTTCCTATGATATCTGTGTGTTCAACCAGAAAAGGAAAGACGATGTTTAAGTCAACCTTTAAAGTACAAATATCTCAAAACACGGAACAACCAAACACGCCAAAAACTAAGAGCAGTTCGACCTTTTCGATCAGCAAAGTGTCATCTGCAATCCGTGAATCAAAACTCTTAGGAATTCCAAATCTCAAAAACAAGTGCGAGCCAGCTCTTCGCTCTGTCACGAAAATTCAATTACCGACGGCATTATCTGGAGCCAGCAATACAAAAGAAAAAGAATCAGCACCGCCAGCACCGCCAGCACCGCCAGCACCGCCAGCACCGCCAGCACCGCCAGCACCGCCAGCACCGCCAGCACCGCAGCCAGAAAAAGAAGTGAAGGCAAACAAAAGTCAAATGCAAAATAAAGCAGAGCAGTCAAACCGCTCTCAACTAATGGAGGAGATACGAGCTGGTGTAAAACTGAAACCAACCGTGCCACAAGCTGAGAATAAAAAGACGTCACCTGAAACTGAGCTGATGAAAGAAATTCGCACAAAGGCAAAAGCGTTTAGTGACAACCGACGTCCTAGCAATGATGGTAGCGACATCCCACCACCTCCGCCTCCACCGCTTCCAAAAGCCACAACGGCGAAACAGTCGGGAGAAGGTCGCGATCAGTTACTCGCAGAGATCAGTTCGTTTAGTCATACGCTTTTGAAAAAAACCGGACGATTGGAAAAAGCAGTATCGACAACAACGAAACATGCAGAACCATCGCAGGTTGATATTTTCTCTGATAGCTTGATGCAATCAGCGCAAAAAGTAGCTCCAGACTCATTGTTACAAATTAGCGAAAACATCAGCCAGTATTTGACCGCTGCCATGCAAGTAGATTGGCAAAAAGTCATGAAGAGTGAACTCAAAGGACTAACATCTACCAGCGCTTTGGAGAAAGTTTTAACAGATAAACCACAATACCTACAAGTAATGTGGGCTGAAATAAGTAAATATCCGGATGTATATAAACAGGCAGATGTCGTATCAGATGAATCACCAAAACATAAATCGGGACGAGATATCGTAGAAGTTGCAATGACGCGCTTAAGCGGCTCTCCACATCGTATATTCCGTTCTGACAGCAAACTAGGTCAAGTTGAACTTAAGAGTGCCCAGTCGATTCTGGAGAGCATGGCGCAAAAAGCATCACAATCACTACCAAATGAAGATAAACTTAAACTATTAGGTAACGGATATAAAGACGCTCTATTTAAAGCATTTTGTGAGCTTCCATGTATGGAGGGTTTTGAGCAACAAAATGGTAAAGTAGCAGTGCAAAAACTTAAATCCGCTTTCTGTTCTTCAATAGAAAGTACGGAAAGTGCTCAACAAAATCTCTGTAAGTTTATGAACCAACATTTGGCGAATGGATTTCAATCCTTTACCTTTTCAGGCTTAGAGGCCAGACTCAAAGAGCTAGAAGCGGCATTGGCTGCAAAACTATCTTAATAAAAAAAATCGCCTTTAAAAGGCGATTTTTTTACATTTATTTATACTAATTTAGACCAGATCTGACAGTTACTCACTTCCGCAGACGTCATTTTTTTGATCCGTGTAATACCTATCTCTTCTGTCCAATAACTATACTAAGAGAAACATAGCTTAACGCATTCGAGGAAACTCTTTTTAACTAGGTTGAGAGAAGTCACTCACTGCACTTTACTTATATTCATAACAAAATCAGATACACATTCTCTTATAAAATTATCAAATTGATTCTAAGAGTTTTTTTACTTCTGTTAATCGTTTATGTTCAATAGAAGCACTATAAGTAATCTGCTTATCTTCTGCCTCTATAGTAGTAATATAACGCTGTTGTCGTGACAAAAGTGTTTCTCCCTTTTTATTAACTACTACATCAGCAACTTCTGGTCTTGATTCTAGATATGCTTCCAGCCTTTTTGGTGATTGCACATGCTTCATCAAGGAGGGAGGTAACAAATTATTGGCCTGTGAGACAGAAACAATAATCTCTCCAGATTTAGGCAAGTTTTGATCTATATTTTTCTTATGGAGCTCTTGAAATTGATCACTTTCCTTATGCATCTTTTTAACCAAAAACAACGAGAACATTGCGCATTCACCATAGCTGCGTTGCATATCTGTTTCGAAAATAGCCAAGTACGCTCCAGGCAGTTCTCTTTTACATATAGATTGCAATCGAATGGCCAATAGTGCAGGTCCGGAACTGTTCATTCCCACAGGCTCAATACCAATCAATGAACACTTTCCATCGCTAACCAAGCAATCAACCGCCATACAATGAATACCGCCACAACCTAAGTTCACAATAAACCTTGCGGATGATTTTTCTAACAATAGGAGTTGCTTTACTTTCTCGACCATTTCGAGAGGATTATTACAAAATAGAGCATTTAACCCCGCCTTCTTCTTATTTGCTATATCAATAAAATCTGGCATCAAAGCAATATCATTTCCAGCGGCAGCATCTTTAGGTAGTTGCTGACCATTTTTAATGGCGTCATCCATTAAATCAATGTATGCACACAGCTGATCATGAAAACTATGATCAATACTTTGATTACACTCAACCGGTCCTGCTTTACTATCGACATTCATGTATATTCACCTTTTTCAGGAAACCTCTACTAATACAAAAGAAGCCTTATTAATATTAATAAATTATAAATACTCACTAAAAATTGGCTCTATCTCATTGAGTGTCTCGCCGCAAAAATCACCAAGATTAAGTTCAATATTCAGTTCTTTTGACAAAATTGCAGAAAGGCGCTTCTTCATTTTCGCATCTGATTCAACTTTCGAAAACTCAGTTTCACAAATAACAGCAACAAGCTCTTTGGATGCTGCAATTGTAGGCATTTTAAGCTTCTTAGCGATAATCTTTTCATCGATTTTTCCATCTAACATTTCATAAGCTTGGCTTAATAGCGCTTGCCTATCGTCTTTATTTAACTTTTTAAACGTAGGATCTCTATCTAATAATGATGTCAAATAATTTTGCAATGGTGCTGAACACATTAAGTAATCTAACTTAGTTCCCATAAGCACTTGCTGATTAATCGATTTTTGTTTGATACCGATTAGTTTACCATTACTGATCGTACCTGATTTCTCAGTCAGTATTCTGTTGATCTCTGAATTACAAACATAAGATATATGATTTTTTAGAACACCATACTTTTCATCATTGTCTTTTGATACGCCTTTTTTAATTAGCTTAACTGTTTTCAAAACCGCTTTTTCTATTGTTTTATGAGAAATATTCCTCACAGGGATAGCTGCTTGTTCTTCATGGCATTTCCCACTGTAAACATAGCTAGACTGAATAGGATTTATTTTATTTAAAGGCATAGTTTATCCTTATTAATAATTTCTATAAAGTTAGGGTCGAGTACATCTCGACCCTAAAAATAAAAGAGAGAATGTATAGCTTAGTTATAATTTAATGTTATGTGACTACACAAATTTGACCACTTTATTATCGATTGATTGTGTATTATATCTCTTATTATCGATCCACATATCATCACATAAAGTGGAAATATGAAGATTACCGTTTGAGTTACTAATCAGAGTAACGTGATTCCCAACCCTAAAAGGTTTATTCTTTTGAGGTTTATTATAATCAAATATATTTACATTTTTGGGATTTTTTATTTTTTCTCCGTGACCACAAAATTGAATTGTAGCTTGTTCAAATGCTTTTGAACAATAATTAACTAAAGACTGCAGTTCTGAAACAACTCCAGAACTTTGCGAACTAACTCCCGACATTTTTTCTGCACACTGCTTTACCATTGCAGCTCCATCTTTATTTGTCTTCCAAGTAGAAGTGTCGTTACCACTTTTGCCAACATGAAAAACATACAAATTATTTTTATCCATTGCTGTCACAGATGTACAACCAGATAGGGCACCACTGGAGACAAGAATATTTTTATTCTTCTCAATATCTGATAATGGCACCTTGAGTGCGGTTAGCCCTCGCTCACCATTTGGAATGTATACAACACTAACCTGGTCACTGAACGAATTAGTATTGTAAAATTGACCTAAAGGGGTTCCCGGAATTAACTGCGCAGATGTAATCTCCTTTCCAGTTATAACTTGAATACCAAATTGAGCCTGATTAATCCCTGATGCTGATTTGAATCCATTTTTATCGTACTTAACAATATCACATTTAAATGGCAACTGAGTAGTTGTACTCTCTCCGCCAATAATACCTTTACCTTTTAATACACTGACATCGCCTTTCTCTAGCGATTTCATCAATTTTGTATTTGTGTCACCAGATTTTTGAGTATTATTTTTGTTAAACTTAGGATCGCTTGCAAAAGCTTTAATCGCAAATTGGTTAGAACCATTAAGGACTGTACTATCTGCAACTAGAGTTTCTAATTGAATATTTTTTGCCTGCGTCACACCACCTTTTGGAAAAGGTACACGTTTTATCTTGGCTCTTTCTTCTGTCGATAAGTGTCTGACCGACTTTAACTGTAAGCCTTGTTCATTAAAACTTTCAAAAAAGGATGGATTGCATGTCTTTCTAAATATCTGCTTTAATTCTAACATGTTTATTTCCTTTCATTTTCAAACTAAAGTTGTATTCTTCCTCAAAAGAAAGATGTGCTTTTTCCAGTTCATTTAGATGGCTGTTGATGATACAGACATCCTCGTCTTCAGAAATTAAGCGCACGGCACGTTCAATACCCAAAACAACTTCCCTTCTTAATCTATCAAGCTTTAAATCATTTTCGCTCATCAACATAGCGCCCGCCATAGTAGTACGCCCCATACATTTTTTTGAATTCAATAACCTCTTGAGTACGTACTGTACCACTTCCAACTTTCCCGATTTGTTTCGAATCTATAGGAAGATAGTCATATTGGCCTTTTTCATTAAGCACTTTGACAAAGTTGTCTGGTTTCACATCAAAAGGCATATAACCGCATTTTTCCATCATAGCCAAAACAGACTTGGGAATTTTCTCGGATCTAAACAAACGTTCTGAATTAGGTATTAACTCAAACTTGAAGACATCAACAATCTCTGGTTTAACACCTCGATCATCAATCATCTTTATTTTTGAATTATTTGCGTACTTGGCGTATTTCCCGCCATAGAAACCCTTGTTTTTATATATATCATTAATTCTCAAGTCGGCATTACCCATCCAACTCCAAGAACTACCACTTTTAAATACTTTATACCCAACACCATTTTCAGTATCAATATATACATCCCTATTCGTTCCGGAAAAATGTTGGTATCGCCCCTCTTGTCTACCTTTTATCAAATCAGAAACTAATCTTGGAGTACTAGGATTAACTACATCGTTAAGTTGAATCTTGTTAATCAAACTATGAATTCTCAGTATTTTATTATGATTTTTCCCTTCACGTAAATACTTTGACATCATATTCAATGTAATCTTTTGCTCTCTATTTAAATCTGAGAACCGTGGATTGACTTTAAGTACTGAATCAAATTTATCTAGCTGCTCAGAGCTAACATTCATCTTTAATAGGTTTCTTACTTCAGTAAATTTTACTAGAGCCATTTATACTAAACACCTGATAAAACACAGAAATACATAATTATACTAAGTCACATAAAAGACAAAATCATATGAATTAACACTACATTACATGAAGAATAGTGAACAAGCATGAGTATCAATGAAACATCCTGTAATTTTAAAGGTAAGCATTATTCATTTCCTTTCTGTTGCCAATTTAAATACTTTGCAATAAATTTGAATCAGAGGTGGCTAAATGTTAAGTTCTATAGATAATGGTATTATTAACAATGAATTTATACCTTTTTTTCAAGGTATATATGACTGTGAAGAAGAAAAAATTTCTGGTTACGAGGCTTTAATTCGATGGAAATTAGGAGATAAATACCTATCTCCAGCATTCTTTATTGAACAACTTGAAAGCTCTGGCCATTTATCTACCATAGTAAAGATAATTATATCTAAAATTAACGAAAACATTGAAAAATTCAAAGAAGATGCTTGGTTTAGCGTTAACATCACGCCGAATCAGATTGAAAGTGATGAACTAATACACTTATTGAAAGAATTAAATTTCCCTTTATCAGGTAGACTTCATTTTGAATTAACTGAGCGCACGCCAATTACTAACTGGGAAGCTGCAAAGAGAAATATAAAATTTTTAAATGATCACGGTTATTATTTTAAAATTGATGATTTTTGTTGTGGTTACAATAGTTTTATAAACTTGATCAACCTAGGATTAACACACGTTAAGATTGACAAG
Source organism: Vibrio sp. S457-15 (assembly GCF_000960545.1). NCBI lineage: Bacteria > Pseudomonadati > Pseudomonadota > Gammaproteobacteria > Vibrionales > Vibrionaceae > Vibrio > Vibrio sp. S457-15. The sequence goes on along the minus strand of NZ_JYOQ01000028.1, from coordinate 401,691 downwards.
AAATTCATAGATACTATCGATCATAACGAAGAATCCATTTTATTCGCAATTCTTTCTGCGTGCCAAACAGCAAAACTAGAAGTTATAGCAGAAGGCGTAGAGAGTTGGGAACAGTACATAAAACTTAAAGAGTTAGGCGTACGCTTTTTCCAAGGCTATTTATTTTCTAAACCTCATATTGCTCCACAAATGTAAACAACCTAGGTAAAAAATGTTAATACAAAGCAAAAAACTGAGAGATTTTTTCAATCTAAATGTTTCATCAAAAGAAGTTTCTTCTGCAATTGATAACAACAATCTAGAAAAGTTATCATTAAAAAGAATTAATAAAACAATAAAAAATTCAAATAATGAGGAAAAGGTCAATAAGTTAAAATCAATTTTATTACAGAAAAATAAAGTTGAGTCGATAAAAAGAAATACATCATCGGTATGTCAAAGTGAGGAGCCAAAAAATAAATATTATGATCTAATCGCATCAGAGTTATCTAATAGGTATAATATAAATGTTTTACCTGTACATCTTAACGAAAAGTTTATTGGGTACCTATTCCAAGGCATTGATAGTAATAGAAACAGATTACTAATTAGCAGTCATGGGACGGCTAGAAACCACACTCTGACCTTCAATAAAGACGATGATATACAGCTAAATTTTGCTGCACTTGCGAATACTGTTTTGTCATCTTCAACTACAAACTTCATCGACAAGCTTCGACAAAATGAAATTCAGTATAAAGACGCATCTCAAGTTTATGACAAACGCCAGCGTAGAGTGACTAACTATTTTTTAAGTGGTGGTATTAGAACGCAACCAGAAAACGCAGCTAGCTTAGTCGCAGATATTCACGGCGATAAGAATAACTTACAATTCGATATTTTCCTTTTAGATAATGAAACTACAGGCATACTTTTTTCTGATGTTATTAGTAGTATCCGAACGTTAGAACCTAGTTACAAAACGTTTGACTGTCATTTTTGCCGTCCTAAAAACAACCAGGCAAAAGTATTTTCTGTAGCAAATAACTTTAAAACAACCGAGCCAATCTATCAAAACATCAGGCAAACTGTAAGTATCGTAGAACGCAGACCCGATAAAACTTTCCCACAGCCAGCTCTTTGGGAAAGTTCGACAAATCCAGGTGCTATTGGTGTATTCATCCCTGGTAACAACCCAAAATACATCCTAGCCACCTCAGAAGTACAAGCTCAACGTATACTTCGTGAACATGGGATTATATGGTAAATGACTAACTTTGAGGTTTCTTAGCGGCTTGATAAAGCCGCTTAAAGTTCAACCATACCGAGTATATCTGAATAGTCAGTAGACCATAGTTAGTCTTCTCTCATATTGCTTCTCATTCTCTACAGAGGAAAACTACTTATTAGAATCATGCCTGCTTCACCTTGGTAAAATTCAGCGAGTGCCTTTTGGGTTGGAGACGTCATCATATAGCCATTAAAAGAGCAACCAAAACCAGTTATTTGGATATCTTCTGCTGCTCATAAGCACCTAGCTGTCAGTCATTTTGTCGAACTAAACAGCGTCTATCAAGTCTGCGACAATTCACGGTTTTAAGCGTAAATAAGCTAGATTCTAAAAGGCTGACTTGCCTGCCTTAGGTTAATAAATGTACTTCCACGTTCATTAGCCTCGCTGACTACTACAACCCTAGTTCTGGTGGTCAATGCCAGCCCGGAATAGCATAGTAGACTTATATAAAGGCTCCCTACTATCACAAAACACATCCTGATAATCGCCGCGAGAATCGAGTACAAATACAACTCGCAGATTTTCTATTGATCGGACTGTCAACCGATTGCGTAACCAACCTGAGAAGTTTGAATCTTTTAACGCAGCGACACCATAAAACCAGATCCATTTAGGGTACTCATTTTCCTCAATAGATTTATTTAGAGATAATGACGTTCTAAAACCATCTTTGTACTCATTTAAATCAATATCCTCTACAAGAATTCCTATAGATTCATTTATTTGCTTGATATTCAAGATTAGAGAATCTGGCAAGTTTGCACGAAAAACATGATGCCTGTACATATGCAGAGCCCAAGTACATCGAACATATCGTTCAAGACCTAATGGATAACAATGAAAACTAACATCAATATCTTCAAGATTTTTTGAATGCATAGGTGAACCACTTGATAAATATTAAATTATTCCCTCTACTTATCTCTATGTTAAGGTAAAATTTAGATTCTGCCCACTACACAAACAGACTTTGTTGAGCGAATTATACGAGTTAATACATTTAAATCTTGGTTGTTAAAAAAATTAAGCTTCCAATCGTGAGCTTAACCACCGAGTTAATAGTCACTTCGTAACATTGCTTGAATTTGCTCAAACTATTGTTAAATAAAACAAGGGCAGAGAGCATCGCAAAAAATGATTGGATCAAAGGTGAGCCAGAAGAGATGCCACTGATTTTGTGAGCACCAAGCGATTTTGTCATTTGTAAAAAGTAGCTTCACGTCATATCTTACCTCAGTTTTTATGACAGGTTTCACTTGGATAACGGTGGATAGGGTCAAATTGACAAAAAAATATGACAGCTGCTATGTTTGAAGTTAAAAGAGAATTACAATTATCCTAACTGACTATTAGATAAAGACTTTTCGTAAATTCGTCAAATATTATGTCTTAAAATATTCCCAAGGGTAAAACTTTATGGGCAAAGTTTACGATGGCCTTCACCGCATCAGCTTCTTAATTAATGAAGAAGGCGTGATTGAGCACGTATTCAACAAGTTCAAAACGAAAGATCACCACGAAGTGGTTCTGAACTACCTAAACGAAAACGCCTAATGCGAGCTCGTTTAGAGTCATACGTTAAAAGTTAACGTTCTAAGAATCGAAAAAGCCCAGCATTGATTGCTGGGCTTTTTATTCAATCGAATAATCACTGAGCTTTGCTCAATGTCGAACGCGTTACTCTTGGACGGGTTCGCTTTCTTCGGTGCTTGGTAGCGCATTCCAAACGGCTTTCACTAACGTCGCTAATGGGATCGCAAAGAAGACTCCCCAGAATCCCCACAAACCGCCAAACACCAGTACCGCAACAATAATCGCAACCGGGTGAAGGTTAACCGCTTCTGAAAATAGAACTGGCACAAGCACATTACCATCTAGCGCTTGGATGATGCCGTAAGCCAGCAGCAACCAGTAGAATTGTGGCGTCATGCCCCATTGGAACAAACCAACAATCGCAACCGGTACGGTTACCGCTGCTGCACCAATATATGGAATCAATACAGACAAACCTACAGCAACGGCCAAGAGCGCGGAGTAACGTAGGTCTAGAATCGCGAATGTTACGTAGCTCACGCCACCAACAATCAAGATTTCCAGCACTTTCCCGCGAATGTAGTTCGAGATTTGCTCGTTCATCTCGTGCCAAACTTTGTTCGCCAGCTTACGGTTTTTCGGCAAAATGCCGCTCGCCATTCTAAGCATTTCTTCTTTGTCTTTAAGTAGGAAGAAAATCAGCAGCGGCACCAAAATCAAGTACACCGCCAATGTGGCAATACTAACTAACGATGCAAGTGAGCCTTTTACCACGCTTTCACCCAAACCTAGTGCTTGGTTTTTCGCGTTGGTCACGACGGTTTCTACAATTTGTAGGTTCGCCAGTTCCGGATGGCGCTCAGGCAACGTCATGATGAACTTTTGCAGCCCGTTATACATGTTCGGAATATCGTTGATTAAGTTACCAACCTGAGTCCAGATCGTCGGAACCAAGCCAAATAAGGCAATCAGCATGATGCTGATAAAAATCAGCAGAACAATAATCACTGATAAGGTGCGAGGCACACCCATACGAGACAATTTAACCACTGGCCATTCTAGGAGATATGCCAATACGATCGCCACCAGCAATGGCGCAATCAAATGCCCAAAGAAGTAAATGGTGATAAAACCAAACAGCAAAATGGCGACAAGGCTTACTGCGTGGGGATCTGAGAAGCGGCGTTGATACCAACGACTTACCATTTCGAACATCTTATGCGGATTCCTTATTGAAAACAGTCAATGTGTAGTGCTCTGGTGTAGATTGGCAATCAACCACGTACCCTTGGGTACGAAGGTAATTCACAATGTCTCGTTTAGAGCTGTTATCCACCACTTGAATGACAAGGTGATGATACTGCGATTTTTCATCCTGAAAGACCTCAGCAGCGTGACGCTTGGCAAGTAACAGCGCCATTGGGCAGCGTTGCTCGCGCAAATCAAGTAACATGGATTCCATTGTATTGCTCTGCACTTATGATAGGGTTGTATTGTAACGGCTTTTTGAGCTGGTGCTAGCACTTCTGACATGATTTAACCGCATGCTGAAATGACTCGGATATAAAACAATTTACGAAACCAATTCATTTATTTTTGGTCTTAGTGCTAGCCTATTCATCCTAGAGGATGACCATAAAGTATAGTGGTGATGTTGTGAGGTACTCGACCTCCAACCACGTACTTAGGTATTTTGGAGAATCTTTAAACCGTATGTTAAAACGCACTCGCTCGCTCGTTTGTTTGTGCCTTGCTGCTGCAATCAGTTCACCAACGACTTACGCCAGTAGCATCGACTTGCCTGATATTGGTACGGCAGCTGGCGGCACGCTTTCTATAGACCAAGAGTTGATTTATGGCGACGCGTACATGCGCATGCTAAGAGCCAGTAAGCCTATCGTCAACGATCCGGTCATCAACGAATATATCGATTCCCTCGGACACCGCCTCGTTGCCAATGCGAACGATGTAAAAACGCCGTTCCACTTCTTCATGATTCGTGATCGTAATATCAACGCCTTTGCCTTTTTTGGCGGTTACGTTGCATTGCACTCAGGGCTATTTCTTCATGCTCGTAGCGAAAGTGAACTCGCATCCGTTGTCGCGCACGAAATTGCACACGTAACACAGCGCCACCTAGCGCGCAGTATGGAAGACCAGGCAAGACGCTCTCCAGCTACTTTAGCCGCGCTTGCTGGTGCATTATTACTTTCGATTGCTTCACCAGAAGCAGGCATGGCAGCGATTACCGCCGCAACAGCAGGCAACATGCAAAGCCAAATAAACTACACTCGCTCAAACGAGAAAGAAGCCGACCGCTTCGGTATCGCAACCTTGGCGAAAGCAGGATTTGATGTGCAAGCAATGCCGCGTTTCTTTGGCCGTTTGGCCGATGAATACCGCTACGCGAGCAAACCGCCACCAATGCTACTGACTCACCCTTTACCAGAAGACCGTGTAGCAGATAGCCGTCAACGTGCACAAGCCTATCCCCCAATGCGCATTGCACCCTCTATCGATTACCATTTGGCGCGCGCACGCATTGTGGCGCGATATGCCGGTATCGACGGACAAGCCGCACTAGGTTGGTTTGAGCGTACTCAAAAGAAAGCTTCAGCGGACATCATGCCGTCATTTGATTACGGCCGAGCGCTGGTTCATTTGGACAACAAACGCTTATCACAAGCAGAACCGATTTTGAAAAAGCTGTTAGCGCAAGATCCGGGCAACCCATTCTATTTAGATGCAATGACCGATCTATACATCGAGAAAAAACAGCCACAAAAAGCCGTTGAGTTGCTAAATAGCGCGCTAAAGCGTAATCCTCAAAACAAAGTATTAACCATTAACTACGCCAACGCGTTGCTTGAAGCAAACCAAAATGATCAAGCTGTGCGTACGCTTCAACGTTATACACACGATAACCCAGAAGATAGCAATGGCTGGCAGCTATTATCGAAAGGCTATCATGCCCTTGGACGTAGTGATGAAGAGCTTGCAGCTCGCGCGGAAATTCTGGCGCTAAGAGCAAACTGGAATAAAGCGATTCAATATTACAGTGAAGCAAGTAAAATGGCCGAATTGGGTAGCTTAGAACAAGCGCGATACGATGCTCGTATCGACCAACTCATGATCCAACGAGATCGATTCATGGCATTACAATAACGAAATGGAGAAAACCATGTCAGTCGTGATTTATCACAACCCACGTTGCTCAAAGAGCCGTCAAACTCTTGAGTTACTTGAGCAAAATGGTGTTACACCGGAAGTCGTAAAATACCTAGACACACCACTAAATGTGGATGAACTAAAAGCGCTATACGCTCAACTCGGTTTCTCATCAGTACGTGAAATGATGCGTACAAAAGAAGACGTTTACAAAGAACTTGGTTTAGGCGAAGCATCAGTAAGTGACGAACAATTGTTCGAAGCGATGGCGCAAAACCCAAAATTGTTCGAACGTCCAGTTGTTGTAGCAAACGGCAAAGCTAAAATTGGTCGCCCACCAGAGCAAGTGTTGGATATTCTATAAATGGATTGCCAGATCCTTATTTTGTACTTCAGCCGTCATGGCTCAACAAAACAACTGGCAAGACAGATAGCAAGAGGAGTCGAATCGACTCCTCAATGCCAAGCAATTTTGCGTACAGTTGAAGAATTGTCACCTCACTCACATCCCCCTTCCGATCCAATTGTTACTCTAGAGGAACTGAAAAAGTGCGACGGTCTAGCGTTCGGTAGTCCCGTTTGGTTTGGCAATATGGCAGCGCCTTTAAAGCACTTTTGGGATCAAACCACCCCTTTGTGGGTTAGCGGTGACTTAATCGATAAGCCAGCTTGTGTATTTACCTCATCATCTTCGATGCATGGCGGTCAGGAGACCACACTTCAAAGCATGATGACGCCATTACTGCATCACGGGATGATGGTACTTGGCATTCCTTACGCTGAACCAGAGCTGCATTCGACCCAATCTGGTGGCACACCCTACGGTGCCAGCAGTGTAGGACACGAACCAAGTCTCACAGCGGAGGAGGCTCGCCTGGCACAACAATTGGGTAAACGACTAGCAACAGCAGCGTTAAAGCTCAAAGCTTGTCACTAATACCAGTATTAATAATTAGTAGAATTGGTATCAATTCAAGGATAGAGAATCGATGTCTGACTCTTTCGAAGAACAACCACCTCTTGGTGCTCAAGCAAAAACGTATCGCTACCTCGCTTTGTTCGGCAACTTAGCTTTATTAGCATGGGTCGCGATTTGGCAACTAGCTTTATCTCCTCACCCTCATCTGAGTAGCACAACACTCGCAATTGCATGGTGTATTCCGTTATTGCTACCGTTACCTGGCATCTTAGCAGGCAAACCTTACACGCATGCATGGGCGAACTTTGTCTTGATGCTGTATTTCTTGCACGCGCTCACTATCTTGTACGTAGACGGTGGTGAACGTTGGTTGGCAGCAGTTGAGCTGGTGCTTACCTCTCTTGGTTTTGCTGGCAATATTTTATTTGCTCGTGCTCGAGGAAAAGAGCTAGGCCTTAAACTCAAACGCTTGTCACAAGTAGAAAAAGAAGAAAAAGCGAAGTTCAATAAATAACTTCTCTGATTCAAAAACAAAAAGAGTCGCAATTGCGACTCTTTCTTTATTCTATGCCCAAACGCGGATTAACTTTGCGAAGTAGAATTCCACTCATAAATCAGATCGTATTGATCTTGCACTTGAGGAATCACAACAGGCTGTTGTACTTGCGCTGCTGGCACAGTTTCCTCAACGGCTTGAACCAACGTTTTTGGTTGCCCTTCTACAGCTTGAGCCTCTGAAGGTAGAGTTTCTACCGATTGATCTTCCGATGGCGCCACTTCTTCAACGTCACCGAGTGGATCTTCAAATTCCATCAATTGTGAGATAGACGAAGCCTCTTGCTCAAATGCTTGTTGTGAAGCAAGCAAATGAATAGTCAGCGTTAACTCACTGCCTTGTACACGCTTGATTTCAGTGCCCGCCACTGAATTCAATTTGGTAAGTGCATTTTCTAAACGGAAGAAATCAGCAGCAGACGTTACATTTAACACTTTCACGTTCACAGCTTTAGAAGACTTGCCTGAGACAACAACGGCGTTTTTACTTGCGTAGTAATCAGCAATACCATCCACCATTGCGGAAATAGCGTCTGCACCTGTTGCCGACCCGCTGCGTGGAGAAGTTTGCGCATCAATAATCTTTGCAGGCGCTTGGTCATACAAAGTCCAACGAATCTGCTCGCCTTGCGCACGAATAATTAATACCGCGTCCGCTGGGTAACGCTGGCTGGCTTGGCTAATCGGTTCAATGAAACCGCCCCAAAGATCAGACGTGTTTACGCCCGTGACATCGTCAAAATCCCCAACAGGAATCGTAATTGGAAGGCCACGAGCTTCCGTTGCTTTTTTCAACGCAGCAACGTTGGCAGAATCAGAATGTTCCCATGCAATTGCGCGGTCGTAATCTTGCTCTTCCACCAGCCAAACCAAAATGTTGGCACGATTCGGTGACCATGAAGGCAACTGAGCTTGAGTCAAAAGTGATTGAATTTGCCCACTGTTAAACAACATTTTAAGACTTGCTTTACCATCAACTTGGCTTTTCCCAAGCTGAGAAATATAGCGAGAGCTAGAACTCAGCGCCTTTTGGATAACAGGGTTGCTTAGAGAAGATTGAGAACCAGTCGCTCGAACAATCACATCTTTCATACCTTGTTCACGAGCCGCAGACTCACCGTCGTTCTGCTCACTGTCGATAACCACTTCGGCACGATAGATATCTACCTGAGTTAATGCATACACCGGCAGGGACAACCAACCGATCAGTAAGAGAGCTAAATAGCGCATAGTTTTCATAATCCTCTAAACAAGAACCCGCATAATAAGCAACTATCAAATCTTGAGCAAGGCGCGTACTGAGTGAATTGTTTGTAGTTTGACCAAGTTAATGCCGTTTTTTGCATCACTAGGTGATTAATTAACGTTACCCCATCAACATGAACTCATATCGATGCATATTGAAAGACATAAAACCTGATATTCATTGCTCTTGAAGCTTCATTTTCAAGAGCGCTTATTAGCTCACAGCACATCGATGTTCTTTGAATGGCTTAATTTGGACTCGTAAAATCGTCCATTTTGCAAGCAACCAACTCTCAAAACATTCGTTTGGATGATAAATTCATTCGAAAGTTTGATCTAAGCAACGTTGCAAACGATTGCAGGATGATAGAATTCGTCGGATTTGTCTGCGTATCTTTGAAATAGGGAATTATTATGAAAAATGCGTTACAAGGCGCTCAAATGCTCTTTGTCGCTTTTGGTGCTCTCGTGCTCGTGCCGCTTCTGACTGGTCTCGATCCAAACGTAGCCCTCTTTGGTGCCGGTGTCGGTACTCTCCTCTTCCAATTAATCACTAAACGTTCTGTCCCAATCTTCCTTGCCTCTTCTTTTGCGTTTATTGCTCCTATTATGTTCGGTATCCAAACTTGGGGTATTGGTGCAACTATGGGTGGCTTGATGGCGGCAGGTTTGGTTTACGTTGCACTTGGCGCGATGATCAAAGTGCGTGGTGTAGGGTTTATCCATAAGATTTTGCCACCGGTTGTAGTTGGCCCAGTGATCATGGTTATAGGCCTTGGCCTTGCGCCAACGGCAGTTAACATGGCGGTAGGTAAAACGGGCGACGGTGCGGTTCAGTTAGTAAATGGCGATGCTGCGGTCATTATCTCTGCGGTTTCGCTGCTAACGACGATTGCACTTAGCGTGTTCGCAAAAGGGTTCCTAAAACTGGTTCCTATCGTGGGTGGTATTTTGGCGGGCTATTCAGTATCCCTATTCTACGGTGTGGTTGACTTTACACCTGTGGCTCAAGCAGCTTGGCTTGCAATGCCCAACTTCACCATGCCTGAGTTCAACATCAACGCGATTCTATTCATGATCCCAGTTGCAATCGCTCCTGCGGTAGAGCACGTGGGTGACATGTTGGCTATCTCAAATGTAACGGGTAAAAACTACCTGAAGAAACCAGGCCTACACCGCACTATCGCGGGTGACGGAATCGCGACAATTGCAGCATCAATGGTTGGTGCGCCGCCAAACACTACTTACAGTGAAGTAACAGGCGCGGTAATGCTGACCAAAGCTTTCAACCCTGTAATCATGACTTGGGCTGCCATTACCGCTATTGTTCTTGCGCTGGTAGGTAAGCTAGGTGCGATTCTGCAAACCATTCCTGTGCCAGTAATGGGCGGCATCATGATTCTTCTGTTCGGTTCTATCGCAACCGTCGGTTTGAATACGCTGATTAAGAACAACGTTGATCTACACAAATCTCGTAACCTGGTGATCGTTGCAGTAACACTGGTATTTGGTATCGGTGGTATGGCTTTCGGTATCGGCGAGTTCAGCCTACAAGGTGTAAGCCTATGTGGTATCGTGGCAATCCTTCTTAACCTAGTGCTGCCACACGACCTTGGTGAAAACCACGTGGTTGATAACGCTCAAATGGAAGAAGAAAGCGCGAAGTAATTCGACTGCGCGACTTTTAAGTGGCGCACTTTAACCTTTCTAAATAAACAGCAACAAAAAAGGCTTGGTGAAAACCAAGCCTTTGTTTTATTCGGAGTAACTAACTACTTAGTACCGAAAATCTTATCACCTGCATCACCAAGACCAGGAACGATGTAGCCTTTGTCGTTTAGCTTCTCATCGATTGCCGCAGTGTAAAGCTCAACGTCTGGGTGCGCTTTTTCTAGTGCTTCAATACCTTCTGGAGCAGCAACTAGAACAAGAACTTTAATTGACTGACAGCCTTTCTCTTTTAGTAGGTCGATAGTCGCGATCATCGAACCGCCAGTTGCTAGCATTGGGTCAACAACTAGAGCAATACGCTCATCAATGTTAGACGCTAGCTTGTTGAAGTAAGGTACTGGCTCAAGTGTTTCTTCATCACGGTAAATACCAACAACACTGATACGAGCGCTTGGCATGTGCTCAAGAACGCCATCCATCATGCCTAGACCTGCACGTAGGATTGGCACTACTGTTACTTTTTTACCTTTGATTTGGTCAACTTCTACCGGACCGTTCCAACCTTCAATGGTTACTTTCTCTGTTTCAAAGTCTGCTGTCGCTTCGTAAGTAAGTAGGCTACCGACTTCTGTCGCTAACTCACGAAAACGCTTTGTGCTGATGTCACCTTCTCTCATTAGACCAATTTTGTGTTTTACAAGAGGGTGCTTTACTTCAACAACTTTCATGTCCATCTCCGGCTATAGTTGGCAATATTTAAACAAACCTTCAGATTATACATGATTTTCACAAGGATTTCAGGATATATCACTACAGAAAAAAACCGACGCAAACGTTTGCTATCTGTATTTAACCACTGGTAGAATAGCGCCGTTTTCATATCCAACTTAAATACCGAGGACTTCCCTGTGAGTGGTAACAACTCTTCTCTTAGCTATAAAGACGCTGGTGTCGATATTGATGCAGGCAATGCGCTTGTAGATCGTATTAAGGGTGCGGTGAAACGTACTCGTCGCCCTGAAGTGATGGGTGGTATCGGTGGTTTTGGCGCTTTATGCGAATTGCCAACCAAATACAAACAACCTGTACTGGTTTCTGGTACTGACGGTGTAGGCACAAAACTTCGCCTAGCACTGGATATGAACAAGCACGACACTATCGGCATCGACCTAGTGGCAATGTGTGTAAACGACCTAATCGTTCAAGGTGCCGAGCCCCTATTCTTCCTAGATTACTACGCGACTGGCAAGCTAGATGTAGACACAGCAGCAGACGTGGTTTCTGGTATTGCTGATGGCTGTGTTCAAGCTGGTTGTGCACTTATCGGTGGCGAAACCGCTGAAATGCCAGGCATGTACGAAGGCGAAGACTACGACGTTGCGGGTTTCTGTGTAGGCGTAGTGGAAAAAGAAGACGTGATTGACGGCACTAAAGTAGCAGCAGGCGACGCACTTATCGCTGTCGGCTCAAGCGGTCCACACTCAAACGGTTACTCACTGATCCGTAAGATTCTAGAAGTTTCTGGCGCAGATAAAAACGAAGAGCTAGCAGGTCGCACTATCGGTGAGCACCTACTAGAACCAACGAAGATTTACATCAAATCCGCACTTAAGATGATTGAGAAACACGATATCCACGCGATTTCTCACATTACGGGTGGTGGTTTCTGGGAAAACATCCCTCGCGTACTGCCTGAAGGCACAAAAGCCGTTATCGACGGTAACAGCTGGGAATGGCCAATCATTTTCAAATGGCTGCAAGAGAAAGGCAACGTTGAAACACACGAAATGTACCGTACGTTCAACTGTGGTGCTGGTCTAGTCGTTGCACTACCAAAAGACCAAGCAGACGCGGCGGTTGCACTTCTTAAAGAAGAAGGCGAAAACGCATGGGTGATTGGTGAAATTGCTCAAGCAGAAGCAAATGAAGAGCAAGTTGAAATCAACTAACTTGTGAATCACGCTAAAAAATAAAATGAATGAGGACGCCACGTCCTCATTCTGCTATCTGGAACATCGAAAACCATCCTAATAGTAGGTAATTTATAGAACCTACAATATCAAGGCAGCCCCAACATCATGAAAAACATCGTGGTCCTAATTTCAGGTAACGGCAGTAACTTACAAGCCATTTTAGAAGCTTGTGAAAACAGCATGCCTAACGCACACGTTGCAGCAGTATTTTCTAATAAATCTGACGCATACGGTCTAGAACGTGCAAAACAATTTAGTGTTGATGGCCACTTTGTTGACCCTAAAGCGTTCGAGTCACGCGAGGCATTCGATGCCGAGTTGATGCAACAAATTGACAAGTATCAGCCCGATGTTGTCGTTCTTGCTGGGTACATGCGCATTCTTAGCGGTGCATTTGTTTCGCACTATCTCGGTAAGATGATCAACATTCACCCTTCTCTTCTACCTAAATACCCAGGTTTACACACCCACCAGCGCGCGATTGACGCCAAAGACAAAGAGCACGGCACAAGTGTTCACTTTGTCACAGAAGAGTTAGACGGCGGTCCCGTAGTTCTTCAAGCAAAAGTGCCAGTATTTGAAGATGATGATGCAGCAGCACTCGCTGCGCGTGTACAAACTCAAGAGCACACCATTTACCCTATCGTGACTAAGTGGCTCGTTGAAGAGCGTTTAATCATGCAAGATGGCAAAGCTTGGTTAGATGGCAAAGAACTCGGCCCTCATGGCTACGCAGCCGCTGAAGAAGAATAAGTGCTTTTTAACGCATCAAAAAAGGCAGTCGAGTGACTGCCTTTTTGTTATTTGGAAAACTTGATGTCTAGAAACGTCTTTATTCCAACAGTTCGGTTGGAGCTTGATTACCCGGTTTGGGCGCTGCAAATGGCACATCTTTCAAATCAGATGCATTGTTTTGGATCAGTTCACCAAGGTGAAACAAACCATATTCACCGGGCTTCATTCGATGCCAAGTCTCATTGCCGGTTAAAGGCTGAGTTGCAATGACAGAAACAACATCGTTTGGTGTTGTTTCTTCTTGGAAGTTGATCTCCACATCTTCATCTAGCAAAGCGGCCTTGCCAAACGGAGCGCGACGCGTAATCCAATACAAGTGATTAGTACAATACGTCATGACAAACTCGCCGTCGCTGAGCAACATATTGAACACGCCTTTTTCTTTGAGCTGATCGCAACACTTAGCGATGTAGAGAAAAACAGATTCCATGTCCTGAGGAGGCTCTGGATATCGATCTTCCATCTGCTTTAGCAGCCAACAAAACGCGAGCTCACTGTCTGTTTGACCAACAGGACGATGGCGCCCAGTGTACAGATCTTGGTAATCAGACAGCTGGCCATTGTGAGCAAAGGTCCAATACTTTCCCCACAACTCACGTGTGAATGGGTGCGTATTTTCTAAATTCACTCCGCCACGGTTTGCTTGGCGAATATGACTCACAACCGCACGACTTTTGATCGGATAGTTTTGCACCAATTCAGCGATTTGGGACTCACAGCTTGGTTTTGGGTCTTTAAAGGTTCGAAAACCTTTACCTTCATAAAAAGTAATTCCCCAACCATCACGGTGCGGGCCAGTACGACCTCCACGCTGCATCAGCCCTGTAAAGCTGAAACAGATATCCGTTGGAACATTGGCGCTCATGCCGAGCAATTCACACATCGTTTAACGAACTCCTTACCTAAACCACAGCCGAAAAAGTGGCTGCAGAAAATTATTCCATCTCTTTTTCAATCAACTGAATGATGATGTGAATAATCTTAATATGTACTTCTTGAATACGGTCTGCATAACCAAAGTGTGGTACACGAATTTCAATATCAGCAAGACCAGCCATTTTACCGCCATCTTTACCCGTCAGTGCGACGGTCTTCATGCCTTTCGCTTTCGCAGCTTCAATCGCTTTAAGAATATTGCCTGAGTTGCCAGATGTCGACAAACCAAACAGAACATCACCTTTGCGGCCTACCGCTTCAACGTAACGAGAAAAAACAAAGTCGTAACCAAAATCGTTACTGACACAAGAAAGGTGGCTTGGATCTGAAATCGCAATACCAGCGTATCCTGGGCGATTATCACGGTAACGCCCTGTTAGCTCTTCTGCGAAGTGCATTGCATCACAGTGCGAACCACCATTACCGCACGACAGCACCTTACCATCTTGCTTAAAAGAATCGGCAATCATCTTCGCTGCCGCTTCGATTTGAGCAATGTTATGGTCATCGCTTAAAAATTTGTTGAGCACTTCAGCAGCTTCGTTCAATTCACTTCTAATCAGATCTTGGTACATAAGACGTTCTCTTTATTATTTCGGGCGTAAATGCGCATTCGCTTCGCCTTAGTAAATGGTTCTGATGCCATTTTAGCACCGGACATTTCATAACACTGAGTTTACCCACAAACGAGAATTAGTGTCGATAGTGAACCTCCAGATTTGGATTGGTGGCAGTAATAAACTTGTCAACTTGCTTACGAAACCATCACTCAATTCGCAACTTTAGAATTTTAACTCTACTTAGATCACTTTTTACTCAATCTTTCGTTTTACATTTCTTTAATATTTTGATTACACTTATACCAACTGGTTAGACCTCTTACCAAAATACAGACGTACAACATTTATAAAGTCTGAAAAGGAAAAATTATATGGACATCTTGCTCTCTATCGTTGCGATGGCTGTTGTGTTAGGCATTACGCTTTACCACAGAATGTCACTCGTTAAATCCGTCAGCCTACTAACTGCTGCCATGCTAGTGCTGACTATCATAGGCTCAGTTGGCGTTATTGGCTGGGCACTGTATGTGCTTGCAATCGCGGTCTTTGCCGTTTCTGGTATCCGCCAATCGCTTATTAGCCGTAAGGCACTGGCGTTGTTTAAGACTGTGCTACCTGCGATGTCTCAAACCGAAAAAGAAGCTCTCGATGCTGGTACCGTATGGTGGGAAGCTGAGCTATTCAAAGGTAAACCTGAATGGGAAAAATTACATGCAATTCAAGCGCCAAAACTTAGCGCTGAAGAGCAAGCGTTCTTAGACGGCCCAGTAAACGAAGTGTGTGCTATGGTCAGCGACTTCCAAGTAACGCATGAACTCGCGGATTTACCACCTGAAGTTTGGCAGTATCTGAAAGACAACAAATTCTTCGCCATGATCATCAAGAAAAAGTACGGTGGTCTAGAGTTCTCTGCATACGCTCAATCTTTGGTACTGCAAAAGCTGACGGGTGTTTCTGGCGTACTTTCTTCTACCGTTGGCGTGCCTAACTCATTAGGCCCAGGCGAACTCTTGCAACACTACGGTACAGAAGATCAGAAAAACTATTACTTACCTCGCCTAGCCGAAGGTAAAGAAATCCCATGTTTCGCGCTAACTAGCCCAGAAGCAGGCTCAGACGCAGGCTCAATCCCAGATTACGGCGTCGTTTGTAAAGGAGAATGGGAAGGTAAAGAAGTGTTGGGTATGCGTCTAACGTGGAACAAACGCTACATCACGCTTGCGCCTGTTGCGACGGTACTTGGCCTTGCATTCAAACTGCGTGACCCGGAAGGCCTGCTTGGTGATAAAGAAGATCTTGGTATCACATGTGCGCTGATCCCAACGGATGTGAAAGGTGTAGAAATCGGTAACCGTCACTTCCCACTGAACGTACCATTCCAGAACGGTCCAACCCGTGGTAAAGACATTTTCGTTCCTATCGATTTCATCATCGGTGGTGAGAAAATGGCAGGGCAAGGCTGGCGCATGCTGGTGGAATGTCTGTCGGTCGGCCGTGGCATCACGCTACCTTCTAACTCGACGGGTGGTATCAAATCGGCTGCGATGGCAACGGGTGCATACTCTCGCATTCGTCGTCAGTTCAAACAACCAATCGGTCACATGGAAGGCGTTGAAGAGCCATTGGCGCGTCTTGGCGGTAATGCATACGTCATGGATGCGGCCAGCAACCTAACTGTTGCAGGTATCGACCTAGGTGAAAAGCCATCGGTTATTTCTGCAATTGTGAAGTACCACTGTACCCACCGCGGTCAACAAAGCATCATCGACGCGATGGACATTGTCGGCGGTAAAGGCATTTGTTTAGGCCCTTCGAACTTCCTCGCTCGTGGCTACCAAGGCTCTCCAATCGCCGTAACGGTAGAAGGTGCAAACATTCTGACTCGTTCGATGATCATCTTCGGTCAAGGTGCGATTCGTTGTCACCCATACGTGCTTGAAGAAATGAACGCAGCATACTCAGAAGCAAGCGACGCGGTTGAGAAATTCGACAAAGCGTTAGCTGGCCACGTGAGCTTTACCATGAGTAACCTCGTTCGCAGTATTTGGTTTGGTTTAAGCGATGGCCTAGGTTCATCGGCACCGACTAAAGATGCAACGAAACGCTACTACCAACAGCTAAACCGTTACAGTGCCAACCTAGCGCTTCTGTCTGATATCTCAATGGCGGTACTTGGTGGTTCGTTGAAACGTAAAGAGCGCTTATCTGCGCGTTTAGGTGACATTCTCAGTCAGCTATACCTAAGCTCCGCGACACTAAAACGTTTTGAACAAGATGGTCGTCCAGCTGAAGATTTGGCTTTGGTTCACTGGGGTCTACAAGATAGCTTAAAACAAGCAGAAATCGCCGTTGATGAGTTCCTAGCAAACTTCCCGAACAAAGTCATTGGCCGCACACTTCGCGTTCTGATTATGCCATTCGGGCGTGTACGCAAAGCACCAAGTGACAAGCTAGACAGCAAAGTGGCACGTATTCTACAAACCCCAAGTGCAACACGTTCGCGCATTGGCCGTGGCCAGTACCTAGAGCCAACAGAGCACAACCCAGCAGGTAAGATTGAGTTAGCACTGTCTGTGATTCTTCAAGCTGAGCCTGTGTTCGACAAAGTTTGTAAAGCGCAAGGTAAACGTCGTCCATTCCTCCGCTTGGATATGATTGCTCAAGAAGGTCTAGAGCAAGGCGTGATCACTCAAGAAGAAGCAGAACTGCTGAGAGAAGCCGAGCAACATCGTCTCGATACCATTAACGTTGACGATTTTGAGCCGGAACTATTGGCAGCAAAGCCACTTTACCCTCAAATGGATAGCGTTGCTTAAAAACCAATAAGAAAGACAAAAACGGGAGCTTTGGCTCCCGTTTTCTTGTGCTCTGACTCCAAATAACGCCCCCTCCCTTTCGACGCATCCGATGCTCACTCTCAGACAACCGTTGTAACCACAGCCAAACCAATTGATCGCGATATGAGTGATAAATAGCTCACAGACCTTACCCATTAACGATGTATACTTTACCGTATCTCAACCACATATATGGAAAATCTGTTGGCTAGATTCTTATTCGCTCAGTGGTTCCCAGGACTCATTCAACTTAAAAACTATCAAAAAGAATGGCTCGTGAACGACTTTAGAGCAGCATTTTCTGTTGTTGCTGTTGCACTACCTGTTGCTATTGCTTATGCACAGCTAACTGGCGTTTCTGCTATCGTCGGCCTCTACTCATGCGTGCTGCCGATGCTGGTTTACGCTTTAATGGGCACTTCCCGGCAACTCATTGTTGGCCCGGACGCAGCAACCTGTGCCGTCATCGCCGCCGTCGTTACCCCAATTGCCGCTGGCGACCCAACCAAACACTGGCAGCTCGTGATGACCATGACAGCCATGACAGGTATTTGGTGTGTACTGGCCAGCCGCTTCAAACTGGGAATTTTTGCTGACTTCCTTTCCCGCCCAATCCTCTTAGGGCTACTCAACGGCGTGGCGTTGACCATCATTGTCGGTCAGTTTGCGAAAGTCGTGGGTTTGAAATACGAACAACGCTATCTACTTGAACGATTATGGGAAGCTCCACAACGCTTGGCAGAACTTCATTGGCCAACCGTTGCGTTAAGTGTAGCGACTGTGGTGGTCTATTTGGTAACCAAACGCTACCGTCCTACTTGGCCTGCAGCAATGCTTGCCATATTGGTTACTACAGCATCGGTTTGGCTGCTGCATTTACAAGAAATGGACGTGGCCGTAGTCGGCTTAACTCAAGGTGGTTTCCCTCAATTTCAAGCCCCACAATTTGAGCTTGGCGAAGTGCGTGAGCTCGTCGTGCCAGCGTTAAACTTAGCGATCGTTAGCTTTGTCAGCATGATGCTGACCGCGCGCAGCTTCGCAGCAAAGAACGGCTACGACATTGACGCCAATAAAGAGTTTCAGGCATTGGGTTTTGCCAATATTGCTTCTGCTTTCTCGCAAGGCTTTGCCATCAGCGGCGCAGATTCTCGTACCGCCGTTAACGACGCCAATGGGGGAAAATCGCAATTGGTATCGATTGTCGCTGCCATCACCATTGCTATTATCGCGGTCTTTATTTACGAGCCGTTGCAGTTCATCCCTATAGCCTCACTCGGCGTGGTACTCATCATCGCGTCACTGTCACTGCTTGACCTCAAATCCATATGGATACTGAAAACACGTGACAAAGATGCCTTTTACCTTGCCATCATTACCTTTATTTCCGTGCTAGTGATTGGGGTTATTCCGGGTATCACACTGGCAGTTCTATTAGGTCTATTTCAGTTTTTACGCATCGTCATGCGACCAAGTGACCAACTACTGGGTCTGGATGAAAAAGGCACCATTCGCACCATTGATGAAACCGGAAAAGCGTCTCCAATTCCGGGAATGGTGATTTATCGCTTCAACTCACCGTTGACCTACTTTAATGCGCCGTACTTTAAGCGTCGTTTACTAGAGCACGCAGAGCAAAACAAAGATGTCAGCTGTGTCGTAGTCGATGCCGTATCAAGCTTTACTCACCTAGATTTGAGTGTCATGGCGACATTGGCCGACATTCACGAAGTGCTCAAAAAAAGAGGAATACGATTAGTCCTGGCAGGAAGAAAACGCCGCTTGCGTCAATGGTGTGAGTTAACGGGAATAAGCACCAGCGAAGGCGGGATTTTGCTGCGTGCCGATATGTACCTTGCGATCAAACTCAGTGGTAGCTACCTCAGTGCAGTCGGTGAAGGGATTGTTCCGACCGTGCAAAAAGAACCCGATTTGGAACAACCACCAAAGCCAATTCCAGAAGTGGCTTAAGCGATAATCTAAGATAAACAAAAAACGGAGCCGATGGGCTCCGTTCTTTCTCTAACTCTTCTGCCTTATTTCTTTGGCACTTCCAATTGCATTTCAGGCATGGCTTGTCGTTTCGCTTTTAACTTGCGCCACACAATCCAAGCCACAATAGCAATCAAAAGCATCACTACGTTGCCGACCGCAATGATGATCATGCTGCGTTTACGCTCTGCTTCGCGCTCTGCAATGATGCGTTTTTCCATCTCAATACGGCGTTGCTCGGCCAGCTCTGCTTCTTTGGCTATGCGGGCGGCTTCTAAATCCACTTCATCAACGACACTGAAGGTTTGTTCTTGAATAGGAAACACCAGTGCACGCTGGGTTGCGAAATCCGTTGCAAAGATTTCTCCGCGCCATGAGTACTTGCCCAGTTCAGGATCGTTATCCAAGTTCAAGGTGGTTTTCATACCATCCTGTGACACTTGCCCTTGGCTGTAGGTAATGAAGCCATCAGGTGCATTTTGTTCGACATTTACAGCGATAGAACCGGGAGCAATCATACCTTGCTCACCGCTAACCACCAGCTGATGTGGTTTCTCTGGGCTACGAGATTGAATAAACGTACGTGAGACTGGGTTTGGGTACACCAAAATCACCTGTTCTTGCGCACGCAAAAATACGCCGTTTCCAGAGGTGATTCGTGCGCGGTACTTGCCCGGTTCCACTTCGATAGGTAATTGAACGGTGAAGACGCCATCGCCCGCTTGTTCATCCAGACCGCGACCATCATCAGAAAATTCGCCAATGATCATCGGCACTGGGCGTGCTTCTTTTATCAGTTCGTCTTCATTTTCGACAAACTTAGTAAAGGTGACTCGCAAGTTGACGCGGTCGAGAAAGTCTCGCAGGACAAGCGGCTTATCGTCTGAAGTTAAACGCGCAGTGAACTTGAGCGCTTCTCCGTTATAGAGACGGTTAGGGAATACGTCGGTGCTGAGCTTGAGATGTGAAATTAAGCGGATGTTGTTTTTTGGGGTTACTTTCCCCACAGCTTGCCAAGGACCGGGCATTGGGTTATCGACTGAAATGATGTCGAGTGATGGTTCTTGATACCAACGAACGTTGTCGTAAGAGCCCCACGCGTAATATTTTTTACCATCTGGACGAACTAACACAACAGGTTGAGAACTTTGTTCACGATAAACCAGAAAAGTAATCTGTTCGATGGTCGGGTCGACACGAAAACGGTTATCCAACAAAGACATGGCGGACTCGCTCGCGGCAAATGCGAAACAACTCCAGATCGCTAAAATAGCGACCGACAAAGCCCTCAACATAGCTTCTCCTATTGGTGCCAAATACAGTCGTTTACCAGTTCTAATCTTTTCTGGTGCGCTTCTAATTCATCGGCAGTTGCACGCAAAACCTTTAGTGCTTTTCTTCCTTCAATGCGGCGAATGGTTTCTACCCCGCCTTCTTGTTTGTTGGCGTTAAATTCTAGACTCGTTTGCCCACCGGTCATCAGTAGGTAAACGTCGGCTAGAATCTCCGCATCGAGCAATGCCCCGTGGAGTGTACGGTGCGAGTTATCAATGCCGTAACGTTCACATAATACGTCGAGGTTGTTGCGCTTGCCCGGGAAGATTTTCTTCGCCATGGCAAGCGTATCCGTCACCTTGCAGTAATCGTCGGTTTTACCAATTGTTGGATCGAGTTTTTCAAACTCATAATCCATGAAGCCAGTATCGAAGGGCGCGTTATGCGCAACCAGTTCTGCGCCTTTGATAAAATCAAGAAACTCTTGGTGGATACTCGCGTATTCCGGTTTATCTACCAAGAATTCATCGGTAATACCGTGTACTTGTATCGCCTCAGGTTGAATTTCACGATCGGGCTTAATGTACACATGGAAATGACGACCAGTCAGCTTACGGTTGATGATCTCCACGGCACCGATTTCGATGATGCGGTGCCCTAAGTAGTGCGGACCACCTTCTTGGTTCATACCTGTGGTTTCGGTATCGAGAACGACAATGCGATTATGTTCAGAATTGCTGCTGGTATTCATAAGGTTATGTATGTCAGACTATGCTTTATTAAATGTTTCGGCTAATAGTACCAAAAATATGACCAAACACGTTGAGATTTTCACAGACGGATCTTGTTTAGGAAATCCAGGCCCTGGTGGCTACGGCATCGTCTTACGCTACAAAGACGTAGAAAAGACGCTCTCCAAAGGCTACACACTCACCACCAACAATCGCATGGAAATGTTAGCCGCAGTTGTCGCCCTGCAAACACTGAAAGAGCCGTGCCGTGTCACGCTGACGACCGATAGTCAGTACGTGCGCCAAGGGATCACGCAGTGGATTCACAACTGGAAAAAACGCGGCTGGAAAACTGCAGATAAAAAGCCCGTGAAGAACGCCGATTTATGGCAAGCACTGGATAAAGAAACGGCGCGCCACCAAGTGGATTGGCATTGGGTTAAAGGCCATGCTGGACACAGAGAAAACGAAATCTGTGATGAACTCGCCCGCACAGCAGCAGAAAACCCAACAGAAGAAGATACAGGCTACCAGCCATCTTAATACGCTAGTAGCGCTGGCTCGACACTCTCTTCACACCAAATCCCTCTCGGTTCATCACGCCAAGCGGCGTCAGTTTTTTCTTTAGACGCCAATGTGGTTTGATTGGCTTGAGAGGGTACGTTCGTTTACGAGCGACGATATAGTACAAGCTCCCCGCCGGAGAAGCCCAATCCCCCAAGCTGTTTTCTAACCAAGTCCACATGGTGCGATAACGTGTCATAGGAAACAGCGCATAACGATCACAATGAATTACTTGGTAATTGAGTAACCCCAACCAGTCATTGATTCGGCTCGAAGTAAACATTCGTCCACTCCACGGCAAGTTATTTTTACGCCATGGGAATAAACTCGCCAAACCAGTAAAGCTAATTGGGTTAAAACCCGTAATGATCAAGCAGCCATCATCCATCATCACTCTGTCTACTTCTCGCAGCAGACGATGTGGATCACTTGCATAATCAAGCTGATGGGCAAGTATCACGACATCAAAGCTTTTTTCCAAAAAGGGCAATTCGTAACCATCTGCGATAACATTGTGCAACGGGTTCTGGATATCTACGTTGACTTGGTGTTGAATGTTACAATTACAGCTGGTTAGCTCACAGCTCAACCCGCCCAGTTTGAGCATATGGTAGCCGAACAGTTTCGGACACCATTCATCAAGTCGGGTCTGGATTGACTCAAGCACCCAAGGCCCATTGTTCATCGCTGACCAAGTCGATGGGTGCGGTAAAGTTTTGTTGCTGAGTGCTGGTTTCATTAACCACCTGACTTAAAAAGGGTGACGGAGAACGAATCGTGTTAGAGATCAAAAGCATACCCGCATTTAATGATAATTACATCTGGCTGATACAAAATAGCGACAAGCGTTGCGCCGTGGTCGATCCAGGCGATGCACAGCCAGTACTAGATTATTTGCAGGCTAACGAATTAACTTTAGAAGCGATCTTAGTTACACACCACCACAACGATCACATTGGCGGTGTTCCAGATTTAGTTCGTGCATTTCCTCACGTTACCGTTGTCGGCCCGAAAGCGGAGCCAATTCCGACCTTAACAACTCCTATGGAAGAAGGCGATAAGCTTGAGCTGTTCGGCGAAATATTCTTGGTGCTCGGTTTGCCGGGGCACACGCTCGGTCATATAGGGTATGTAGGCGATAGCAAGCTATTTTGTGGTGACGTGCTATTTTCTGCTGGTTGCGGTCGTATTTTCGAAGGCACACCAGAGCAGATGTTTGAGTCTCTGAGCAAAATTGCAGCGCTTCCAGAAGAAACACAGGTGTTCTGCGCGCATGAATATACAGCGAGTAACGTTGCCTTTGCGCTGGCTGTGGAACCTGATAACGAGCAACTACGTCAATACCGAGACGATGTGAACCGCCTTCGTGCACTAAACATTCCTACCCTTCCAACAACGCTGCGAAAAGAAAAGTGGATTAATCCATTCTTGCGTACCACCAATCCAGACGTTGTTAAGTCTGTCGCGAACCGCATTAAAAATAGCGATCCATGCTCGGTTTTTACTGCTTTGCGTGAGTGGAAGAACGAATTTTAACCATTTTCTGCTTGTAAGTTTGCAAGACCCCAGTATTATCAGGGGCTGATTTTTTGGGAAGCGCCACTGGCGCTTCTCTTACGTTTGGGGTCGATATAAATCAACTTGAATGTCGCTCCCATGCATAATTTTAGAAGCTCTCCGCCTCTATTGAATATTAGTTAGTGTTAAAAGATGTCTATTATCTCACGACTGCCACGCAACTTAGGCTGCGCGACAGGCAGGAGAAGATAAAAAGGCCCTAAATAGGCTGAACCCATGCGTTTGAAGTATAGCTGGGCGTTGGTGTTGTTATTATCTGGCTGTCAATTGACTCAGCCAAATTCGTCCACCACTCCAACTCCAGAAACCAACAAGTCAGAGCAAACTGCTAAGCAGAATGCCACTAAGACTAAATCTAAAAACAAACAGTCTTTGGCGAAAGATTCTGCCAAGGATACGCCAAAAGTTCTCTCCCCTCAGGAACAAGAAGATGTGTGGCAACGTATTGCTATGCAGCTTGAAATGGACATCCCAAACAACAAGAAAGTAGATTATTACCGTACGTGGTATTTGAAACACCCAAACCACCTGTACACGGTATCTAAACGTGCAGCGCCATTTCTTTACATGATCACGCAACGTATCGAAGAACGTGGTTTGCCAATGGAGCTTGCTCTTCTACCGGTTGTGGAAAGCTCATTTGACGCTTTCGCCTACTCGCACGGTAGCGCAGCAGGTTTGTGGCAGTTTGTGCCAGGCACCGGGAAAATGATGGGGCTTGAACAAAACTACTGGTATGACGGGCGTCGCGATGTCGCTGCCTCTACCGATGCTGCATTGGATTATCTTGTTCAATTAAATGAACGTTTTGATGGAAACTGGGAACACGCAATCGCAGCCTACAATAGTGGCGGGGGTCGTGTATCTAGTGCTATCCGTAAGAACAAAAAATTGGGTAAACCTGTCGACTTTTTCTCTTTAGATCTGCCAAAAGAGACCAGTAGCTACGTGCCAAAACTTCTCGCTCTTGCGGACGTGGTGGCAAACCAAGAAAAGTACGGTATCGACATTCCATCTATCCCAAACAAACCAGTGCTGACGTTAGTCGATCCGAAAGAACAACTGGATCTCGCTATCGCTGCTGATTACGCGGGCATCGGGGTAAAAGAGCTGCAAAGCTACAACCCTGCCTACAACCAATGGTCCACCGCACCAGAAGGGCCTCATCAGCTTCTTATTCCTGTGGAGAAGAAGGAGGCGTTCTTAACTCAAGTTGAGAGCAATCGCGGTAAAGGCATGAAAGTCGCGCGTTACAAAGTCAAATCTGGCGACTCGTTGAGTATGTTGGCGAAGAAATACGGTACGACCTCAAAAGTGATTCGTCGTGCTAACGGCCTGTCGAACAACAACATTCGCATTGGTCAGTACTTACTTATTCCGACGTCAACCAAAGACGATTCAAAGTACGCACTTACAGCGCAAAACCGTTTGAACAAAACGCAATCGCAAGCTCGTGGCCAGCTGAAACTGTCACACGTTGTGCAATCGGGTGAAAGTTTGTGGTCTATCGCTCGTGACAACAAGGTTTCACACAAATCGCTAGCAAAATGGAACAGCATGGGACCAAAAGATACCCTGCGCGTCGGTCAAAAGCTGGTGATTTGGAAAAAATCAGACCAAGGCGCCGTGATTCGTACCGTGTTCTACAACGTTCGCTCTGGCGACACCATCAGTGGCATCGCAAGCAAATTCAAGGTGAAGAGCAACGACATCGTAAAATGGAACTCGCTGCATAAGCAGAAGTACCTAAAACCGGGTCAAAAACTTAAGCTGTACGTAGATGTAACTAAGGTAAGTGTATGAACCCGTCAAGTAACCCACTCGTAATGTTGTTGGACATATTCCGTTCTCCAACCTCTTGTTTTCTTGCGCTTTATCAGCGTGGTGGTTGGGGATGGCAACCTTTCATCTTTTTGATGCTAAGCCCATTCCTATTTTGGGGCGCGTACTTTTCGAACGTTGATTTTACGTGGTTAAGTGACCAACTCACTGTACAGTTCCAACAAATCGACCCACAGCAGATTGAGCTATTGGAACCAAACACGTTGATGGCAAGTGCGATCATTAATGACGTGTTCAATCGCTTTGCGACGCTTTTGTTGCTTGCGTTTTGGTTCTTCCTTGCGACTAAAGCAAGTAAACAACAATACGGTTATTGGAAATGGTTTGCGGCATCGTGCGCCATTTTGTTTCCAGCGGTATTGGGCGACATTGCAAGCTACGCAAGCTTACTATTGAAACATGGTCAGGTAATGACCTATGCGGCGGATCTCAACAGTCTCAATGGCTTACTGAAGTTGCCACTCACCAACGAATGGTCTCACTTTGCTAGCTCACTGCCACTTCTGTTGCCTTGGTACATTGTTCTAGGTTACGGCGTGGTATTAACGTGGACTGAATTTGAACGCGGACAGGCTCTGGTGATTTCGAGCCTGCCTTGGATCGCGTTTTACGTGATTTGGGCGTTGTACATCGTTATCGCTTAAGCTGACTAACGCTAATCGTTAAGCGTAAACGACACCAGTAATGGATTATGATCGGAAGCGTCGCTCTGCGGCGCTTTCGCATTTTTCAGCGTTAATCCGCGGTAGAACACATGGTCTAGCGGCAAGCCCGTAATAAACTGCGTACGATGATCTGGCGAGAACTGTACTTCTCTCAAATTTGCTTCCCTCAGGGCCTGCTTCATGGCCGTAATCCGATATTCGCTCCAACTATTAAAATCACCAGCAAATACGATTGGCCCGCTGTGTTGTTTAAGTAGCGTCTCAAGCGCAGAAAGTTGCGAAGTATATTCTTCCGTTCCAACGGTAAAGTTGATCGCATGCACATTGATAACGGCCAAGCTCTCACCATTACTTAAACGATACTGGCTGTACAACGCCGATTTTGGCAAACGCAACCACGGTTCTTTTGACGTGTACGCGCATGCTTTAACTGGCTGCTTTTGAGCAATACTAATCACGCCGGCTCCGCTGCCTAACGCTTTAAACGCGCTGACTTGGTTGCTGACCCAGCTGCCATCTACCAACCATTGTTTAAAACTGTCTGTCATGCTGGCTTCTTGCAGCAATAACAATTGCTTATCTGCCGAGAACAACTCCAGCTCAGATTGCCAGTTAGCGCGATTTTGCTTGTAGATGTTCCAAACTAAAAGGTTGAGTTCACCGTTATCGTCCAGAGCTTTTGCTCCGCTAAACTCTATACATCGAATGTCTTCGGTAATTTCAGAACCAGTTTGTGTGATGATCTGTGGGTGTTCTGGCACGGTAAAGATGACTTGAAAACTCACTACCGCAGCCATGATTAGAAAGGCTAAAGAGAGAACAAAACGCTTAAACATGAGAGCGTACCTGAATGCATGAAATAAAAAAGGAGCCTTATTGGGCTCCCTTTTAGCTTAATCAAAAATGCAATTGTAGTGAAATCTTAAATCGCGTCTTCGTCTTCTTCACCAGTACGGATACGAACCACACGCTCAACATCTGTTACGAAAATTTTACCATCGCCAATCTTACCTGTTTGTGCGGTTTCGATGATGGTTTCTACGCATTTGTCTGCTACATCTTCAGTAACAACAATTTCCAGTTTCACTTTCGGTAGGAAGTCCACCATGTATTCCGCACCGCGGTATAGCTCAGTGTGGCCTTTCTGACGACCAAAACCTTTCACTTCAGAAACGGTCATCCCTGTGATGCCTACTTCAGCAAGTGCTTCTCGAACATCATCCAATTTAAATGGCTTGATAATCGCTTCAATCTTTTTCATGTTCATCCCTTAAGCTTCAATCGTTTGCGCATATTATCGTTTAGCGTCTCATAACATTCAATGTTTGTCTCTGGTTCATCAGCTAAAATCCTGAGCTCAATAAGGTTTATTAACTCGAGATAAAACAAAACCAGAGCAATGCTCTGGTTTGTAGAAATAAGATAACGACGTGTTAATGCGCTTTTTACTTACTTCAAACTTGAGTAGTAAGCGGCAAGGTTTGCAATATCGTCATCAGAAAGCAGCGACGCCTGAGCCTGCATTACTGCAGCAAGACCACCGCTACGTTCTTTGTTTTTGTAAGCCTTGATTGAGCTCACGATGTACTGCTCGTTTTGCCCTTTCAAATTTGGGTAGCCTGGAATCGTTGCGTTACCGTCTGCGCCATGACACGCCGCACATACTGCAGCTTTAGCTTGTCCCGCAGCGGCATCACCCGCCAGAGCTTGGCCACTCAACATGGTTAGTGCAGCCACTGCACCGATCATTACTCTCTTCATTGCTTCACCTAATCGTTTTTTATTTGAGATAGTTATGGTCGATATTGTGACATGAATTACAAAGTCTTGCGCCAAATGAGTTCACAGTCTTGGCCACTAAATGTTTGATCCACAAACAAGTCTGCGACTGCAACAACTTGGTCTTTGTACATCAAAATCGGGATCTGACGACGTAACCAGCTTGGCACATTGTATTCTTGGAATAACTTTTTCAGTTTACGACTACGACTACGTGTTGTGGGGTGTGCCGACAAACCTTCGGGATTGAAAGTAACCCTCAATAACTCGGGGTGCGATGGCAGCGAAATATTTGGCTGATGAGAACCCGTACTAAGCGTTAACGTCCCCAAACTCTCAGGTAAAACCAGTGGCTCATCGATTTGGATATGGCCTTGCCAACTCGTCACATCGGCATGGGGCGTAACCCAGTACAATTTGTTTTGGAAGCGTCGGATCTCTCCTTGTTTGAGTTTAAGCTTTGGATTGGCATCTTGTTGTGCCAATGCCACTTCTTGCCAAATCAAGCGCAATTGAGTTTGACTCGGCATATTGGCATTCCATTTACTCAACCACATACGAATCAAACGCGCTTGAGCTAATTCACTATGGATAGCTAACTCATCAATGCTTAAGCTCAAATCCGCCTGTAGAGCACGCGCAAACACCGAACCTAGGAGCTCATCCAATAACGCTTCTTGCTGAGCACATAAGCTTGCGCTTCGTTGCACCGCTTGATGAATACTCGGCCAACGCTCAGACAACTCAGGGACGATACGATGACGTAAAAAATTTCGATCGTAGCGCGTGTCTTGGTTACTTTCGTCTTCTACCCATTCCAAACCAATGTTCTTCGCCGTCGTTTCTATCTGCTCGCGCTTGGTGTTAAGTAGCGGACGAACTAATGTGCCACCAGCAAACGGCATACTTTCTGCCATCGAAGATAAACCCTTAGGTCCACTTCCACGTTTCAACGCGAGTAAAAATGTTTCGACTTGGTCGTCGGCATGCTGACCTGTTAGCAATAAGTCGCCACGATTGATATGACGAGCCAGAGCTTCATAGCGCGCTTCACGTGCCAGCAATTCAATGCTCTCACCACTATTGGTATCTAGGTTCACACGCTCTACCGAGCACGAAATACCTGCTTGTTTCGCCCATACTTGACACTTATCGGCCCAAATGTCCGCATTTTCACTCAAACCATGATGAACATAAACCGCGTGGCAAGAGAGGGAGTTTTCTTCTCGATAACGTCGAAGTAACTCAAGTAACAAGCGCGAGTCCACACCACCACTAAACGCGACAACGACCTTCGTTTGAGGTTGATAATAGGTGTTCAATACATGAGAAAACTGCTGGTAAAGCGATTCCATAAGCGATCCGATAGGTACAAAAAAGGGTTGGACATTGTCCAACCCTTTCTATTTTATCCGTTATCTCGCGAGATATCAGCAGTAACCGTAGTTCATTAGACGTTGGTAACGGCGTTCACGTAACGATTCTTCATCTAGCTGCTCAAGATCTTCTAGCTGACGAAGCAGCGTCGCTTTCATGTTTTCAGCCATTTTAACGTGATCGCGGTGCGCGCCACCTAGTGGCTCTTCGATGATCTCATCAATTAGATCAAGTTCTTTTAGGCGAGGAGCAGTTAGACCCATTGCTTCTGCTGCTTGAGGCGCTTTGTCAGAATCACGCCATAGGATTGAAGCACAACCTTCTGGAGAAATTACTGAGTACGTAGAGTACTGAAGCATGTTCACGTAGTCGCCTACACCAATAGCTAGTGCACCGCCTGAACCACCTTCACCTACAACGTTACAGATTACTGGAACTTTAAGACCAGACATCACTTTTAGGTTTTTCGCGATAGCTTCAGATTGACCACGCTCTTCTGCACCAACACCTGGGTATGCGCCAGCTGTGTCGATGAATGTGATGATTGGCATGTTGAAACGCTCGGCCATTTCCATCAAACGTAGTGCTTTGCGGTAACCTTCTGGCTTTGGCATGCCAAAGTTACGTCGTACTTTTTCTTTTGTCTCACGGCCTTTTTGGTGACCAATGATCATCACAGGACGACCTTCAAGACGTGCAATACCACCGACAATCGCTTTGTCGTCTGCGAATGCGCGGTCACCCGCGAGTTCGTCAAACTCTTCAAATACGTGTTGAACGTAATCAAGCGTGTATGGACGTAGTGGGTGACGAGCCAGTTGAGCTGTTTCCCATGCACCTAGGTCGCTGAAGATCTTCTTCTTAAGTTCTAGGCTCTTCTTCTCAAGCTGTTCGATTTCTTTATCCAGGTCAATTGCAGAATCACCACCATGACGTGATACGTCACGTAGTGCTTCGATTTTCGCTTCTAGTTCTGCAATTGGCTTTTCAAATTCAAGAAAGTTTAGGCTCATCTATGAATCCTTGTTGACTCAGCGTCTGACATATTGCGCTGAATTTTTTAGTTAAATTCGAGTTCTACCTGGCTTTTGCCAAGCAACTGTTTTAAATCGTCTATTAATGTATCACTTGGCGTTACTCGCCATTCGGTGCCCAATGTTAACCGCGCTCTGGCGTCGGCACGCTGGTAGTATACATTGACGGGTACGGTTCCGGCTTTGTGCGGTTCTAAAATACGACTAAACTGCTCAAAGAATTGATCATTGATCTGGTTAGCATCAATTGATACCGACAGACCACGTGCGTATTTTTCGCGCGCGCTGCCGAGATCCATAACTTCACGCGCCGACATTTTAAGGCCACCGTTGAAGTCATCAAAGCTGACCTGTCCCGAAACCACCAAAATTCTGTCTTTTTCGAGAAGTTCAGCATACCGATCAAGTGCATCGGAGAACAGCATTACTTCCATTCGACCACTTCGGTCGTCCAACGTCATGATACCAATGCGAGTACCTCGCTTGGTTGTCATCACTCGCGCAGCAATCACTAAACCTGCTACCGTTACCGATTGATCGCGACGTGTTGGGGTCGCATCCTTTAGTCGACAACTGGTGTATTTGTTTAGTTCCTTTAAATACGCGTTAATGGGGTGCCCGGTCAAATATAAACCGAGAGTTTCGCGCTCCCCTTCTAGCCAAACCTTTTCTGGCCATGGTGGCACTTGCGTGTATTTATTCTCAACTTCTTCTGGTGCATCGGTCAACACACCAAACATATCGCCTTGGCCAAAGGCCTCTGCTTGGTGATGTTGGCTGGCCGCTTTAACGGCATCGTTCAGTGACGCCATCATCGCCGCTCGATGAGGGCCAAGTCGGTCAAGTGCACCTGCATAAATCAGCTTTTCGATGACGCGTTTGTTAACACGTTTGAGATCGATACGAGCACAGAAATCAAATAGGTCTTTAAAGTGACCACCTTTGTTTCGCGCTTCTAGTATCGCATCGATAGGGCCTTCACCCACACCTTTGATTGCGCCGATACCGTAAACAATCGCACCGTTTTCATCAACGTTGAAACGGTATAAACCGGAGTTGATGTCTGGCGGCAACACGGTGAGTTTCATGCGGAAACATTCGTCCACCAGACCAACTACTTTTTCGGTGTTATCCATATCGGCAGTCATTACCGCCGCCATGAATTCAGCTGGATAGTGCGTTTTAAGCCACAGCGTTTGGTAAGAAACCAGTGCGTAAGCCGCTGAGTGCGATTTGTTAAAACCGTAACCTGCGAACTTTTCTACCAAGTCGAAGATTTTCATCGCCAACTCGCCATCAACACCGTTCTTCACTGCCCCTTCTTCGAAGGTTGCACGCTGCTTGGCCATTTCTTCCGGCTTTTTCTTACCCATCGCACGACGCAGCATATCCGCACCACCAAGGGTGTAGCCAGACAAAACCTGCGCAATCTGCATTACCTGTTCTTGATACAGAATGATGCCGTACGTCGGATCGAGGATTTCTTTTAGTGACTCGTGTTGCCACTTTTCATCGGGGTAAGAGATCGCTTCTCGGCCATGTTTACGGTCGATAAAGTTATCTACCATGCCCGATTGCAACGGACCCGGACGGAACAAGGCCACCAATGCGATGATGTCTTCAAAACAGTCAGGCTGAAGTCGTTTGATCAGCTCTTTCATACCACGCGATTCAAGCTGGAATACCGCAGTGGTCTCTGAGTTTTGGAGTAAACGAAACGAAGCCGGATCTTCCAAAGGTATCGACTCGATACGAACAGGAGGTTTACCTTCCTTCTCCAAGCGCGGGTTAATCAACCCTAATGCCCAGTCGATAATGGTTAGAGTACGTAGGCCCAAGAAGTCAAACTTAACCAGACCAGCAGTTTCTACGTCGTTCTTATCAAACTGAGTTACGGGGAAATGCCCTTCCGCATCCGCATAAATTGGCGCAAAGTCTGTAATCGTGGTTGGTGAAATTACAACACCACCCGCGTGCTTACCGGCGTTACGTGTACAACCTTCTAATAGGCGACACATATCGATGAGTTCTTTAACTTCCTCATCGGCCTCATAAAGCTCAGGCAGAGCAGGCTCGGCTTTAAACGCTTTTTCTAGCGTCATACCCGGATCTGGCGGAACCAGTTTCGAAATACGGTCAACGAAACCAAATGGGTGACCAAGAACACGACCAACGTCACGGATTACCGCTTTCGCCGCCATCGTACCGAATGTGATGATCTGAGATACGGCATCTCGACCGTACATTTCGGCAACGTGATCAATCACTTGGTCACGCTTATCCATACAAAAGTCGACGTCGAAATCGGGCATGGATACACGTTCTGGGTTCAAGAAACGTTCGAAGAGCAAGTCATATTCAAGCGGATCAAGATCGGTGATTTTCAGCGCGTAGGCCACCAAAGAGCCGGCACCCGAACCACGACCAGGACCGACTGGAATCGCGTTGTCTTTCGACCACTGGATGAACTCCATTACGATCAAGAAGTAGCCTGGGAACCCCATTTGGTTGATTACGTCGAGTTCGATTTGTAAACGCTCGTCGTATTCTGGACGGCGCTTTTTGCGCTCTTCTTCATCAGGGAATAGGAACTCTAGACGCTCTTCCAAACCTTCGCGCGACTTCATGACCAAGAATTCAGTTTCTTCCATCCCTTCTGTTGGGAAGGCGGGCAAGAAGTATTCACCTAAACGAACGGTCACGTTGCAACGCTTGGCGATCTCAACACTGTTTTCTAGCGCTTCTGGAATATCAGCAAACAGCTCACACATTTCCTCTTCAGTGCGAAGGTACTGCTGCGGGCTGTAATTTTTTGGTCGGCGTGGGTCTTCTAGTGTGTAACCATCATGAATCGCAACACGAATCTCATGCGCATCGAAAAGGTCTGCACTTAGGAAAACCACTTCGTTTGTCGCGACCACGGGCAAGTCATGTTGCTCAGCGAGATCGATGGCAAAGTGCAAGTACGTCTCTTCATCCGGACGGCCTGTACGAATCAATTCTAGATAGAAACGGTCCGGGAAATGCTGTTTGTAAAACTCTACACAGCTTTCAACCAGTTTACGGTTACCTTTAAGCAGCGCTTTGCCGATATCGCCATTTTTAGCACCAGATAGAACGATTAAGCCTTCTGACATCTCGGCCAGCCACGCCCTATCAATCACAGGTTGGTGCTGAACGTGGCCACGTAAGTACGCTTTGGAAATCAGTAACGTGAGGTTCTTGTAACCTGCATTGTCGGCAGCAAGTACTGTCAGCTGGGTCAGTTCTTCACCAAATTCATCAGATTGCATTTTGAAATCTGCACCGATGATCGGTTTAACGCCGGAGCCATGCGCTGTGCCATAAAACTTCACCAAACCACATAAGTTGGTGAAGTCGGTCAAAGCCATGGCAGGCATACCAAGCTCGGCGACTTTCTTGACTATCGGTGGAACTTTATTGATACCATCCACCATCGAGAAATCACTGTGAATACGAAGGTGGACGAACTTGGGATCTGACATTAACAGGTACCGTGTAACTCTATTTTGTTTGGAATTCTAACCTAAAGGGGGCTGGGTTTATAACACCAATCCGCCCAATTTATTAATCTAAGCCTAAAGCTTTCTTTACTGGTTTGAAGCTCTTACGGTGCTCGCTTATCACACCATGTTGCTCAATTGCTTCAAAGTGCGCTTTGGTTGGATAACCTTTGTGCTTCGCAAAGCCGAATTGCGGATATTGTTTATCCAGCTCTTCCATCTCTTGGTCGCGTACAACTTTAGCAATGATGGAAGCAGCACTGATTTCAGCCACTCGTAAATCGCCTTTCACCACAGCTTGAGAATCCATCGGTAGCTCAGGGCAACGATTACCATCGATCAGCACTAAATCTGGCTGTACCTTCAGTCCCGCAATCGCACGTTGCATGGCAACCATGGTAGCTTGCAGAATATTCAGTTCATCAATCTCTTCGGGAGAGCAACGGCCTACCGCCCACGCTAGCGCTTTTTCTTTGATTTCAGGAAGCAGTGACAGACGCTTTTTCTCGCTCAGCTTCTTAGAGTCATTCAAGCCTTCGATTGGGTTATTAGGATCGAGGATAACTGCAGCGGTGACGACATCTCCAACCAAAGGGCCGCGTCCAACTTCATCGACTCCGGCGATCAATTGGTAACCTTGAGGGTATTCAAACGGAGGGAGCTCTACTTTTGCTTTTGTCGTTTTTACTTTCGCGACCATGGTACTTCTCTATTTTTCAATCAATTTCAATACTGCATTCGCAGCTTGTAGATCCGCGTCTTTACGAATCCAATGATGCATTTCGGTGAACTTATCAAGCATTGGCTTATTATCACTCTCTAGCAAACGAGAAACTTCATTGAACAAGTTGTCTGGTGTGCAATCGTCTTGAAGATACTCTTTTACCAGTTCGTCATCTGCGAGAATATTGGGTAGTGACACGTACTTAGTTTTCAATAGGCGCTTGGCCAGAAAGGCGGTAAAGGTATTGACGCGATAGCCAACAACCATAGGACGCTTAAGCAACATGCACTCTAACGCTACCGTTCCAGATGCTAGCATTACCGCATCAGAGGCTGTAATGACATTGCGAGCCGTATCATCCACCAATTTGAAATCAAGCTCGGGCGCATGCGCTTTCCACGCTTGCTCAAATTGCTCTCGACGTTTTTGATTAACTAGCGCCACTACAAAGCCCAAACCGGGGTATTTTTGGTGCAGAAGCTTGCACGTCTCAATGAATGGCTGAGAGAGCATCTTGAGCTCACTACCACGGCTACCCGGTAAAACTGCTAACCATTTTTTGTCTTGTTCAAGTCCTAGCAGATCTCGCGCAGGCGCTTGCTCAGATTGCAAAGGAATAGCATCCGCTAAGGTGTGGCCGATAAACTCACAAGGCACGTTAAATTTATCGTAAAACGCCTTTTCAAACGGTAGAAAAGCCAGTACCAGGTTGGTCGCAGCCTCGATTTTGAAGATACGCTTTTGACGCCACGCCCATACTGAAGGGCTCACGTAGTGCACGGTTTTAATGCCTGCTTGCTTTAAATCTAACTCTAGACGCAAGTTAAAATCTGGCGCATCAATACCGACAAAAACATCTGGCGGGTTCTGGGTGAAGTACTTAACAAGCTCAGCTTTTACTTTTAACAAACGAGGTAATCGTCCAAGCACTTCAACTAAACCCATTACAGCTAACTCTTCCATATCAAAAAGAGATTCACAGCCTTGCGCGATCATTTTTGGCCCACCGATGCCAACGAACTCTGCATTCGGGTATCGTTCTTTCACTGCCTTGATAAAGCCTTCCCCTAGCGTGTCACCAGATAACTCGCCAGCAATGATGCCAATACGTAATGGTTTTTCCATATCGATTTCGCCCTATGTACTATGGATAAGGGATTCCTTATCCATAAAACACAAAAAGACCGCAGCCCTAATTGGGCGCGATCTTTTCCACTTATTGATTCATTCGTGAATTAACGAATGATACCACGTTCCGTTGTTTCTAGAATGTCAGAAAAACGCTTCACTGCTGGCCATTCTTGTGCCATTTCTGCAAGAATTGGTTTCACTTCTTCTAGCGTTTTACCAGAGCGGTAAATTTCTTTGTACGCTTTTTGTAGTGCTCGAATTTCTGGTTTCTCAAAACCATTACGTTTCAAGCCAACTAGGTTCAAACCAAACGGCGTAGCATGATTACCTTGAGCAAGTACGTAAGCAGGTACGTCCTGAACAACCGCAGAACAACCACCAACGTATGCATAAGCGCCTACCGTACAGAATGGGTGAATAGCAGAAAGTGCCATTACACCAGCGTGATCTTCTACTGTTACGTGGCCACCCAGAATCGCATTGTTACCAATATGAGTATGGTTGCCTACTACGACATCATGCGCGATGTGCGCATTCACGCACAGTAGGTTGTCGTCGCCAATCACTGTTGTCGCTTTGTCTTGCACAGTACCACGATGAACCTGAACCGCTTCGCGAATCACATTACGGTCACCGATAACCACGGTTGTATCTTCGCCACCATACTTCTTGTCCTGGTTTTCTTCACCAATCACTGCATGTGGGAAAATACGGTTATCTTTACCAATTTTGGTATGGCCTTTGATTACTACGTGAGACATGACTTCAGTACCTTCACCAATCTCCACCGTTGAGGTGATATAGGTAAAAGGACCAACCGTCACGTTAGCGCCAATTTTTGCGCCTTCTTCTACCACCGCAGCTGGGTGGATTTTAGCGGTTTCATGAATCATATTAAAACTCTCGACGAGCACACTTCAGCTCTGCTGAACACACTACTTCGCCGTCTACTTTTGCTACACCGCTAAATGCAGCAATGCCACGACGCTCTTTTAGAAATTCAACTTCAATAACCATTTGGTCACCAGGAACCACAGGTTTACGGAATTTCGCGCCGTCTACACTCGCAAAGTAGTACAACTCGTTTTCTGTCGGTGCACCAAATGATTTAAATGCTAGTAGGCCAGTAGCCTGAGCCATAGCTTCCAGAATCAACACACCTGGGAATACTGGTAGTTGAGGAAAGTGACCTGTGAACTGAGGTTCGTTAACCGACACATTTTTAATTGCGTGAAGGTACTTCGCTTCTTGGAAGTCAATCACTCGGTCGATCAATAAGAATGGGTAGCGATGAGGTAGTAGCTCTTGAATTTCAGAGATGTTCATCGTTTTCTTTTCAGTAGTCAAAGTCGTCTTCCTATATCAATTCTCTTAACCAAGATGGCAAGGCAGCGGCAAAGGCCGCAAACTGGGAAATGCCTGCAAAGTGTATACCAGCTTGATAATAAATCTACTAATAGCGCGTCATTATAGAAGAAAAAGACCCGCATTTCGCGAGTCTTTGTTCAGAATATGGAACTTAAGATTCTTCTTTCTGCTCCAGCTGTTTTTCAACAGCTTTCAAGCGTTTGTTCATCTCGTCAATACGGTGAACACGAGTTGCCGTCTTGCGCCATTCTCGGTTCGTCTGTAATGGGATACCTGATGAATAAAGACCCTTTTCTTCGATACTGCGCATTACCATGCCCATACCGGTGATGGCAACACCATCTGCGATAGTGATGTGGCCATTTAGAACCGACGCGCCGCCGATCTGACAGTACTTACCAATTTTAGTACTGCCGGCGACAATAGTACCACCGGGCATCACGGTACCATATCCGATCTGCACGTTATGTGCGATTTGAAGTTGGTTATCAAGAATTACATTGTCTTCAATAATGGTGTCTTCAAGTGCGCCACGGTCAATCGTAGTACATGCACCAATCTCGACGCGGTTACCAATGCGCACAGAACCAAGCTGAGGGATTTTAATCCACTCGCCTTTATCGTTCGCATAACCAAAACCGTCAGAGCCAATGACTGTGCCAGATTGAACCAGACAGTCATCGCCCAATGATACTTCATGATAAATTGTCACATTAGCCCAAAGCTTGGTGTTGTTCCCCAGTTTCGCGTTTTTACCGATAAAGCAACCTGCGCCGATAACAACGTTATCACCCAGTTCAACTCCCGTTTCAATAACCGCGTTTGCGCCAATTGCAACGTTTTCACCCATCTTCACATCGGATGCAATCACTGCACTCGGTGCAATGTCTTCAGCAGGTTTTGGTGTGGTATCCATAGCCTGAACAACACGAGCGAATGCAACATAAGGGTCAGCAACGACAAGTGCATTACCAGCACACTGGTCCTTATGCTCTGCCTTCACCATCACCACTGTTGCTTTACATTCAGATAGATGCTTTGCGTATTTTGGGTTAGACAAGAAAGTCACGTCACCTTCTTGCGCTTTATCCATTGGAGCTACACGGCCAACGACGAGTGACTCGTCACCAAATAGCTCACCCCCGGTCATTGTCGCCAACTCGGCTAATGTCAATTTTTTCATAACTTCTTATTTTAGAGCTTTAATTACATCTTCTGAGATATTGTATTCTGGTTTGCCGTATTGCAGTGCAGAAATATCAATAACTAGGTCGTAACCTTTTTTGTCTGCTACTTTCTTCACAGCATCTTGGATTGTTTTGAATAGCTTCGCTTTCTCTTCTGCTTCACGACGAGCGCTTGCTTTCTCTAGAGCTTGAGCTTTTACTTTGTATTCGCTGTCTAGCTTAGCGATGTCGATACGCAATTTCTCAATTTCTTCCTGACCTAGAAGCTCACCATCACGTTGTAGTTTTTCAATCTTGGTTTTAGCTTGCGCTTGAATTGATTTCAGCTCATCAGCTTTGCTCTTAAAGTCTTTCTGCATTTTTTGTAGAACGACTTCACGTTGAGGAAGAGCTTGGAAAACTTGAGCAGTGTTTACGTAAGCGATTTTCTGTGCAGCTTCGGCTGCGTTTGCAAACATTGAAGAGCTCAGTACAAGAAGGCCAATCCCAGCCGCTTTGATCATTTTATTCAAAATATTTTCCTCTTTAGAAAGTTCTACCGATAGTGAATGTGAAGAACTCTTCATCATCGCCATCAAATTTCTTAATTGGTTTCGCTAGTGAGAAGACTAGAGGCCCCATTGGAGACATCCACTGCAACGCCGCACCATAAGATGAACGGTAGTTGGTTGGATCTGAGTAATCGTAGTAGTAACGGTCACCATATTCTGCACCAGAGTCGCGATAGTCAAACTCGGTATCCCAAATACTTGCCATATCGAAGAAAATACTGGTTCGAATTTGGTTGCGAACTTCGTCCGACGCAAATGGTGTAGGAACAATCAGCTCGATACTTGCTAGCGCTACTGCGTTACCACCAACAGAATCGTCTGTAGCAGTATCAGCACCATTGTTCGAGCCAGAGTAATCACGATAAACCGCTTTCGGACCTACGCTGTTAGAGCCGAAACCACGTAGTGTCGTAAAGCCACCTGCGTAATAGTTTTCGTAGAATGGGAACAAGTTATCGTTGCCATCCGTCTGACCGTAACCGTTACCATAACCTAAGCGACCACGGAACAAGAGCGTGAACTCATGCTTCTTAGTCAAAGGTACGTACTGACGCACATCGTACTGCATTTTGAAGTATTGAACGTCAGAGCCAGGTACGGTCATCTTGTAGAATGCGCGTTGGTGGTTACCCGCTGTCGGGAAATAACCGCGGTTCAGGTTGTTACGAGTCCAAGAGATGTTGAAGTCAAAGTCGTTGGTATTTAGCGCACCGCTTGAGTCGATATTGTCTGCTTGAGCTTGCAAGAATTGCTCTACCTGCAAGTAAGGTGACAAGTTACCGATCTTGTTGTGGGTATAACCAACGCCGAATTCAAAACGGTTCAGTTCGTCAAATGGGAAACCCCATGTCAAACTTGCACCATAACTTTGGTTGGTATAGTCAACGATACCCGCTTCCGATGCTTCAAATTCATCGTAGAAAATCTTACCGCCCAAGCTTACACCATCAAGGTTCCAGTATGGGTCGCGGTAGTCTAAGCTCACGTTCTTTTGATAATCGTTCATCATCGCGTTGATACCAACGCGGTTACCGCTACCTAAGAAGTTGTCTTGTTGCAGACCAACTTGGAAGCTGACGCCCGATTCGGTACCGTAGCCAACACCAAAGTTAACGCTGCCTGAGTTCGCTTCTTTAACCGAGTAAACCAGATCAACTTGATCATCACTACCCGGTACACGAACCGTTTGTACTTCTACGTTTTCAAAATAGCCAAGACGGTTAAGACGTGTCTTACCAGTTTCAATCGACTTGGAGTTTAGCCAGCTGCCTTCCATTTGGCGCATTTCACGACGCAACACTT
This sequence comes from Vibrio sp. S457-15, assembly GCF_000960545.1. Lineage (NCBI taxonomy): Bacteria > Pseudomonadati > Pseudomonadota > Gammaproteobacteria > Vibrionales > Vibrionaceae > Vibrio > Vibrio sp. S457-15. Next base: position 361,605 of record NZ_JYOQ01000028.1, on the reverse strand, counting down.
CATCTTTCGTTGAGTTATTACCAGTAAAACGAATGTCGCGAACGTAAATTCGATTACCTGGATCAACATTCACAACCAAGGAGACTTGTTTGTTTTCATCGTCAAATTCAGGGATGGTGTTTACTTGAGGATAAGCGTAGCCAGATTCACCAAGCACACGCTTGATGCCTTCTTCCATCGAAGTCACAAGAGAACCGTTGTACGTTTCATTGTCTTCGAATGGAACGAGTCGTTCGAAGGTCGCTTCTTCACCAATCAGATCACCGCGGAATTTCACATCTTTAACGGTGTACACTTCGCCCTCTTCCAAGCCAAGAGTAATGTATACCCCTTTCTTGTCAGGAGAGATCGCAACTTGTGTAGAATCAACGTTAAATTTCAGGTAGCCGCGGTCAAGATAGAATGACTTCAGCGCTTCGATATCACCAGCAAGCACTTGCTTTTGGTATTTTTCGTCCGCGAGGAAATTCCACCAAGGCACATCAACGTTCAAGTTGAAACGAGAAAGAAGTTCTTCATCCGAAAAGACTTCGTTACCGATAAAGTTGATTTGCTGAATTTTTGCTGACACGCCTTCCGTGAAGACAAATTTCAAGTCAGAACGGTTACGTGGCAATGGAGTCACAACCGCTTTCACTGTTGCGTTGTACTTACCAACACTGTAGTAAAAATCTTCCAAGCCTTTTTCGATGTTACTTAGCGTAGTACGGTCAAGCGCTTCACCTTCACGAACGCCAGATGCATTCAGGTTTTCTTGTAGCTGCTCGTCCTTGATCGCTTTGTTGCCTGAGAATGAGATGCTTGCGATAGTTGGACGCTCTTTCACTTGAACCATCAACACGCCACCATCACGCAGCACTTTTACATCTTCGAAGTTACCAGATGCGTACAGTGCGCGGATAATCTCTGCAACATCGCCTTGGTCAATGGTATCACCGACACGTACAGGCATTTTTAGCAACGCCGCACCAAGTGCTACACGCTGCAATCCATCGATTTCAATATCTTGAACTACGAAGTTCTCTGCTCCGTTTGCAGATACACTGGTCGCCAGTAAACTTGCAAACAGAATTCGCTTAATCGCCATACTTGTTCTAATTATTCCTTGCTACTGCTTTTGTCTCTGAACTATCACAGACGAGTAAAATCATTAAATAGCGCTAACGCCATGAGCGAGAAGATGATTGCACCACCAATTCTAAAGCCCATTTCCTGTACTTTTTCTGGGACTGGGCGTCGGATAACGGCTTCAATTGCGAAGAACAATAAATGACCACCATCCAACATAGGTAACGGAACGAGGTTAATAATACCTAGGTTAACACTAATTAGAGCGAGAAAACCTAAAAAGTAAACTAGACCGTAGTCCGCCGTCGCACCCGCACCTTTTGCAATCGAAATTGGGCCGCTCAGATTATTAAGACCGACATCACCAACAATCAGTTTTTTCAACATGCTGACGGTCAAACCAATCACTTGGCCTGTCTTATCAACCGCTTTACCAATTGATTCGAATACACCAAACTGCAGCTCGAAACGATAACTTTCTGGCCATTCTGCGACTTCAGGTGCGATACCGGCAAAGCCAACCACTTGTTTGTTAGCCAGCTCACGACTGTCTGGTGTTATTGTTAGTGATTGCTCAATGCCTCGGCGTAATACCGTCAACTCGATTGGAGTATTTGGATTTGAACGTACAGCATCTACAACTTGTTTCCAGTCATTGATAGGCTCACCACCAATCGCGATGATTTCATCTTCTGGAAGCACACCTGCTTTCGCGGCTGCACCATCTTCAGAAACTTGCTTAATAACGCGATAGATTTCTGGTGTATATGGTGCAAAACCAAGTGAATGCATCGCAGATTCGGTTTCTGGATCAAATTTCCAGTCACGAAGGTCCAGCGTTTTCGTCACTTCAGCGCCAACTTCTGAGTCTGACGTCAGTGTTAGCGTCATAGCGTCATCACCAATATGAGAAATTAATCCCATATTAACTGATTCCCAATCCGGAGTTTTGATGCCTGATACTGCTTTTAGTTCCATTCCAGATTCAATTCCTGCCTCAGCAACAATCGAATTGGGCGTAACTTCACCAATTACGGGTTTTACCGCAGGTACACCAATCAGGAAAACCAACCAATAAGCAAAAATAGCAAATAAGAAATTAAAGATAGGGCCAGCTGCAACAATAGATGTTCGTTTCCAAAGCGGCTTTTGATCAAAGGCTAAATGTTTTTCACTTTCTGGCACATCGTCAACACGGCTATCTACCATTTTGACGTATCCACCAAGAGGAATCATTGAGATAGTGTATTCGGTTCCGTCTTGACCAACTTTTCGCCAAATAGACTTACCAAAACCGATGGAAAATCTTTCAACCTTCACGCCACAACGACGAGCAACCCAAAAGTGCCCAAACTCGTGCACGGCAACGAGAATGCCTAGTGCAACGATAAAAGAAACAAGATTCCACAAAATACCAGTCATTAGCTACGCTCGCGTATAATTTCTAGGGCGATAGTTCGAGACATTCTATCTAGCTCTAGCAAGCTTTCCAAGCTATTCGCATTCTCAGGTTTGCAGCTTGCGGTGATTTTATGCAAAACCAATTCATTGATGCGAGCTATGTCTGTAAAACCAAGGCGATTATTTAGAAACGCATCAACAGCAACTTCATTGGCTGCATTTAGAGCAGTAGTCGCATGTTGCCCTTCGTAACACGCGTCAATCGCAAGCTTCAAACACGGATAACGAGCAAAGTCTGGTTGCAAGAATGTCAATTCACCTACTTGAGTAAAGTCTAGTGGTTTTACACCGGCATCAACACGAGAAGGATAAGACATTGTCAGCGCAATTGGTGTTGCCATATCTGGCTCTCCCATTTGCGCCAGTACCGAACCATCACGATACTGAACCATTGAATGGATCACGGATTGCGGGTGAATAATCACTTTTAACTGGTCACGAGACGCATTGAATAGCCATTTTGCTTCAATATACTCAAGGCCTTTATTCATCATAGTCGCAGAATCGACCGAAATCTTTGGCCCCATAGACCAGTTAGGGTGCGCGATTGCCTGTGCTGGCGTTACGCTGTCGAGATCGGCAATGTCAGCGTAACGGAATGGACCGCCAGATCCGGTTAACAGAATACTGGAAATGCCATGCTCATCTAAGTTACAGCGGCCAAGATTGGTTTGAACTTGCTGTGGTAGGCACTGGAAAATAGCATTATGTTCACTGTCTACTGGCAGCAACTCTGCCCCGTATTGTTCAACGGCATCAATAAACAACTGTCCAGACATGACAAGCGCTTCTTTATTCGCCAGCAATACGCGCTTGCCCGCTTTAACGGCCGCCATGGTTGGCAACAAACCCGCTGCACCAACGATGGCTGCCATTACGCTATCTATTTCTTCTAATGAAGCCACATGACAAAGTGCATCAACACCACCTAACACTTCTGTATTTGGTGAAATGGTGTGGATTTCTGATTGCAGAGCAACAGCCGCAGCCTTATCCGCCATTACCGCGAATTTAGGCTGCCATTGGCGACAAAGTGCCACCATCTTTTCAACGTTAGTGCCAGCCGCCAGTGCGACCACAGAAAACAGCTCTGGGTTTTGTTCAACCACTTTTAAGGTGCTTGCACCTATTGAGCCTGTTGCACCAAGAATCGTTAACTTTTGCATGATGTAAGACCGTTAGAAAAATTCAGGAGCGATGAAGCCGCTCCCGATAAATTAGAATACGTAGTATAGAAGAGCAAAGACTGGAAATGCAGCAGTCAGGCTATCAATGCGATCTAATACGCCACCGTGGCCTGGAATGATGTTACTGCTGTCTTTGATGCCAGAAACACGCTTAAACATGCTTTCGACTAAATCACCCAATACAGAAATCACGACCGTGATCAACGTAATGATGATCATATGAATTGGGCTCGTGAACTGGATATTGAACCAATCGGCGAACAACCAGCCAACAATCAGTGCCGCGATGATACCGCCAATAAGACCTTCAATCGTTTTGTTTGGGCTAACATGTGGTGCCATCTTGCGCTTGCCTAAACTTTTACCAGCGAAGTAAGCACCGCTGTCTGCAGCCCATACCAAGAAGCAAACGTACATTACGAGCTTTGCACCGTGGTATGGATCTACGGAAATGTCTGAGGCTCTTAGAATGATTACACTCCAAAGAAAAGGGAGTAATGTCAGAAAACCAAAAACATGTCGTAAAACAAGGTTGCCTTGCCAAGATTTTGTGGTTTTCGGGTAAGTAATTGCCATCAAGCTCGCAATAATCCACCACACAAAACCAAGCCCTAACACAACATAATGAGGTGTACTTAAATGGTTTAAGCTATGTGCGTCAGGTGAGATAAAGAGAAAACTAAGTCCGGTAACAACGGCTGCCGGAATCAGTGCAGCAATGCGAGAATTGCTTTCTGTAAATTGTGTCCACTCCCAAAAACCTAACAGTGTTATCGCCGTCAACGCGATAATAAAGCCCATTAGGGGTAACTTAAAAATGCCTAAAATAACCAGGGGAGCTAAAATTAGTGCTGTTATTATTCTCTGTTTCAAACTAATTAGTCCTTATTGAGCCGTCATCAATGCCTTTACTTGTTCACCAGTACAGCCAAAACGACGCTCACGGTTAATAAACCACGTCACAGCTTCAACTAAGCTGTCTTCGTCAAACTCTGGCCAAAACTCTGGCGTAAAGTACATTTCAGCATAAGCCATTTGCCACAGCATGAAGTTGCTAATGCGGCATTCCCCACTAGTACGGATCAAAAGATCCACCTCTGGTAGGTCTGCCATGGTCAAATGCTCAGTGATTAACTGCTCATTAATATCCTCTACACGAATTTCACCGTTACGAGCTTTAAGCGCTAGTGCTTTAGCCGCTTCTGTGATGTCCCATTTACCACCATAATTGGCCGCAATGTTAATCACCATACCGGTGTTGCTTGCCGTTAGATTTTCCGCTTCTACAATTTTCTTTTGTAGGCGCTCACTAAAGCGGCTTGTGTCACCAATAACACGTAACTGTAAGTTGTTTTTATGTAGCTTTTTTACTTCACTAGACAGGACTGTGATGAACAGTTCCATCAAAAGACCAACTTCTTCCTCCGGACGACGCCAGTTTTCACTACTAAAAGCAAATAATGTCATCGCTTTAATGCCAAGTTTAGAAGCCGCAGCAACGGTCTTACGAACGGCATTAACGCCTTTTTTATGGCCAAATACGCGAGGTTTTCCTTTGGACTTAGCCCAGCGACCATTACCGTCCATGATGATGGCAATATGCTTAGGGAGGGAGTCAGAGAAGGCTTGAGAATTTTGCATAGGGAGTTAATTGAGTTCCATCAGTTGGATAGATTAACACAAAAAAACGCTGCACTGTGAGCACAGCGTTTTCCAACAGTGATGTAGGTGGGAGTATTAAACTTCCATCAACTCTTTTTCTTTTGCAGCAAGAACTTCGTCGATCTTCTTAACTGCTACGTCAGTTAGTTTTTGGATCTCTTCTTGTGCTTTACGATCTTCGTCTTCAGAGATTTCTTTATCTTTTAGAAGCGCTTTTAGATCGTTGTTTGCGTCACGACGGATGTTACGTACTGCAACACGACCACCTTCAGCTTCACCACGAACGATCTTAACTAGGTCTTTACGACGCTCTTCTGTTAGTGGTGGAAGTGGAACGCGAATGATCGTACCAGCAGACATTGGATTTAGACCAAGGTCAGACATCATGATCGCTTTTTCAACTTTTTGAGTTAGTTCTTTGTCGAAAACTGTGATTGCTAGTGTACGTGCGTCTTCAGCTACAACGTTCGCTACTTGGTTAAGAGGAGTAGCAGCACCGTAGTACTCAACAGAGATACCAGATAGTAGGCTTGGGTGTGCACGACCAGTACGAACTTTAGAAAGGTTGTTCTTTAGCGCTTCAACGCTTTTGTCCATGCGCTCTTGCGCGTCTTTTTTGATTTCGTTAATCACGGTTTCACCTTAAAAATGTCATCTTTCCTGAAGAAAGCTTAAAAGGGTTGAGCAAAGCGAAACGCCACCCAACGTTGCTTGGATGGCGTATTAGAATTATGCGTCAGAGTTGATCAGCGTGCCTTCTTCTTCGCCCATCACCACGCGACGTAGTGCGCCTGGCTTGTTCATGTTAAATACGCGGATAGGCATTTTGTGGTCACGAGCAAGTGTGAACGCAGCCAAATCCATTACTTTAAGCTCTTTATCCAGAACTTCTGCGTAAGATAGCTTATCATACAGCTCTGCGTCTGGGTTTGCTACTGGGTCAGCAGTAAATACGCCATCAACTTTCGTTGCTTTTAGAACTACGTCAGCTTCGATTTCGATACCACGTAGACACGCAGCAGAGTCTGTTGTGAAGAATGGGTTACCAGTACCTGCTGAGAAGATTACAACGCGGCCTTGACGAAGTTCGCGAATTGCATCAGCCCAATTGTAGTCGTCACATACGCCTTTAAGAGGAATTGCAGACATTACGCGCGCGTTTACATATGCACGGTGAAGAGCGTCACGCATCGCAAGGCCGTTCATTACTGTAGCAAGCATACCCATGTGGTCACCCACTACACGGTTCATACCAGCTTCTGCAAGACCAGCGCCACGGAACAGGTTACCGCCACCGATAACTACACCAACCTGAACACCCAGTTCAACAAGTTCTTTAACTTCTTGTGCCATACGATCAAGGATCGCAGGATCAATACCAAAACCGTCTTCACCTTGAAGAGCTTCACCACTCAGTTTTAATAGAATACGTTGATACGCTGGTTTAGGGTTCGTAGTCATGGAGTTTACCTTCCAAAGAGAGTTGTTGATTAACAGTCATGAATAATCACAAGCTTGCTTATGGTTATTCATCACGGCTAATCGTCTACTGCTCATAAAAAGACCGCAGCCAAGGCCACGGTCTAATCTTTACACAAGTCTCTAAGGATTAACCTTTTTGAGCTAGTGCAACTTCTTCAGCGAAGCTTAGGCCTTCTGCTTTCTCGATACCTTCACCAACTTCTAGGCGAACGAATGTAGCAACTGAAGCACCTTTTTCTTTCAGCATTTCACCTACAGTTTTCTTAGGTTCCATGATGAATGCTTGACCAGTTAGAGAGATTTCGCCTGTGAATTTCTTCATGCGGCCAACAACCATCTTCTCAGCGATCTCAGCTGGCTTGCCTTCGTTCATAGCGATTTCAACTTGAACTTCTTTCTCTTTAGCAACTACGTCAGCTGGTACGTCTTCTGGGTTTACGTACTCTGGCTTAGAAGCAGCAACGTGCATTGCTACGTGCTTAAGAGTTTCAGCGTCGCCTTCACCAGCAACAACTACACCGATTTTCTCACCGTGACGGTAAGAAGCGATTGCAGTACCTTCAACGTATTGTACGCGACGGATGTTGATGTTTTCGCCGATTTTAGCAACTAGAGCAACGCGAGCTTCTTCGAATTGCGCTTGTAGCTCTTCAACTGTAGCTTTTGAAGCTAGAGCTGCAGCTGCAACTTCTTGTGCAAACGCAGTGAAGTTACCGTCTTTAGCAACGAAGTCAGTTTGGCAGTTAACTTCAAGAAGAACAGCTGAACCGTTTTCTTCTTTGATGATGATCGCACCTTCAGCTGCAACGTTACCAGCTTTCTTAGCTGCTTTCGCTGCGCCAGATTTACGCATGTTTTCAATTGCTAGTTCGATGTCAGCGTTTGCTTCTACAAGCGCTTTCTTACATTCCATCATGCCAGCGCCAGTGCGCTCGCGAAGTTCTTTAACTAGAGCAGCAGTTACAGTTGCCATTCTCTATTCCTCGTTTGATTCGAAATAAGGTAAAAAACAGGGGCCTACATTGTCGGCCCCCGATGCTAACTATAACTCAGTCTATGCTACAACAAGGTTTCACATAAACTAAGTGTGACACAGAGCCGCTATTATTCAGCTTCTACGAAGCCGTCTTTTTCAGCAACTACTGCAACGTCTTTGTTGCGACCTTCAGTTACTGCAGATGCAGCAGCGTTTAGGTATAGTTGAACTGCGCGGATCGCGTCGTCGTTACCTGGGATGATGTAGTCAACGCCGTCTGGGTTAGAGTTAGTATCTACCACAGCGTATACTGGAATACCTAGGTTGTTAGCTTCTTTGATTGCAATGTGTTCGTGATCAGCGTCGATTACGAATAGAGCGTCTGGTAGGCCGCCCATGTCTTTGATACCACCAAGAGATTTCTCTAGCTTCTCCATTTCACGAGTGCGCATTAGAGCTTCTTTCTTAGTTAGTTTGTCGAAAGTACCGTCTTGAGATTGAATCTCAAGTTCTTTTAGACGCTTGATTGACTGACGAACAGTTTTGTAGTTCGTTAGCATACCGCCCAACCAACGGTTGTTCACGTAGAACTGGTTGCTAGCGATTGCAGCTTCTTTAACAGCTTCAGATGCAGCGCGCTTAGTACCTACGAATAGAACTTTACCTTTTTTCTCGCCAACTTTAGCTAGTTCAGCTAGAGCTTCGTTGAACATTGGTACAGTTTTTTCTAGGTTGATGATGTGAACGCGGTTACGTGCACCAAAGATGAATGGCTTCATTTTTGGGTTCCAGTAACGAGTTTGGTGACCGAAGTGAACACCAGCTTTCAGCATATCGCGCATTGATACAGTTGCCATTTTAAAATCCTCTATGGGGTTAGGCCTCCACATCCCCCATAATTCCGACCAAGCTTCTGCTCAGCACCCCGGAACATGTGACGGAATGTGTGTGATTTAAAGATAAAAAGGTTAATCGGATGAAGCTTGCTTCGCCGCTTAGCTTATGCAGAGCGAAGAGAACAGTCCTCTATTCCGGCGCGCTTTATATCATATTTTAGCTCAAGATGGCTAGTAAAAATTGTTTCTTATACTTGTCACATTAGCAGGAATGCTACCCTACTCTCGGCCAGATTCTATTACTACACTTCAAGTAAGAATGACTCATATTCTTAACTGGCTTGGGTTAACCGCCAGATGTCTGATAGAATGCGGCCATTCGCACGTTTACGTGCTTACGAATAAGTAGAGAAAGCCAATGTCAATCAAGATTAAAACTGCTGAAGAAATCGAACGCATGCGCATTGCGGGCAAGCTGGCCGCAGAAATTCTAGAAATGATCGAACCACATATTCAGGTGGGAGTTACGACAGACGAACTAAACAAAATCTGTCATGAATACGCTCTAGAAAAAGGCGCATACTCTGCACCGCTTGATTACCATGGTTTCCCTAAGTCGATTTGTACGTCTATCAACCATATTGTTTGTCACGGTATTCCTGCTGAAAAAGACGAGATTGGTAGCAACGGCCAAATGAAGCCGGCGGTACTAAAAGATGGCGACATTCTTAACGTTGATATCACTGTGATCATCCCGAACGATGAGAATGCAGACCTAAGTGTACGCCCTCAAGGCTACCACGGTGACACATCTAAAATGTTCCTAGTCGGTGATGTTTCACCAGCCAACAAACGTCTATGCATGGTTGCTCAAGAAGCACTTTATGTCGGTATGCGTACCGTTAAACCAGGTTCAACTGTTGGTGATATCGGTACAGCTATCGAGAAATACATCAAAGAAAACAATAAGAACAACCCTCGCAATAAGTTCTCTATTGTTAAAGACTTCTGTGGTCACGGTATCGGTGATGAGTTCCACGAAGAACCACAAGTGGTTCACTACAAGAACAAAGACCGCCGCGTACTTAAAGAAGGCATGTGTTTCACTATTGAACCAATGATCAACGCAGGTAAATTCGGTTGTACTGTTGACGCACAAGACGACTGGACTGTATACACAGGTGACGGCAAAAACTCAGCGCAATGGGAACACACTATCGTGGTAACCAAAGATGGTTGTGAAGTATTAACGCTACGCAGTGATGATACGATTCCTCGCCTAATGAAAAATGCGTAACTAAGAATGACTTCAATATCCCCGCTCATGCGGGGATATTTTTTATCTCCGCGAGATTTGTTAAATTAGAAAGGTTTGTAGATCTTTACTTTTAGCTTGCACGGATAGCAAATATGCCACTTCAGTCCCCTCTTATGTTTTCCGACGAACAAATCAATATCGGCGAACTAAAACAAGAGTTAGAAAAATTCAGCTCAACCCAAAAACAAGAGTTTCTTAACCATCACCCTGTGACCAGCTTAGTATTGGCTCGCGCAGAGTACATGGACTTGCTGCTGACGCGTTTATGGCAATACTTCGGTTTTAATGACATTTACAACATCTCATTAGTGGCCGTGGGCGGATATGGTCGCGGTGAACTGCATCCGTTGTCCGACATAGACATTCTTGTTCTTTCTAACAACAAACTGCCGACCGCGTTAGAAGCGAAAATCAGTGAATTTATTACCTTACTATGGGACTTAAAACTGGAAGTTGGCCATGCGGTTCGCACTGTCAATGAATGTGCACAAATCGGTCGTGACGATCTAACGGTTGCCACTAACCTACAAGAAGCACGTCTGCTTTGTGGCAGCGAAGACACATTCCAAGCTCTAAAAAAGGTCGTGCTATCCGACTCTTTCTGGCCGAGCGAAACCTTCTACCGCGCAAAAATCCAAGAACAACGCGAACGTCATGCTCGCTACCACGATACGACCTATAACTTAGAGCCCGACATCAAATCGACCCCAGGAGGTCTTCGCGATATTCACACTTTGAGCTGGGTAGCGCGCCGTCACTTTGGCGCCACATCTCTGCTAGAGATGAGCCGTTACGGCTTTCTTACCGATGCGGAATACCGCGAACTGGTGGAGTGTCAGGACTTCTTGTGGCGTGTCCGCTTTGCGCTGCACATTGAACTTCGCCGATACGACAACCGTTTGACCTTCGCACATCAAGCACAAGTGGCCGAAAACCTCGGTTATGTTGGTGAAGGCAATCGCGGCGTCGAGATGATGATGAAAGAGTTTTATCGCACACTTCGTCGCGTCGCAGAATTAAACAAAATGCTGCTCAAACTGTTTGATCAAGCCATCATCAATGGTGGCGCGACTGAAAACGCAGAAATTTTGGATGCAGATTTTCAACGTCGTGGATCGTTAATCGAAGCCAGAAAACCCGCGCTATTCCAAGCCAGACCTGAAACTATTCTTGATATGTTTTTGCATATCGCAAACGACTCAACCATTGAGGGGGTAAGCCCTCCAACCCTGCGACAACTGCGTACTGCACGTCGCCGCTTAAACAAGTTTTTACACACGATTCCAGCGGCTCGTGAAAAATTCTTAGCGTTATGTCGACACCCAAATGCACTTCATAAAGCGTTCAGTTTGATGCATAGACTTGGAGTTATGGCCGCATATTTACCGCAATGGAGCCAGATTGTTGGTCAGATGCAGTTCGACCTGTTCCACGCCTACACGGTTGACGAGCACAGTATTCGCCTACTCAAACACATCAATACCTTTAACAATCCAGACAACCACGCGAAGCATCCGATTTGTTGCGACATATACCCTCGCATGCAAAAGAAAGAACTGCTGATCATTGCAGCAATCTTCCATGATATTGGTAAAGGTCGCGGTGGTGATCACTCAGTGATTGGTGAAGGTGAAGCGTACGATTTCTGTATTGAACACGGGCTGTCGAAGCCAGAAGCTAAGTTAGTGGGCTGGCTGGTGAGGCATCACCTTCTCATGTCAGTCACCGCACAACGACGCGATATTTACGATCCTGACGTCATTACAGAGTTTGCGAAACAAGTTCGTGACGAAGAATCTCTTGAGTATTTGGTGTGTCTCACGGTTGCGGATATTTGCGCAACCAATCCAGAGTTGTGGAACGCTTGGAAACGCACGCTGCTTGCCGAGCTCTTCTACTCAACGCAACGCGCACTGCGTCGCGGATTAGAAAATCCGGTTGATGTGCGTGAGCGTATTCGCCATAACCAACAAATGGCTTCCGCATTGCTGCGCAAAGAAGGGTTTTCTGCACGCCAAATCGAAGTGTTGTGGCAACGATTCAAAGCCGACTATTTCTTGCGCCATACTCACACTCAAATCGCTTGGCATTGTGCGCATTTGCTCCGTATGGATGATCCAAACAAGCCGCTGGTACTTATCAGCAAAAAAGCTACGCGTGGTGGTACAGAAGTGTTCGTCTACACCAAAGATCAACCAGCGTTGTTTGCTACCGTGGTGGCGGAGCTCGACCGTCGTAACTTTAACGTTCATGACGCACAAATCATGACCAGCAAAGACGGCCACGTGATTGATACCTTCATGGTGCTCGACCAACATGGAGAAGCCATTGACGAATCTCGCCATGCTGCCGTGATTAAACACCTCACTCACGTACTGGAAGCGGGTCGTCCGACGAAGATTAAAACGCGCCGCACCCCAAATAAACTTCAACACTTCAATGTGAAAACCAAAGTCGATTTCTTACCAACAAAAGGGAAGAAACACACCTTGATGGAGTTTGTAGCACTCGATACTCCGGGACTACTAGCCAAAGTCGGACGTACTTTTGCCGATTTGAATATCAACCTCCACGGCGCAAAGATCACGACCATCGGCGAACGAGCAGAGGACTTATTTATTCTCACTAGCGAAGCTGGCGGTAGACTCAGCGAAGAACAGCAAAATGAATTGAGAGACAAACTGATCGAGAAGTTATCTGACGCCGTCACTGCCTAATTCGAAACTGCCAAAACATCCGGTTCAGAGTGAGGGCGATCTTGTCCACAAGTTGAGCAATTTGGCTAAATATCAGCTATCTAGCTCATACATAGGCTGCTACAGTTATATCAATATCAATTAGATGTAACAGAGGTAGCCTATGTATCCCCACCTCACTGGTTTGGGTATTCATGATCCCAAGCAGATTGAACGTTATTCCCTACGTCAAGAAGCACATAAAGACGTGCTCAAAATCTACTTCCATAAGCAAAAAGGCGAGTTCTTTGCCAAAAGCGTCAAATTCAAATACCCACGCCAAGTAAAAAATGTCTTAGTTGATAGCGGTAGTCATAAATACAAGGAAGTAACGGAAATCAACCGTAACCTTACTTTGGTTATCGACGAACTCAACAAGATCACAAAACCAGCGAAAGTGTCTGAACTGGATGTAAAACAAAAGATTCTTTCTGATCTTCGCCATTTAGAAAAAGTCGTTTCTAGCAAGATCGCCGAGATCGAAGCGGATCTAGAAAAACTCAAATAGCCTTTGAGAATCGGTAAACAGCAAAAAGGGTTGGTAAACATGCCAACCCTTTTCTATTTCTCTTCGCTAGAGCACAACCTCTTTACTTAACGAGCTCTTCGTCCCACTCAAATCGAGTAAACAATTGCTGCCACGTATCGTCGATACTCGCTTTCATCACTAGCTCTTCATTTGTAAACGGATGCACAAAACGCAGCTCCGAAGCATGTAACAGCAAGCGGTGTGAATTAAATTCGTTACGGAACAATTTGTTGTGTTTACCATCACCGTGCGATGTGTCCCCCACAATTGGGTGACGTAGGTGGGCCATGTGACGACGCAATTGGTGCTTGCGACCAGTCTTGGGCTTCATTTCCATCAAGCAGTAGCGCGTTGTTGGGAACTTGCCCGTCGAATAAGGCACTTCCACTTTCGCCAGTGGTTTGTAAGCGGTTACGGCCTCTTGAGCTTCTTTCTCTTGTGAGGCGAACTTATCTGCAATTTTGTCTAATTCGACTTTTAACGCGTAATCTAAAACGCCCTCTTCCTCAATCCAACCACGGACAATCGCGTGATAGGTCTTCTCCATTTTGTGCTCCGCAAACATTGGCATCACTTGAGAAGCCACTTCACTGGAGAGCGCAAACACCAAAACGCCAGAAGTCGGACGATCCAAGCGATGCAACGGAAAGACATGCTGACCAATTTGGTCTCGCAGAGTCTGCATGACAAACTGAGTTTCGTGTTTATCTAGCCAACTGCGATGAACCAACATGCCGGCGGGCTTGTTCACCGCAACAAAATACTCATCTTGATAAACAATCTCCAACTCTACTGGAGCCACGGTTTGTGATGTTTCTTGTTCTGACATTGAAGTTACTTACATAGTTCGTCGATAGTTCGAATCGTGTTCAAAAGCTCTGCGTACTGCGGTTCTTGCTTCCACGCTTCTGCAAAATAAGGTTCAATAGAGAAACCTCTTGGCAAAGGTTGGCTACTTTCTACTAAAGCGTGCATTCGAGCAATAAAAATCCACTGCAACCATTCATGTGGATCAAGCGTATCTATCGCGAAAGGCTCCACACTTTGCAACGCTTCTGGCGACGGCATGGTTTGTTGCCATAGCTCGTGCTTTTGAAGTTGTGCTTCAAGTTGGTACAGTAATTCCACCAGTTTTGTGCTTGTTGTCATTAACTTTTACATCTCGAACCTTGAATTAGCCGAGAATGATACCATTTCTTGTCAAAAGAACGTTAGGACGTCGTATTTAATGGAAAACATTCAAACCCTCACCCAGTTACTGAAAAACAGTCATTGTGAATATCAAATCTTCGACCTTGGTCGACGCATCAAAACGATCGATTCACAATTGTTCGCCGATGTTGAAAAAGGTCAGTGCCCTTACCCATACCCAATGCAGCGTAAAGCACATTTAGCGATTGCTTATTGGAATGAACAAAAACAACCTTGGATTTGGTTTTTAAAGTTTGAACTGGATGAGCGCGGCTTACTCAAGCAATCTGATATTGGCAACTTCATTAAATACGTAGTTGAAGCCATGGGCACTCGTCTAAGCGAAGAGATGTCTGAAGAGCAACAACAAAAACTCTCCAATAATCCATACACGTTCAAACCTTCTGAAGACAAGATGGCGGTATTCCACAGCCAAGTTCGAGCAAATTTGGATCTACCCACCAGCCAATATTACGAACATACACAGCACTACTTCACAGGCGATCTAGGCTGGGAAAACTGGCAGACGGTTGGCCTGCAAGGAATCACCGATGTCGCCGCACGCCTTGGTAAAGAGCAAAATGCGGTCACTCTGCGTAAAGCTCTCAATCATTTACCTAACGAGCCTCTATACGCACTGCTTGGTGCTCTTGAGCATGTCGACTTACAAGAACGACTAGCGCAGCGTATCGCAGAAAAAGCGCAGCAAGAGATTCACAGCACAGAACCAGATTTGTTCTTGCTATCGGCATTAACTCGCGCGTTAGCAGGCGCTCCAACTGAAGTCTCTTTACCAGTACTAGAAGCGATTTTGCAAAGCCCTCGTTTAAGTCACCAAGAAGTACTGATCGGTATTGCGGGACGAGCATGGCACCTTCTTTCTGATGCAAAAATCGCTGAACAATTTTTGCTGCGACTCGCACAAACAGGCAATCAAACCCTGTTCAATCAATTATTTGCCGATTTAGTTATGCTGCCAGAGCTAAGAATGGTATTGCTACCTTTGCTGCACTCTAGCCCATCGGAAGAGCTAGCCACTGCACTCATCAAATTGCAGCAAGCCACAAAGGGATAAGAAAGGATTAAGGATGATAGGAGATCTACTGGCAATACTTGGACTGTGCTTTTTCTGTTTTCTATTTTGGCAACAACGACGTCAATCTGAGTTAGCCAAAGTTGCCATCTCACGAAAATGCGAGCAATTAGATCTTCAGCTCGTTAGCATCGCTTTGGGAGCACACAAACTGAAAACGCCAGACGGAGTCTGGCGTTGGCATACAGTGTATCAATTTGAATTTTCATCTCTTGGCGATGACTGCTATCAAGGCCAATTGACTATGGTTGGATTCAGGCCGCAGAGCTTTCACCTACCGCCACATCGCTTGTAAATTCCATTTCAAAGTAAGGGCCGAATAAGTCCTTACTTTCTCTTGTTTTAACAAATCCCAGTTTTTCCAATACCGCCATTGATGCTTGGTGATTGCTGTTTACATTCGCTTTCACCTTATGTAGTTCCAATTCGCGGCACGCTTTAGGGAAAAACGCTTTTAGCGCTTCTGTCGCTAACCCTTTACCCCAATACGCCTTATCAAAAATAAAACCTAATTCGGGTTCGGAATCGAGATGGGAAATGAATACATGCCCCATATAGTCACGGCTCGTACTCTCAAGTACCGCCATACTATAAATATTTTCGTCATCCAGTATTTTCTCAAACAACTGTTTGGCAGACGCTACTGTATGAGGACCATTCATTTCGGCACGGTTTTTCGCGCAGCAATTAAGCATAACGAATTCTAGTTGCAACGACTCATTGTAGGGTAGAAGAAGCATTCTTCTGGTTACTATGGCCACATCTGTTCCTTGATTACAGCAAACTTAATTAATCCGCATATCACAAGCTAAGCGAAGCTGAGCCTGCCAAGTGACTGCGGGAGATAACGCCTTGTAGAGAAGCCGAAAGTTAAACCAACTGATTGGAAAGGATATTGATCTGGATTGTTTTTTATTAAGTGTTATTAGGATTTTATAAATTTTGTGACATTGACGGTTTTACTATCGAAAATAAGAAAGACCCCGACACGAATGTATCGGGGTCATGGTCTTACTCGCAGCAGTCCGGCTACTAAATAGTGCTCCATGCATCATCCATAATAGTGGCTGATTCCGTCAGCTCAGTCCTTACGTCGCCGTCCTAGCGGTGTCCTTATCATCCTGATAGCTAACATTCCCCGTTAGCGCACATCACTTGTTCCTTGAGCGGTGTCCCTTGCATCTTCCTGATGCTGTCCATAACCTCAATCCTATGAGGGGTCCATTGTCTATCCTTAGTCATCAACATCCTATTGATGATTGCTTCCTTACAATGTCCTGCGCTCCATGCTTGATCAATCATCCTGATTAACCAAATCGTCTTCCTGACGATAACCAAATCCTTGGTGCTTTCCTGTTCCGTGTCTGCTTCCTGCTGACAAGGTTAAATTTACGCTTTTCCTTAGCTTTCACAATCTACCCTAAAACAATTTTTTTTATTCGCAACGGTTAATAACATGTTAAATCATTATTTATCAAAATCTTACACTGGAACTTTTCTGTAAAACTGATGACGAAATCGTTTTCTCTTACACGCTATGTAAGAGATCTCTCACAACCCACTACCGAAATTGCTATTCGCTAAATCCCACCTCTCAAAGTATGATGACAACTATATCGTTATTAAGGATTGAAAATGTTAACTCAAGACGTCACGAAAGAGCTGGAAGCTGTGATGGAGCAGCTGCAACGAGAAGGTAAAGAGCCAACGGTTGCACTAGTGAAAGCACGTATGAAGACACCAGTCCCAATGCCTGCACTCATTACTGTTATCAAAAGCTGGAAGAGCGCGAATCATGTCCCAAAAGTAGAAGTCACTGCGCCACTATCGAAAGAAGAAGATCGCCTGACGGCACTTGAAAAAACAGTCGCAAAATTAACCGCTCGTATTAAAGAGCTAGAAGCAAAAGTGGGTGAGAAATAAGAATGAAGTTATGGGTAGATGCAGACGCTTGTCCTAAAGTGATCCGTGAGACCATCGTGCGTGCCGCAGAACGAACCGGCGTAGAGTGTACCTTTGTCGCCAATCACGTTGTACCAGTGCCAAAAAGAGCCAACATTCACTCACTTCAAGTCCCTGCAGGTTTTGATATTGCTGACAACGAAATTGTTCGTCGTGTGGAGCCAAATGATTTGGTCATCACATCCGATATCCCACTTGCCGATGAAGTCATCACTAAAGGCGCTCTAGCGTTGAGCTCTCGTGGCGAGCTTTACACCAAAGACACCATCAAAGCGCGTCTTAATATTCGTGACTTTATGGAAACCATGCGCTCAAGCGGTATTCAAACTGGCGGACCTGCGGCACTTTCGCAAACCGAACGCCGCGAGTTTGCAAACCATCTAGATAGAATCCTCGCGAAGCGATAAAGGCCTTTCTTTCAAGCATTGAAATGATCCATCGATGAAATAAGACTCAACAGAGTTCGTACTTCAAACATGCAAAAAAGCCTGCGAATATCGCAGGCTTTTTTTGGAGCTGTGTGAGGTGCCCTAAGTATTACGGTGTGTAATACGTTGCAGCGCCCGGGCCGACTGGTAGACCAAATACGAATACCCATAGGTAGAACAGCAGACTCCAACCTACGATAAAGCAGATTGAGTAAGGCAGCATGGTCGCGATCAGCGTACCGATACCTAGATTCTTCATGTAGCGAGTCGCTACCGCCAAAATCAAACCAAAGTAGCTCATCATCGGTGTGATGATGTTCGTGGTTGAATCACCGATACGGTAAGCCGCTTGAATGGTTTCTGGAGCATAACCCACTAGCATTAGCATTGGCACGAAGATAGGAGCTGTCACGGCCCACTGCGCCGATGCAGAACCGATCATCAGGTTAATGAAGCCACACATTAGAATGAATGCGAAGAACAACATAGGGCCAGTCAGACCGATGCTTTGCAGGAAGTCAGCACCTGCAACGGCAAATACTTGGCCAAAGTTCGTCCACTTAAAGAAAGCAACAAACTGCGCAGCGAAGAACACCAACACGATGTACATGCCCATCGAAGACATTGATTTAGACATCGCATCGATAACATCACGGTCGGTTTTCATCGTGCCAACGACTTTACCGTATACAAAGCCAGGGATAGCAAAGAATACGAAGATGAAAGCTACGATACTTTTCAGGAATGGGGATCCTGCAACAGTGCCAGCGTCTGAGCGTAGAATGCCGTCTTCTGGAACAATCGTCCAAGCCAACAAAGCAGACACAACCAACACAGCAAGACCAGCAACTTTCAGACCTTTCTTCTCAAGGTCAGTTAGGTTGCCCATTTTGTCGTTAGACAAATCTTCAGCCGCTTCTTCCTCGTTGTACTTGCCAAGTTTCGGCTCAACGATTTTCTCTGTAACGAATGCACCCATACCCGCGATGAAGAACGTCGACACAAACATGAAGTACCAGTTTACTTCTGGTCCAACAGTGTAAGTCGGGTCAATCATTTGAGCTGCTGTCTCAGTAATACCTGAAAGTAGTGGGTCAACCGTACCAATTAGAAGGTTTGCTGAGTAACCGCCCGATACACCAGCAAATGCTGCCGCAAGACCAGCAAGAGGGTGACGACCAAGGGAATGGAAAAGCATTGCAGCTAGTGGGATAAGAACCACGTAGCCAAGCTCAGAAGCGGTGTTTGAAATGATACCAGCAAAAACAACCGTAACCGTCACCATACGTTGTGACGCGCCCATTACTAGGCCACGCATTGCTGCTGAAAGTAGGCCCGAGTATTCCGCAATTGCAACACCAAGCATCGCAACCAATACCGTGCCTAACGGTGCGAAACCAACAAAGTTTTTCACTAGATTGGTAACAATAAGCTCTAGACCGTCAGCGTTAAGTAAGCTGACCACTTGAATCATGCCGTCTGCAGCACGACCTTTTGCTCCCTCAGGACGAGGATCGACAACCGATACTTCGAAGTAACCAGCTATACCCGACATCACCAAAATGGCTAAACAGAAAATGGCAAATAGTGTAATCGGGTGGGGCAACAGGTTCCCCAAATATTCGACAGTATCCAAAAAGCGCGTAAACAACGGCTTCTTAGGTGAGTTTTGTTTAATTGAAGCAGATGAACTCATCTGTTCCCTCCTTGTTTTTATTCCTGTGCAATTGTGAAAAAAATGTCACAAAGCGAGCGAAGGGTACTTGAGTAAAGAGTCAATTAAAAGCCAAAAACGTTACGAATTGTAAATCAATGGCAAATTTATAACCAGTTATTTGCATAAATGTAGATATTTCATCCATATAAAACAAATTAACCAACATTATAAATTAAACAAAGATATAACCATTAGATATGCAGGAATGCCTAATCCCTATATAAAGTCGAATGCAAAGATAGTGTGTGGTGTAAGCTCAAAGAGCCGAGCAGTCTGGCAAACGTTCAATTTTGACTTGAATAACGACGAAGTCGTGCCAGTAAAAACCATGCCAAGCACGAGCGAATAAACGTTGGCACTTGGCGAGTATTAGGTGGGCGTGTAGATTCATAGCTGCTGAGGCAATCATCCGTTGTCATGTACGAAAATACCTTCAATTTCGCTACACACCCCTTTGTTGTTCGTTTCTACTGTTATTTTTGTACAGCTTTGAACCTCGGATTTGTCTTACAAATAACGTACAAGCGCCCTCTTCTTTTCACTATCTGACAGTCAGGATGACGGCTCTTCGCGCTTTTAAGTGATTTCACAACTTTCATGACTTATTCCTTGTCACTAGTAAATTGACCAAAACGACGGTTGAAGTTAGCAATACGCCCTTCCGCTTGAACCACTCGTTGCTTACCTGTGTAAAACGGATGAGAAGACGACGACACATCCAATGTGAAGTACGGGTATGTTTTTCCGTCTTTCCACTCAATGGTGCGATCGGTTTTCAATGTTGAGCCGACAACAAAGTATTCATCCAAACTTGTGTCATGAAACACCACTGGACGATAGTCAGGATGGATTCCTGGTTTCATTTCAATTTCCTTCAAACTAAATTGTTATGTTATAACATTTTAATTAATAATCATTCCCAATAAGAAATGCAAGAGAAATTTGTGATACTTTTTCACTTAAATGAATCTTGAAGAAAATTGCTATGTATTCGATTGAGCCGATTGGCATCATTGAAACCCCTTACAAAGAGAAGTTTGCCGTCCCTCGCCAACCGCGCCTAGTTCCAGCCGCTAAAGCGCGAGTAAAACTGTTAGGCGAGGCAAATAGCCCAGAAGCGGTGCGCGGGTTAGAACAGTTCTCTCACGTCTGGTTATTGTTTCTGTTTGACCAAAATTTGGAGGCAGGATGGAAACCAACCGTACGGCCTCCTCGTTTGGGTGGAAATGAGCGTATTGGCGTGTTTGCTTCGCGCTCTACCTTTCGACCAAATGGCATTGGAATGTCGGCAGTCGAAGTGAAAGGCATCACGAAGAAAGGTGATCAAATATATATTGATCTTGGCAGTGTTGATTTGGTCGATGGCACACCGATTGTCGACATCAAACCTTATATTCCTTACTCAGATGCCATTCCTGAAGCGATTGGCGGCTACGCTGGTGAAGAGCCTGAAAAATCGAACGTCACCTTTTCGTCTCAAGCATTGGCGATGCTAGCAAAGCGATCCGATACTCAATATGTACAATCGGTGATCGAACAAGTTCTGGCGCAGGATCCACGTCCTGCATACAAGAAGAACAAACCGGATACCAAGGAATATGCGGTAAATTTGTTCGATCTGAACGTTAAGTTCAGCGTGAATAGCAACTTAATAACGGTTACGGCGATTGAAAGCTTTTGACAAAGCCAATTGGCTGATATTATAGACGGCTAACAATTTTCCCTTCTTGGGACCTTCATACTCCTGTCCATTCTGGCTTGAGTAACTAACTTTAATAAACGGATAAATTTAATGCGTACCAGTAATTATCTTCTTTCTACTCTGAAGGAGACTCCAAACGACGCAGAAGTAGTGAGCCACCAGCTCATGCTACGTGCAGGTATGATCCGTAAGCTGGCTTCAGGTCTTTACACCTGGCTGCCTACTGGTCTACGTGTGCTGCGTAAAGTCGAAAACATCGTTCGTCAAGAAATCGACAATGCAGGTGCAGTCGAAACTTTGATGCCCGTTGTTCAGCCGTTTGAACTATGGGAAGAGACAGGCCGCAGCGAGAAGATGGGTCCTGAGCTACTTCGCTTTACTGACCGTCATGTTCGTCCGTTTGTACTTAGCCCAACAGCTGAAGAAGTGATCACTAGCCTTGTGCGTAATGAAGTGAGCTCTTACAAACAGCTTCCGCTAAACCTGTACCAAATCCAAACTAAATTCCGTGACGAACGTCGTCCTCGTTTCGGCGTAATGCGTGCACGCGAATTCTGCATGATGGATGCATACAGCTTCGACATCGACAAAGCAGGTCTAGAGAAATCTTACCAAGCAATGCACGATGCTTACTGTAAAGCATTTGACCGTATGGGTCTTGAGTACCGTCCAGTACTTGCGGACTCAGGCGCTATCGGTGGTAGCGGCTCTCAAGAGTTCCACGTACTTGCAGACAGCGGCGAAGACCTAATTGCATTCTCTACTGAGTCTGATTACGCAGCGAACATCGAAAAAGCAGAAGCGTTAGCGCCTGCGGTAGAACGCGCAGAACCAACTCAAGAAATGACACTAGTTGATACTCCAAACGCGAAAACAATCGCAGAGTTGGTTGAGCAACACGGTCTACCTATCGAGAAAACCGTTAAAACGCTATTTGTTAAGGCGTCTGACGAAATCGATGCACCAATCATTGCGTTGATCGTTCGTGGTGACCACGAGCTAAACGAAGTGAAAGCAGAAAACCTACCTCAAGTGGCTTCTCCACTAGAGATGGCATCAGAAGAAGAAATTCGTGAACTGATCGGTGCTGGCCCTGGTTCTCTTGGCCCTGTAGGCCTAGAACTGCCATTCATCGTTGACCGCAGCGTAGCAGTCATGAGCGACTTTGGCGCTGGCGCAAACATCGACGGTAAACACTACTTCGGTATTAACTGGGGTCGTGACGTTGAACTGGGTCAAGTAGAAGATCTACGTAACGTAGTAGAAGGCGATCCAAGCCCATGTGGTAAAGGTACGCTAATGCTGAAACGTGGTATCGAAGTTGGTCATATCTTCCAACTTGGTAACGTTTACTCAGAAGCAATGAACTGTAGCGTTCTTGGCCCTGACGGTAAAAACGTAATCCTAGAGATGGGTTGTTACGGCATCGGTGTATCGCGTGTTGTTGCTTCTGCGATTGAACAGAACCACGACAAATACGGCATCATTTGGCCAGACGCAATTGCACCTTTCCAAGTAGCAATCGTGCCAATGAATATGCACAAATCTGAGCGCGTAAAAGAAGCAGCAGAGAAGCTATACGCTGAACTAACTGCTATGGGCATCGAAGTTCTATTTGATGACCGTAAAGAACGCCCAGGTGTGATGTTCTCTGACATCGAGTTGATCGGTATCCCTCACACTATCGTGATTGGCGATCGCAGCATGGATGAAGGTAACTTCGAATACAAAAACCGTCGTACTGGCGAGAAAACTCCAGTAGCGATGGCGGATATTGTTGAGCACGTTAAATCTCAACTTAAATAAACGCCTAAAAGGTTTCGATTAAATAAAAGGGTTGGCTTCGGTCAACCCTTTTCTATTGTCCTCAGAAATGACACTGACCCTAATTTCTTTACTATTCATTTCGTTAATCTTTGGTTCAGCTTGTTGTTTGTACACTGATCTCAACATTTACAGGAGGTCAGTTATGGATTTAAAAAGTCTTCTAAACCAAGCGCTCAACTCTGATTTACTCAAACAAGGTGCTGACGCCATGGGTAAGCAAACTCAAAACATCAAATCATCATCCAGCTCTAGCCAGTTCAAAACGCTCGGCGCAGGAGCCATCGGTGGTGGATTGATTGGCATGCTTATGGGCTCAAAGAAAAGCAAAAAGATGGCGAAGAAAATGGGTTCTGGCGCGCTTAAAGTCGGTGGAGCGGCAGCACTCGGTGCACTTGCCTACAAAGTGTATAACGATTGGCAAGCTAAGCAGAGTGATCAAGGCGTCCATGAACCCTTCGATCCACAAGATAGCAAACACAGCGTATTAATTTTAAAAGCCATGATTGGTGCAGCCAAAGCCGATGGTCATGTCGATGATGTGGAAATGGCCCGAATTGAACAAGCCCTTACAGAAATGGGAGCAGATGAACACGTTCGTCAGTTGGTTCAACAAGAGTTGCATAAGCCACTTGATCCAGTAGAAATTGCAAGCCAAGCGTCGACACCACAGCAAGCTTCTGAGATCTATTTAGCGTCACTCATTGTTGCCGATGAACAAAACTTCATGGAAAAAGCTTACTTACAAGAGCTGGCTAAGCAGCTTCAGCTTTCTCCGGAAGTGACGTATCAATTAGAAGCGCAGATGCAGTGATTAAAGCTTGTCCAAGATGCACCTCAACTTGAGCCAAAACAACTCTCAGCTTTGAGTTTCAAATCCGCTATGTGTATATTGAGATAAGTTATCATTTAGTGGAAAGAAAACATGCAAGTATACGGCTGTTGTGAATTAGTTCGTGAGCTTTATGCTCAAATTGGTAGCGGCGATCAAGCCTACATCCCTCAAGCAATTTCTTGTGCAGTAAAAGCGCTAAACGATGTTGC
The DNA here is from genome assembly GCF_000960545.1 of Vibrio sp. S457-15. Classification (NCBI taxonomy): domain Bacteria; kingdom Pseudomonadati; phylum Pseudomonadota; class Gammaproteobacteria; order Vibrionales; family Vibrionaceae; genus Vibrio; species Vibrio sp. S457-15. The sequence continues at coordinate 337,390 of NZ_JYOQ01000028.1, read as the reverse complement.
GGCGGATGAATCTTTGCCAAAAGAAGTACGAGAGAAAGCGGCGTTTGCGGCTGCAAACCTACTGATTTCAGATTTTGAGGACAAGTAATGAACTTAGCGAACTTTGAATCGATGGACCCAGTCATGCTGATGAGCATCGTCAACATGAAGCTACGTGACGACTTCGGCGGTGATCTGAATAAGCTGGTTGCTTTTTTTGATATAGACCGCACGGCGCTTGAAGCAAAATTGGCTACGGCAGGGTTTGATTTCTTACCCGAAGCAGGTCAGTTCCGTTAATCACGACGGCCCCCCCCCAACGACAATCATGAAAAAAGGGCTTGATGTATACATCAAGCCCTTTGTTTATGCTGTATCTTTGCTTGTTAACCGAACGAAGCCCAGATCACCGTCGCAACTAATACAGGACACACAAACTTCACATACGCAGGCCACAATTTACCAAACCAGCCTTGTGTGAATTCAGGGCAGCCCTGCTCAAGCTCTTTAATTTTAGAGTTACGATTCCATACCCAACCACCAAACAAGCAGAACAGTAGTGCCGCAGTTGGCTGTAAATACTGAGTTGCAACCGTCGCAACCATGCCAAACAACGCGCCAAAGTTGTACACAATCACTACGCTGAACAGAGCAATAAGACCACCTAGCACCCAGCTAGTCGCACTGCGCTTAGTATTGAAACGTTCACTCACTAACGCCACCGGACACTCTAACATTGAGATGGAAGACGTCAGCGCCGCAATCGTCAGCAATAAGAAAAACACGATTGAGAACAGTTGGCCAAGTAAACCTAAGCTATCAAACATCAGTGGCAATACGGTAAATACCAAGGTGTCTGAGCTCAATAGAGAACCGTCTTCAGCGTAGATTTGGACACCTTTTTGCATCGCAACAAACATCGCTGGCATCACCACTAGTCCTGCAATAAAGGCAACAGCCGTATCGACCAAGGTCACATTCATTGCCATCTTTGGAAGGTTCTCTTTCTTGCTCAAGTAAGAGCCGTAGATCAGCATTGAACAACCACCAATCGTCAGTGAGAAGAAGCCCTGCCCCATTGCAGCAAGAATTAGTTTACGGTCCCATACTTTCTCGAAATCAGGCACCAAGTAATGCTTCAGACCTTCCATCGCGCCGTTTTGAGTCATGATGTAAACAAACAGCAAACCGAATAACACGAACAACGCAGGCATTAGACGTGTTGACCATTTCTCAATGCCTTGTTTAACGCCACCTTGCACGATCAAAATGGTAAGTACATAAAATGTAATCGTACCGAACAAGTTGCGCTCTACACTAAAACCTTTTAACCATTGAGTCGCCGCTTCCATTCCCATGATGTCGGTAACCGCACCTAGCAAAAAGCAGATCAACCAACCGCCAACAATGGAATAAAACGCTAAGACTGCACTTGGTACACTCAAACCAATCCAGCCCACAATACCGCCAAGCTTTTTGCCTGTCGGGTGGTTGGTTAATGCACGCATGCTATCTACTGGGTTGGCTTGACCATGACGACCAATCGCCATTTCAACCACCAGCATAGGAAAAGCAACGATAAGAATCATCACTAAATAAACCAGCAAGAAGGCTCCACCACCATTACTTGCTGCTTGTGTTGGGAAGCCCCAAATATTACCCAGACCAACCGCAGCGCCGGCGGCGGCTAAGATGAATCCGAGACGAGAGCCAAAATGCTCGCGAGGCTGAGAAGAAGTTTGTTGTGTCATACCACTCACACAAAATATCAATGAACTAGCTAACTAGTACACTATAGCAATATTAACTAATCAACAAGAGCAAGCAGGTCAAATACTCGACAAACGATACAAATGGCAGACATTCAGTTTGTAAATTTTTACATACATCTCATATTCATCATCCCATCATCAAACCGTTATTTGCCATCAAATCGACTGTATCACCACGCAAAAACCACTGATTCATTCATCGTGAAGTGAGCCGAAAAATAATGAGCTCGACTGTAAGAGGCGAATAGTTCCTCGTGATATTGTGTCGAAAAGCAGAATATTGTTCTTCGCTTTTTCCCCCTTATGTCTATTTATCAGCTAGTTATTACTCTGTTCTCATTTATATCCATGACTCAAGGAGAGGAAAATGAAGGTCACTCTACTTCACGGAGCGGTGGTCGCTGCACTCAGTGTTAGCTATCAAGCTCAAGCCTACAACTGCCAAAGCCTGCCTGATTGGGATAGCACAGCGATCTACACCTCAGGCACTCAAGTGAAAACTCAAGGTGCCGCCTATGAGGCCGCTTATTGGACACAAGGTAACGACCCCGTCACCAACTCAGGCTCATGGGAAGCGTGGAAGGCATTAGGTCAATGTGATGGAGGAAACAGTAATCTGTCGCCAACGGTGTCCTTCTCTTCTCCAACGAACAACGCGCAAATTCCTGAAGGCAGCGCCATTACTCTGTTAGCCAATGCGTCCGACGAGGACGGACAGGTCACACAAGTGGAGTTTTTAGCGGGTGACCAAACCGTTGCTATCGTCACCCAAGCGCCATTTGAGGCTTCTTGGACCGCAGCCCAAGGCGTTTCTCAACTCACCGCGATTGCGACAGACAATGAAGGCGCAGTAACCTCCACAACGGTTGCTATCGTCGTTCAGCCTCAAGTAGAGCTGCCGCCACCTAGCATTACTCTCACTAGCCCAACAGGTACGGAAACACTGAGTGTGGGGGATAACCTAACCGTCACTGCTCAAGCTGATGACTTTGATGGCGTAGTTACTCAAGTTGAGTTCTTCGTTAACAACCAATCTGTCGCCATTGATACCAGTGCACCTTACGAATACCAATGGACAGCGAGTGTTGGCACGCACTCATTTAAAGCTCAAGCGACAGATGACTCTAATCTCTCTACCACGAGTCAAGAAGTGGCGCTGGTCGTCGCGAATTCAGAAACAGGCAATGGTGGGTGTGCTGATGCTCTACCTTACGTTGCTGGCACACGTTATGAAGTAGGAGCTCTGGTATCTAACCTTAACCAAAAATATCGTTGTGACGTTGCGGGTTGGTGTTCGTCCGATGCAACATGGGCCTACGAGCCAGGTGAAGGCCTGTACTGGAAAGACGCTTGGACTGGCCTAGGAGCGTGCTCAACACCACCTCAAGTTACCATTACCGCCCCAACTGATGGGCAAGTCGTGCTCGCAGGCAGCAACAACGAAATCGCAGCCAACGCAAGCGACTCAGATGGCACGGTTACGCAAGTGGAGTTTTACGCGAATAACGTTCGCTTAGGTGTCGTTACTCAAGCGCCATATTCCGTAACTTGGAACGCCACACTTATTGGCGCTAACCAGCTTAAAGCCGTTGCAACCGATAACGACAACAATACGTCAGAATCTGTTGTGAACGTAAATGTCAGTGATAAAGATTTAGTCATCTCTCTTACTTCACCTAGCGCAGGTCAAACGGTTGGCTTAGGCAAAAATCTCGCATTAAGCGCCGATGCAACGTCTTTAACTTCAGGCATTAAGCAAGTTGACTTTATGGTCAACGGCGCCGTTGTCGCCACAGATACGACTGCACCTTACTCTGCGAACTGGACACCAGCCGCAATCGGACAGTTTACCGTAAGCGCTCAAGCCGTCGATCTTGCCGGAAGCACCGCATTATCTGACGCGGCAGCGGTGACAGTTGTAGAGCAGACAGAAAAACGTCATAAACTGATTGGTTACTGGCACAACTTCGTGAACGGTGCGGGTTGCCCAATCAGACTGGCAGACATGGCTGACGCTTGGGATGTGATTGATATTGCCTTTGCTGAAAACGACCGAAACAGCGATGGCACAGTGCACTTCAACCTGTATTCTGGCGATATTTACAGTGATTGTCCTGCACTCGACCCAACGCAATTCAAACAAGATATGGCTGCATTGCAAGCGAAAGGTAAGAAGTTCGTTCTATCTCTTGGAGGCGCTGAAGGCACTATCACTCTAAACACTGACCAAGACGAAGCGAACTTTGTTTCTAGTCTAACTGGCCTTATCGCTGAATGGGGCTTTGATGGTCTCGATGTGGATTTAGAGAGTGGATCTAACCTAGTACACGGTTCACAAATTCAAGCTCGCCTTGGTCGTGCTTTGCTGCAAATTGAGCAAAACATGGGGGGCGATATGTACCTAACCATGGCACCTGAACACCCTTATGTTCAAGGCGGTTACGTCGCTTACAGCGGAATTTGGGGAGCGTACATTCCAGTGATCAACGATACTCGCAGCACGCTCGACTTGCTTCATGTTCAGCTATACAACAACGGCGGTCTACCAAACCCGTACCTACCAGGTTCTGCACCAGAAGGCTCTGTTGATATGATGGTCGCTCAATCTAAGATGCTTATCGAAGGTTTTGAACTAGCCGACGGCACTCAGTTTGCGCCATTGCGTGATGATCAAGTCGCGATCGGTTTACCTTCAGGCCCAAGCTCGGCAAACTCAGGTCAGGCTCCGACACAAAATATTCTTAGTGCGCTAGACTGTTTAACAAAAGGCACATCCTGTGGCACCGTTAAACCAGCGTTCAACTACCCGAATTATGCTGGCGTAATGACGTGGTCTATCAACTGGGATCAGCATGATGGCTTTAACTTCTCAAAACCTGTTGGTGATAAGTTAACTCAGATGAACGCGCAATAAGCGCCTTTAAGCCGGTTAGGTGCGTTTGGTCAAACCCTCGCAACTCGACCAAAAGATGGAACCACTAAAACGAAAAGAGAGCGCCACACGGCGCTCTCTTTCTTTGTATTTTTAGATGTTGTTTCTACGCGAAGCGATTCATCAAATGGTAAAGACTCGATAGTCTTTCAACTCAGGAATTTTCTTCAACAAATCGTCTTCTTGCCCTGCCATATTGTCCAGAGATTCACATAAGTCTTCCGCTTGTTGCTCCACCTCTTTCGAATGTTCAGCCAAACGCTGCTCAACTTTCGCACTTAATTCTGCCATGCTTTCAGAGAGTGCTGTCAGGTTTAAACCACCCTCTTCTTTCATTTTTTTCGATAAAGCATCGAACGCGCTAGCCAGAAACTCTTTATTAAAAATCTCCTGCGCTTTTTCAAAATCTTTCGTCCAGCCCTGCGTCATCGATTCAAAGCTGTCTGCAGGCAAAATAAAATCACCATCTTTGTAATAACGAGATTGCACATCAGCAAAGAAGTCTTTAACTGCAACTTTTACGTTATCAAACGCGCCCGGCGCATCCAAACTCGCTGCCACATCATCAATGATGTCATTGGCGAGTTCCAAGCCATCACTCGCTAGCTGCTTAGCTTGAGGGATATAGGCATTCATTTTTTCGCGATATGCTTCAATCGCGGCTTTCTGCTCTGCATCGAGTTCAATCAACTCACCTTTGATGAACAGGTTGTTGTCTTCGTCCACGACGGCTTTATCACCAGAAGTCTGGCGAATTTCCAAACTCTGTCCATCCATACGAACTTCATTATGGATGTCCACACGACATTGCGCTGCATAGCCTGTTGCACTAACCATCAGCAATGAAAGTGTAAAAAGTTTCTTCATGTCATTCTCTTATCTTCAAAATAACTTCTGTTAAACATAACACTCAGTTATACATTTGATGTCAGAACACCGTCACGACTTCGTAACAAGTTGTTTTATCGCCAATTTTCATCTCAAACTCTTCGCCTTCCTCTTTGCCAAGTAACGCTCGTCCCAATGGTGATTTCGCTGTTAAGACAAAGACTTCCTGATCTTGCCAAGCCACCGTTAGTCCACCAGAGCACGGACCGATGAAAAAGCGTTTTTCGATATTATTCTCATCGACGAGAACCACATACGCGCCTACACCTATTGGCGCATCCGTAAAGTCGCGAATAACCATTGAGCGATACTGACGCAATTCGTCCTCACTCTCTTGTACTCGCATTGATTGGCCGTGAGCAAGATAGGAAGCCTCTAATGCAAGCGTGTCGTACTTATGCTCGGGCACAGTTTCTTCGTCCGTTGCGGCATCAATGGCTCTTTGGGTGGAAGCGTGTGCAATTCGAAGTTTTTCTTCCAATTGATGAATGATGATTTGGATTAACTCAGCTTTGTTCATACTTTTTGAAGGCGCGCTCAGTAGGCAGGATATGTTAATGTACCCTAGTCTATCACCGAAGAAAGGTTTCCCTAACATGCAAAGTACCCAGTTACTACAAACGCTTCAATCCGTGTTTGGTTTTGACTCATTACGCCAAGGCCAACAACCAGTTATTGAATCGGTCATGGATGGTTACTCTGCAGCAGCAATATTCCCAACGGGCTCGGGCAAATCTCTTTGTTATCAACTCCCCGCCACCATGCTGCCAAACCTCACTTTAGTGATCTCGCCATTACTGGCACTAATGAAAGATCAGCTGAGCTTTTTGCAAAGCAAAGGGATCGCCGCCGCTTCTATCGATAGCAGCCAAAGCAGAGAAGAAGCGCAACGCGTAATGGTTGGAGTCAAAAACGGTGAAATCAAAATTTTGATGATTTCTGTCGAACGCCTCAAAAACGAGCGCTTTCGCGAGTTCATTCGTCAAGTGCCAATCTCTTTGATGGTAGTCGATGAAGCGCACTGTATCTCTGAGTGGGGGCATAACTTCCGTCCGGATTACCTCAAGTTACCGCAATATCAGCGAGAACTGAATATTCCCCAAACCTTATTGCTGACCGCCACAGCAACGCCCGCCGTTATTGAGGACATGAAAAATAAATTCGATATTACGAGTGACCACATTACTGTAACTGGCTTTTACCGTTCGAACCTCGATATTTCAGTCATCCCTTGCGAAGAGTCCGAAAAGCAAACGCAACTCAACACGATTGTCGCCGCAGCCCCTAAACTGCCAACCATCGTTTACGTAACGCAACAGCAAACTGCAGAGCAAGTGGCTAAGTCATTGATCCACATTGGCGTTAACGCTCATGCGTATCATGCGGGAATGAAAAGTGAAGTTCGTGAGCAAATACAACAGCAATTTATGGCGGGCCAAATTGACTGCATTGTGGCCACGATTGCCTTTGGGATGGGTGTCGACAAATCAGATATTCGCCGTGTGATTCACTTTGATCTACCTAAATCCATTGAAAACTATGCACAAGAAATAGGTCGAGCAGGACGAGATGGACAACGCTCTGAATGCATTCTGCTTGGCAATACTTCTGGTCTAACTGTATTAGAAAACTTTGTGTTTGGCGACACGCCTGAGCGCTCTTCGATTAGTTATGTATTGGGTCAAATCAAAGAGCACCAACCTCAGTGGGAAGTCGTGCCACTACGTTTGTCTCGCGAGAGCAATATCCGCCAGTTACCACTCAAGACGCTGTTGGTGTATTTAGAGCTTACGAAAGTGATCGAAGCTAAGTTTAGCTACTTTGCCGAATATCGATTCAAATTCCTACAAGATCAGCAATTTATCGTTAACCAATTCCAAGGAGAACGACGCGAGTTTGTAGAAGCCATTTTCACTTGTTCAACCAAAGCGAAAGTATGGTGCCAAGTCGATCTCGATGCTCTTTGGATGCACTATCACTCGGAACGTAGCCGCGTTGTCGCTGCACTGGATTACTTTCATCAGAATGGTTGGGTTGAACTGGAAAGCAAGCAGCTAACCGATGTGTATTCCGTCTTACCTGAGACACAGAATATCGAAGACATCACGCAGCATCTGTACGAGCTGTTCCAGTCTAAAGAGCGCAAAGACATCGACCGAATTCACGCCATGTTGGGGTTGTTCCAATCGTCAGATTGTTTAAGTCATCAATTAGCCAGTTACTTTGCCGACCACAATGCCCCTACTCACTGCGGTCATTGTTCTGCGTGTCGAGGACAGAGAGCGGTGTTCCCACCTCGGACTTATGATCAACCTGAACCAGAAGTCGCCTCCGCTTGGATTGCAGAGTTTGTCCAACTTTCCCCTTCGGTAATCAGTAACGAAGCCATCGCCAGATTCTTATGTGGTATCAGCACGCCGTTGATCAGCCAACTTAAAGCCTCAAAGCTATCAGGGTATGGTGCATTAGCTAATGTGTCCTTCGAACAGGTACTACACTTGGTTGAAAGCGTGCGGGAATAGATTAAAAGAAGCTCAGTTGACGGGCTTGCTCTTCTGGCTTGAGCATAACACTCAAGCCTAAGAGGCGAATTTCACGACCATTTTGCCGCTTTAAGATGTCATTTAGCAGCAACTTAAAGTCCTCAAGTTCTAACTGAGGATGAATATGTTCAATGGTGGTGAGTTGGAAGTCCGCAAACTTTACCTTAATACCTTGCTTAATGATCGATTTATCTGGACTGGCGCGCTCTAGTCGCTTTTCCAGCTCTGGATATAGTTTCTCTTCGATCACTTGCCAACACTCATCATAAGTAAAGATGTTTTGGCTAAACGTTCGCTCAACACCAACCGACTTTCTCTCACGCTCGACGACCACTTCTCGATCATCGATACCATGGCTGCGTTTCCACAATGATGCGCCTTGACGACCGAATTGGCGTAACAGTTCTCGATAGTCGCTATTTTTAATGTCTTCACACAGATAAAAGCCCGCTTGATGTAACTTTTCTAGACTGACCTTGCCGACCCCGGGAATTTTCTCTAGTGGCAACTTATCGACCACTTCCTGAACGTTCTCCGGTGGGATAACGAATTGTCCATTCGGTTTATTCATGTCGGACGCAACTTTGGCCAAAAACTTGATTGGTGCAACCCCAGCAGAGGCGGTCAAAGCAAGTTCACGACGAATATCATTACGAATAGACTCCGCAATCAGAGTTGCAGAGCCGCGACATGCGCTCGCATCAGTCACATCGAGGTAAGCTTCATCGAGAGAAAGGGGTTCAATAAGCGAGGTATAACGCTCGAAGATCGCACGAATTTGCTGAGAGACTTGTTTATAGACATGCATTCGACCGGGAACCACAAGCAAGTGGGGACACTGCTGCAATGCACGAGCAGTGGGCATAGCACTACGCACGCCATACTTGCGCGCTTCATAGTTACACGTACTAATGACACCGCGCTGTTTCTCATGGCCACCAACGGCAAGTGCTATATCTCGATAGCTTGGGTTATCTCGCATCTCAACGGCAGCATAAAAACAATCCATATCGACATGAATGATTTTTCTGATTCGTTCTGACATACCCAATAATAATACTGTTTAAAAAAACAGTATAAATCAATTCGTGCGACAAGCAAACACCGGCTAAAAAGTGATCGCCAATAGTGATAAACCAAACCGATTTACTCTTGCGATCCCAGCTGCAAGTGACATCAATCCCGTAACATTACATCGAGCTGATCCACGAGTTCAGCCCAGTCCGCATCTTCTTCAATCGCCTGTTTTAAAAATGCGGCCTGAGAATGTGTCCAGAAACTCGCTTCGTGTAAAGGTGCTGATTCTCGTTTATGTCGATGCGTATTGACGAAATCTTTAATTTCTTTGGAAGAGCTCCCTAACCCGAGCTGATTGAAAAGATCAGCCATGCCATGTTGATGTAATTCCATTGTGTCCTCCGACTCGAATGAACCTTTATTTGAGTATATACCTCACCCAATTATGCGCCCGTGAAAGTACTAATATTTCACTCTCTATTTAGAAAGCACGGCGCTTTGATACACGCAAAAAATAACCCAGCCGAAGCTGGGTTATAGAAAAATGATAAGCACTCTATGCTTGCGCGTTACGCGATACGATCTTTTTCCCACGCAGCTAGCTTTTCAGCACGAGCAGCTTCGCGAGCTTCACGCTTCTTGCGTGCGTCACATGGCTCTGGGCAGTTACATACTTTCTCTATGCCGACTGCGCCAAGACCACCACAGCTGCCTTTCACTACTTTCTTCTGGAAGATGTAGCCAACGGCCATCGCTGCGATCACCGCAACAAACACTGCAAATGTAATTAGAAATGTACTCATAAGAACATGCTCACTTCTGATGTTATTTGTTCATGAATGGCTTGTATGCTTCCGAAGCCAGCTCTTTAAAACCATCTTCCGTTTTCACAATCATGAAAACAGGAATGTTATTTTCGTTCGCGATTTCCATGCCTTTTTCTTCGCCTAGCACCATAAGACCCGTTGCTAGACCGTCAGCAGTCATCGACGATTTATCCAATACTGTCACAGACACCACTTTATGATGGATTGGTTTGCCTGTTTGCGGATTGATAATGTGAGAGTATCGCACACCATTGCTCTCAAAGTAATTACGGTAGTCACCACTTGTTGCAATTGCCATGTCACCTGGTTCGATGATCTCTTGAATAGATCGCTCATCAACCGTTGGTTTCTCAATCGCGATTCGCCATGGCACACCTTCTCGGTTGATACCTTTCAAACGCATTTCGCCACCAACTTCGACCATGTAGTTTTTGATCCCTACCGATTGTAGGTAATCAGCAACCACATCAACCCCCCAACCTTTTGCAATCGTTGACAGGTCAACATACAAATTAGGAATGTCCTTTGACAGTTTATTGCCATCAACGGTCAGGTGGTGAATCCCAGTGTTTGCCTTACGAGCCGCTAACTCTTCATCAGAAGGCACTACGTCAGGGCGAGCTTCTGGGCCAAAGCCCCAAAGGTTAACCAGAGGACCAACCGTTACATCAAGCGCACCTAAAGTTAGGCCATTGAGACGAACCGCTTCTTTTACTACGGTTGCCGTTTGCGCTGACACTTCGAAAGGCTCACTTGTTTGATGCTGGTTAAAGCGACTCAGCTCTGAGTCTTCACGGTAAGTCGACATTTGATCGTTGACTTCTTCAAGCAGGCGATCGATTTCCGTTTGCAGAGCCTTCGGCGTCGGAATGCCGTCTTGCTCAATGTATTTAATGTTGTAAGAAGTCCCCATTGTAGGACCGCTTAAATGAATTTGATCAGCAGGCTGTTCACAACCAGCCAAAATCAATAGAGAAGCGAATGCAACAAGCCACTTTTTCACTTGTTTACTCCCATTGTTGTTGAATTGATATGGGGAATAGGACCATGTCCGTCAATCCAATTTCCTATAGCAACTGTTGAATATGGTTTTGTATTTCAGAAAAAATAATGGCTAGCCCTCAGAGAGCTAGCCATAAATACAATCACTTGGAGGGATTAACCACCGAAGTCATCTAGTAGGATGTTCTCATCCTCTACACCTAGGTCTTTCAGCATGCCGATAACAGCCGCGTTCATCATAGGTGGACCACACATGTAGTACTCACAGTCTTCTGGAGCTTCGTGATCACGTAAGTAGTTCTCGTAAAGAACGTTGTGAATAAAGCCTGTGTAACCATCCCAGTTATCTTCTGGAAGTGGATCTGACAGTGCACAGTGCCATACGAAGTTGTCGTTCTCAGCCGCTAGGCCATCGAAGTCTTCAACGTAGAACATTTCACGTTTAGAACGTGCACCGTACCAGAATGACATCTTGCGCTTAGAGTGCAGACGTTTTAGCTGGTCGAAGATATGAGAACGCATTGGAGCCATACCTGCACCACCACCAATGAATACCATTTCTGCGTCAGTGTCTTTCGCGAAGAACTCACCAAATGGGCCAGAGATAGTACACTTGTCACCTTCTTTCAAAGACCAGATGTACGAAGACATGATGCCCGGTGGTACGTCTGGGTTGTTCGGCGGCGGAGTTGCGATACGAACGTTAAGCATGATGATACCGTGCTCTTCAGGGTAGTTAGCCATTGAGTATGCACGAATTGTTTCTTCATTAACTTTAGACTCGTAACGGAAAAGATTGAACTTCTCCCAGTCCTCACGGTATTCCTGAGGAATATCGTAGTCCGCGTATTTAACGTGGTGAGCTGGCGCTTCAATCTGGATGTAACCACCAGCACGGAAAGGTACTGATTCGCCATCTGGAATTTGTAGCTTAAGCTCTTTGATGAATGTCGCTTTGTTATCGTTAGAGATAACCGTACATTCCCACTTCTTAACGCCGAAGATTTCTTCTGGTAGTTCGATGTCCATGTCAGTTTTCACTGCCACCTGACACGCTAGACGCTCACCTTCACGAGCTTCACCTTTAGTGATGTGATCAAGCTCAGTTGGTAGGATGTCGCCACCGCCAGATTTAACTTTTACGCGACACTGACCACAAGAGCCACCGCCACCACAAGCAGAAGATACGAATACGCCAGCACCAGCTAGAGCACTCAGTAGCTTACCGCCTGGTTGTGTAACGATCGCTTTATCAGCGTCACCGTTCACAGAAATTGTAATGTCACCTGTTGGTACAAGCTTAGACTTAGCGAAAAGAATCACTAGTACTAGCGCAAGTACGATCAGAGTAAACATCACTACACCAAGAATAATGTCCATTGACTATTCCTTAATTGTTGCGGTTTACCCGACTTACAGTTGAACACCAGAGAAAGACATAAAGCCTAACGCCATAAGACCTACAGTGATGAATGTGATGCCAAGACCACGTAGACCTGGAGGTACGTCAGAGTACTTCATCTTCTCACGGATACCTGCAAGAGCAACGATTGCTAGCATCCAACCCACACCAGAACCGAAACCGTAAACAACAGATTCAGCAAAGTTGTAGTCACGTTGTACCATGAAAGATACACCACCGAAGATCGCACAGTTTACTGTGATCAACGGTAAGAAGATGCCTAGCGCGTTGTACAAAGGTGGGAAGAAACGGTCAAGAACCATCTCTAGGATCTGTACAAGTGCTGCAATTACACCGATAAAGGTGATGAAGTTTAGGAAGCTAAGGTCCACGCCCTCAACTAACGCATTTTCTTTCAGAACTAGGTTGTAAACTAGGTTGTTCACAGGAACAGCGATAGTCAAAACTACCACAACTGCAACACCTAGACCGAAAGAGGTCTTAACTTTCTTAGATACGGCAAGGAAAGTACACATACCTAGGAAGAAAGACAGTGCCATGTTCTCGATGAAAATCGATTTAACTAACAGACTGATGTAATGTTCCATGACGCCCTTACTCCTTCGCTTCTACTTGTTCTGGTTTAAACACACGGATTACCCAGATCAGGAAGCCGATTAGGAAGAATGCAGATGGTGCTAGTAGCATTAGACCGTTAGGCTGGTACCAACCACCGTTGCTCACTAGAGGTAGTACTTCCATACCAAATAGTTTGCCTGAGCCGAATAGCTCACGGAAGAAACCAACAGTGATAAGAACGAAACCGTAACCTAGACCGTTACCAATACCGTCGATTAGAGAAGGTACTGGCGCAGACTTCATTGCGAATGCTTCAGCACGACCCATTACGATACAGTTTGTGATGATCAGGCCAACGAATACTGATAGCTGTTTAGAGATATCGTATAGGTAAGCTTTTAGCACCTGGTCTACCACGATAACTAGAGATGCGATGATCGCCATTTGAACGATGATACGCACACTGTTAGGAATGTGGTTACGGATCAGAGAAACAGAGAAGTTAGACAGAGCAGTTACGAATGTTACCGCTAGTGTCATTACAAACGCCGTTTCTAGTTTAGTTGTTACTGCAAGAGCAGAACATACACCAAGAACTTGTAGCGCGATCGGGTTGTTATCCAACACCGGCGCCATAATGCTCTTTTTAATGTTTTGTGCGCTAGACATTAGTTCAGACCTCCGTCACGAACTTTTGCTAGGAAAGGACCAAAGCCCATGTCACCTAACCAGAAGTCGAATGTACCTTGAACACCGTTACCAGTTAGTGTCGCACCAGATAGGCCATCAACGCCGTGTTCAGAACCTGCTGGCGCACCACCTTTAACAACCTTGATTGCTGGTTTGTGGTTTTCGTCGAACAGTTTCTTACCAACCCATTGAGCACGCCATGATGGGTTCTCAACTTCACCACCAAGTCCAGGAGTTTCACCTTGCTCGTAGTAAGTGATACCAGACACAGTGTTACCGTCAGTTTCAACTGCAACGAATGCGTACATCATCGACCATAGACCGTTACCGTGAACTGGGATGATAACTTTAGAAACGTCATCACCGTTTTTCACTAGGTATACGATACCCGTGTTAGCACGACGAATGATCTTAGCTTTGTCTTGCTCAGCTGTAAGCTTAATAGACGTCGCGTTGTCTTTCGCTGCTTTACGTTGATCGTAGTTAGCTGCTTTAGAACCATCAGCCGCTTCTTCAACGAATTCGCCTGTTGCGAAATCAACCAAGCGAGGCTCGATGTATTCAGCATATAGCTCAGGTACTTTCTTACCATTTGCTTCAATGCCAGCAACTTCAACAATCTTTGATTGTTTATCTAGGACAGCGTTAGCTTTTTGCTTATCACGCAGACCTACTGCTGCTGTTGATACGATGATTGAACAAACAAGGCTCAACCCGATAACAACACCCAGCGTCTTTTTAATGCTGTCGTTATTACTTGCCATAGCGTGCTAGTCTCCGCTTGATGTTCTTCTCAATTACTACATGGTCGAACAGAGGTGCGAATAGGTTCGCGAATAGAATCGCCAGCATCATACCTTCTGGGTACGCTGGGTTAACTACACGGATCATCACACACATTGCACCGATTAGGATGCCGTACCACCATTTACCTTTGTTAGTAAATGAAGCTGATACTGGGTCTGTAGCCATGAAGAACATACCGAATGCAAAACCACCTAGAACTAGGTGCCAGTGCCATGGCATGTTGAACATTGGGTTGGTGTCAGAACCGACCACGTTAAACAGTGTCGATACTGCAATCATACCGATCATTACACCCGCAATGATGCGCCATGAAGCGATTCGCATGTAAACGATCATCGCTGCACCGATCATTAGAGCAAGAGTCGATACTTCACCAATTGAACCAGGGATGTTGCCGATGAAAGCATCCATCCAAGTGATAGGAGCGCCAGTGATGTTGTTGATCAACGCGCCGCTACCGCCGTGAGCCCATTGGCTAAGAGCAGTTGCACCAGAGAAGCCGTCAGCTGCAGTCCAAACTACGTCACCCGAGATTTGCGCTGGGTAAGCAAAGAATAGGAAAGCACGACCTGCAAGTGCAGGGTTAAGGAAGTTGCGACCTGTACCACCGAAGATCTCTTTAGCAACAACAACACCAAATGTAATACCTAGTGCCGCTTGCCATAGAGGTAGCGTTGGTGGAACGATAAGTGCGAAAAGAATAGAAGTTACAAAGAAACCTTCGTTAACTTCGTGCTTACGCACCATACAGAAAAGCACTTCCCAGAAACCACCAACAAGGAATACTGTTGCGTAGATTGGTAGGAAGTACGTCGCACCTAGTAGCATCTTACTGCCAACGCCTGCATCAGCAGAAATCGATCCGCCTAGCATTTCAGTCAGCCAGTAGTGCCAGTTACCTGCGATAACTGTCGCTAGTTGATCACCAGCGTACATGTGGTTTAGAGCTGCAATAGCTTGGCCACCTGCGTTGTACATACCCCAGAACATTGCTGGGAATACCGCAAACCAAACCATGATCATGATACGTTTTAGGTCAACGCTATCACGAACGTGTGAGCTTTTCTTTGTTACTAGACCTGGCGTGTAGAAAACTGTAGCGACAGCTTCGTACAGGGCAAACCATTTTTCATGTTTACCACCAGGCTCAAAGTGATGCTCGATGTCTTCAAGAAACTTTTTAAGAGCCATGGAAATTACCCTTCCTTCTCGATCTTATCTAGGCATTCACGAAGTAGTTGACCGTACTCGTACTTACCAGGACAAACAAAGGTACACAATGCCAAATCTTCTTCGTCTAGCTCTAGAGCGCCCAGTGCTTGAGCACTGTCACTATCGCCCGCGCATAGATCGCGAAGTAGCAAAGTAGGTTCCATATCTAATGGCATTACGCGTTCGTAGCTGCCGATTGGAACCATTGAACGGTCACTACCATTAGTCGATGTTGTCATGTTGAACAACTGACCTTTGAATAGGTGACCAAGGAATGAGCGAGTTACTGAGAACTTGTTCTTACCAGGCATAGCCCAGCCGAGCAGTTCTTTTTCACGGCCTTCGCGTAATACAGAAACCTGCTGATGGTAACGGCCAAGGTACGCGTGTGGACCTGTAGCGTGAGTGCCAGTTAGTACTGAGCCAGAGATCACACGAACTTCGCCAGGCATCAGTTCGCTATCTGTTAGGTCGTCAAGGCTAGCACCCATTACGGTACGAACCAGACGTGGGTTATTCACCACTGGCCCCGCTAGAGAGATAACACGGTCTGTGTATAGCTCACCTGTTAGGAACAGCTTACCGAACGCGATAACGTCTTGGTAGTTGATGCTCCAAGCCACGTTTTCTGCATTTACTGGGTATAGGAAATGCATGTGGGTGCCAGCAAGACCTGCTGGGTGAGGGCCATCGAAGACGTGTTCTTCTACGTTAGACTGAGAAGAGCGTGGCAAGCTAGTGCCAGATTTACATACGTAAACCTTGCCTTCTGTCAGGGCTGAAAGAATGTCTAGACCGGCAATGAATGCTTCTTGTTGTTCGTTAATGATCAACTCAGGCTTAGCTGCAAGAGGATTAGTATCCATTGCAGTTACGAAAATAGCCTTAGTAGCAGACTCGATTGCTGGAACCTTGCTAAACGGACGAGTACGTAAAGCGGTCCAAAGGCCAGATTCAACCAGTTGAGTCTTGATCACTTCGCGATCTAGACCAGATAGTTGAGCGGCTTCGAACTTATCGAATGTCACCTGCTCTTCACCTGCCACTTCAATCACTACAGATTGAAGGACACGTTTAGCGCCACGGTTAACTTCGATCACTTTACCGGCTGCTGGTGCAGTAAATTTCACGCCAGGGTTCTTCTTGTCTTCAAAAAGAATTTGCGCTTTTTTCACTTCATCACCAACGCGGACATGCATGGTAGGACGCATGCCAACGTACTCTTCGCCAAGCAAGGCGACTTTTTTGATGGTCTTACCATCATTAATCACCTGGGATGGAGTTCCTGCGATAGGAAGATCCAAGCCCTTCTTTATTGTAATCATACGCACTTGCACTACTTTTATCGGGAAAAAGATTCTTTTGATTGCGTAACTTTTAGACACGACATCAGTGTCCGGTTTTGATGTTGTTTAAAACACCAAAATCGCAACATCCTATTAAAAATCTCGTCACATGAAATATGAGAGATTTATCAGGTGCGGTAGTCTAGCATTTTTTAGGAACTTGATGCCATGACCAATCATCAGAATAGAGGGGTAATTTCGATAGAATCAGGTCTAAAAGGTCAAATATTAGTCATAACTTTGACCGAACGCACAAATGACATATTCCACACATACCTTATGGAAATGAAATATTCACAGCCTGAAATATGCTTTAATTTATATTCATTTGTTGAAACGCTGTTAACACATTTTTTAACCAACATTTGTGCCACATTTTTGTCCCACACAAAATGTAAAACAAAAAAAGATGGCCTGAGCCATCTTTCTAAAAACGTCTGGTTTGAAAGGGGTTAACGCCCTCCTCCCATACACATTGGACTGTCTGGTGCACCATTTTGCTCACGTTTCCACTCTTCCTCTGTGTAAGTATGGATCGCAAGCGCGTGAATATGATTATCTAGCTCATCGGCAAGAATTTGATGAACTTGACGGTGACGGCCAATCAATCTCTGACCGGCAAATAAGTCACTCACAACAATGACTTTAAAGTGACTTTCCGAGCCAGGCGGTACATTGTGCATGTAACTTTCGTTGATAACTTTTAAGTAGCTTGGTTGCAGCTCACTATGTAACTTCTTCTCTATGATTTCTTGGATCATATTCTTTCCTCAATGATGCAAATGCCATAAGTATATACCCAACTCCTAAAGAGGTGGAGACTTGATACTCTTCCCATTTTGCGACTTTGTTTCGCGTTAATACTGGCAAAGGTTCAGCCCATTCAGCACAGATGCGTTTAAAGCACGAGCCACAAGCTTGCCACTTTACGCTATTTCGGCGAGTTAAATAGAAAATTTGACAGCTTTTTGTATCTACGTAAGCCATCATTTGCGACAATAATCACTAGTTTATTGAATCAACCTACGTTTACTTATGAAAACCGAATTGAATCTTCACGGTAGAAGCCTCACGCTTCATCGTTTTCCTAAGCGTTCTAACGAAACGCTTCAAGCTTGGGATGCGGGTGATGAGTACCTGATCAATCACGTCGAAGAAATGGCGTTACCTGACCATCAAAACATCGTTGTTATCAATGATAACTTTGGTGCCCTCGCTTGCTGGTTTTCTGAAAAACATCATGTCACTTTTATGAGCGATTCTTTCGTCTCTCACAAAGGTGCTCAAAAAAATCTTGAAGACAATCAATGTAATAAAGTGGCATTTCTGACCACAATGGACAGTATTCCTGCGAATACAGATCTTGTGTTAGTCCAGCTACCTAAAAGTAATCGTCATCTTGTTTGGATCTTGAGCCAACTTCGCAAAGTGCTTCCAACCGCTTGCCCTGTGATTGCTGTAAACAAAGCCAAAGAAATCCATACATCTACATTAAAGTTGTTCGAAAAATATCTTGGAGAGACTAAAACGTCACTGGCGTGGAAAAAGCATCGACTGGTCTTTTCTCAGGCCAATGCAGAACCAAGAATTGAAGTAGATCCAATCACGGCTTGGGGTATCGAAGGTGAACACATTCAGCTTAAAAACCTGCCAAATGTCTATTCAGGAGAAAGCTTAGATTTAGGTGCGCGTTTTATGCTGCAACATATTCCTCAAGACGCCTCAATCAACCACATTATCGATTTGGGATGCGGTAACGGCGTCTTATCGGTAAAAGCAGGTCAACTCAATCCAAATGTAAGACTGACTTGCGTTGATGAAAGCTTCATGGCGCTTGAATCTGCCAAGCAGAACTTATTGGATAACTTAGGCGAAGGTCGCGACATTCAGTGCGTGGCCAATAACTGTTTGGATGGATTCAAACCTGACAGTTGCGATTTAATCATGTGTAACCCACCGTTCCATCAGCAACAAGCCATTACCGATCATATCGCATGGCAAATGTTCTGTGATGCAAAACAAATTTTGAACCAAAATGGCAAGTTACTCGTCATAGGAAACCGTCACCTCGGCTACGATGCCAAGTTGAAACGTCTGTTTGGTGATAAGAATGTGAAACTCATCGCTTCTAACAATAAGTTCGTGATTTTACAGGCAACAAAAAATCCTGCTAAATTAAGCGCAAAACAATAGAGCTCTCCGAGCAAAATGTTTACAAGGAACAATAAAATGAAAAAACTGTTACTCGCGGCTTCGGTTGCATTGCTTGCTGCATGTTCAGCGCCACAACAACCGCAACTGAACCTAATGCCTGAAAGCACCTTGAGCACCAATCCTATTGTACAAGGCAAAACATACAGCTTGACCAGCAAAGACGTGCGCGCAGCGCAGTACGTAGCTTTGGTTGATAACGGTCGTTCAAACATTCTACCACTTCATGCGAAACAAAACTTACGCATTGCATTAGAAGAAGCTTTAGAGAAACAGTTCTCATCTCAAGGTTTCCACTCTGATTTAAACAGCAACAACGCAATTGAACTGAATGTTCAAGAAGCGCTAGTGAACGTCAAACATTCCGTGATGGAAAACCAAATGGATGCCAAAGTGATACTAGAGATCACAGCAGAAACACCACAAGGCAAATTGGTGAAAACCTACACAGGTACTGCAAAACGCTCTGGCACTTTAAGCGCTTCAGATTCTGATATTGAAGAAACACTGAATGATGTAGTGACGTTAACGCTTAAAGAAATTGCTAACGACCCAGAGCTTCGTCAGTACATGCAGGAGCGTTTCTAATGTTACGCAAAGCGATTCTTTCTTTAGCATTACTTAGCTGCAGTGTTTGGGCAGGGCCAAAAGTGGCGTTTGAAACAACGTTAGGTTCATTTACCGTCGAGCTGAATGAAGAAAAAGCGCCAATCACAGTGGCTAACTTTCTGAAATATGTAGAAGACGGCAGCTACGAAGGTACGATTTTCCATCGTATTATCCCAGGATTCATGGCACAAGGTGGCGGCTTTAACCAAGACATGCAGATGGTAAAAACATACGCGCCAATCAAAAACGAAGGAAATAATGGTCTGAACAATGACCGCGCAACCATCGCAATGGCACGCACTAATGCACCAGACTCTGCAACTCGCCAATTCTTCGTCAACCTCGTCGACAATGACTTCCTAAACTATGGTGCTCGCCCACCGGGTTATGCGGTATTTGGTGAGGTGACTGAAGGATTCGACGTTATCGAAAAAATGGCACAGCAGCCAACCACTACAGTAGGTCGAATGCGTGATGTACCAGAGACGCAAATCGTCATTACTAAAGCAACGCTACTCAAATAACCAAATCCATAAGCCCTTTGAATATTCGAAGGGCTTTCTCGTTCCATGGCTTCATTTTATTGGATTGATTTATGTCTTCATTACCTTCCATCACTTGGTTGGAAACGGTAAAAAGTTACCTTGATAAGCGACTCATGTGGGTTTTCATGTTGGGCTGTTCTAGCGGCTTTCCATGGGTACTTATCGGCTCAAACATGTCTGGTTGGCTAAAAGACGCCGGCTTGACCCTTTCCGCAATCGGCTATTTTGGTAGTGTCTTTGCGGTCTATGCGATCAACTTTCTGTGGGCTCCCTTGGTCGACCGAGTGAAGTTACCGCTGTTGTATCCTCTGCTTGGACAAAGACGCAGTTGGATCTTTTTCTGTCAAAGCATTGTGCTGGTTGCCACATTATTCATTGCAGGGGTCAATCCTGCGGAAAATCTCATTTTCGCCTCTCTGCTCGCCTTGTGTATTGCAACGGCATCGGCAACACAAGACATCGCCATCGACGCTTTCCGAATTGATACTTTTCCAAAATCGGAAGAATCTAAGTTGCCACAAGCTTCGGCTATGGCAGTCATCGGATGGTGGACAGGCTACTCATTGCCGGGATACTTGGCGTTTGTTAACGCCGATACTATCGGCTGGAACGGTGTGTATTACGGTATGGCAGCCGTTGTTGTGGTACTCATGGTGTTCACTTTGTTAGTGGGCGAACCAGTCACACAACGTGAAAGGCTCCAATCCGAAGCGGAACAAAGACACAAAGAAGTCGTCGGTTCAAAACTTGTGGCGTGGTTTACTGTCACCGTTGTTGAGCCTTTCCTCGATTTCTTCAACCGCAATGGTGTTCGCGTCGCGATAACCCTGTTGCTGTTTGTCTTCTTGTTTAAGATTGGCGAAGCTTTCCTGGGCCGCATGTCGATTGCTTTCTACAAAGACATTGGCTTTAGCAACGAACAAATTGGCTACTACTCGAAGTTGATCGGATGGGGAGCCACCATCTTCTTTACTCTCGTTGGCAGTATGTTCAATGTGAAGTTTGGTATCGTGCGCGGTTTGATGATTGGCGGCATTGCTATGTCAGCGAGTAACTTGATGTTTGCTTGGATAGCATCTGTTGGCCCTAACGAGCATCTGTATTTAGCGACCATCATCGTTGATAATTTTACGACGGCATTTTCCACCGTAGCCTTTGTCTCGTTTCTGACTCTATTAACCGGGCAAGCGTTCTCTGCCACTCAATATGCATTGCTTGCGTCGCTAGGAAACTTTGGACGAACCACGCTAGCGTCATTCAGCGGTGAATTGGTTGACTACCTAAATGACTGGAGCACGTTTTTCATTCTCACAGCCGTAATGGTGGTCCCAAGCTTGATCATGTTGTATTCACTGCGTCATTACTTTACGGATCTTTTGGAAAAAGCGCGGCATAAGCACTAACTACCGCAAATTTGCTCAAAAGTAAGAATAATAAACCACCGCACAATACGGTGGTTTTTTTCTATACAAAACGCGGCATTCGAAGCTTACGGGTAAAGCCCTTTGCCGAACAAATTGAAGATTCGTGCAACACCTTGCGTGAAAATCATTGGCTCAGTGAGTACCGTTAAACACAAACAGTCTTCACCTTCCTGAGTAAAGGGGCTGTGTTTGACTGAGGCATCTCGTATCATCAAGTCGCCTTCTTCATACTGCCCGTCTTCATCGCTAAATCCACCATGCAGAACCAGTGTGGATTCCAACCCTCTGTGCGTGTGTTGTGGGATTTGTACATTTTCGCCGATGTACATCAGGCTCACTCGGGCATCTTCACCCAAATCAATTTGTGCACTAAAAACCTTCCCACCGTAGCTTCGCCACGATCCCACCAAATCAGAAAAGCGCACTAACGTTTTTGGAAGCTCGAAGCTTTTACCTGCGACATTGACGAAAGCTGTATCTTGAATCACCACATTGTCGTTCACAGGTTCTGCGTTAATAATGTCGTTAAACATGTCATCAAACTCAGGTGAATACTCTGATGGACTTTCACTCACTGTGTTTGCTTGACTTGCTTCTACTTGGTTTACATACGCTCGGCACTTTGAGCACGTCTCTAAATGTGTGGCGACCACAAGACCAGAAACCGCATCAATGCTGCCCGAAGCGTACGCTTCTAACAAGTTGTTATCTGGATGTTTGTTCATAGTTGCTCCGTATGCATTGAGTGCCTTAACTTTTCTACTGCGAGTCTTAACCGAGACTTCACCGTGCCTAGCGGTATGTCAAAAAGTTCCGCAACTTGCTGATGTGGCAGTTCTTCGAGATAAACCGCTTGCAATACGTCTCTCTGATTTTTAGGCAAAATATCAAGAAACTTCACCACCTGTTCCTTCAACATGTCTTGTTCTGGAGAATAATGATCAACCAAATCTGGCGGATAATATTCCGATGGCCAAATGTCATCAGAATGGATGTGAAGCTCTTTACCCTTTTGTTTTCTGAGTAAGTCAAAACACAAGTTGCGGATAATCGTGTATATCCACGTCGATAACGCACTCTTCTTTCCATCGTAAAGATGAGCTTTTTGCCAGACCGTTGCCATGGTTTCTTGAACCATCTCCATAGCAACTTGCTCATTACCAACGTGCTTGTAGGCAAACTGTTTTAGCTTGGGTGCATAAAAACGGAATACGAACGCAAAAGCCTCTCTATCTTTGGCTTTTACTTTATCCATGTAAGCGTTCCATTCATTTCGCCCCAATTTTTGTGGGCTATCACTCATCATAATCAGCCTTTACTATAGGGAGGCTCTCACCTCCCTTCTTCCTAATCGGTGATGTCATCAACGAGAAGATTGAAGCCACCATTGTTTCCGTCATCAATAGCAACCACTTGGTAGACAACACCATTCATTAAGTGTACTGGTAGCGAATCGATCGCGACCGCGTCAGAGTTGCCTGCGACGGTGACAGTTACGTAGTAAGTGCCTGCCGCAACATACAATCCTTTCGCACTTTCTTTATACGCAAAGTTTGTGATGGTTGGATCACTGCCCTCTATCCCTACTGACGTTGTGAGGTAGATATCAACCATCTCTGCTACTGGGTTGGCTGCCGCATGAGTCACGTTTAACGTCGCACTGGTTGCCACTGCGCGTCTCATGTCTTCAACAACCAGAGGTTCGATATCAATCGCTGGGCTAACAACACCGACTGCATAAACACTGTAATCCATTCCGCCCGCAACCATTAACCCGTCAACATCGATAATAGGATTGGTTGTTGTGCCATCCACGTAAACGTCAATATCGTAAGCGCCAGCATCGAGACCCAAATAACCACGAATCTCTTTGAACGCTAAGTCAGCAAGAGGACCGAAGGCCGCGCCATTAACGTTAACATCGACGATTGGCGCTCCATCGACAAGGTGTCCGACTCTTACTTCAGCTTGGCTGCCCATATCCTCGATTATAGAAGATCCTGAACCATCCAATACCAACAGCTTAACCGGTGACGTGCTATTTGAATCTCCGGTACCGATAGCGGCAATCGTCAAGTTTGAATTAGCAGCAAGAGATATTGTGCCCGAGTCAAAAGCAACGCTATCCCCAACAGCAAGTCGAACTTGGTACTCACCAGCGGGGATGTTCAATACGTCTGTAGATGCTTTGTATGCAAGATTAATAAGCGGTGTCGCGCTAGCAAGATCAGCCCCTGGCTCCGTGACGTAGAGATCTACGGCAGGAACGCCAGACGCTGCATGAACAACTTGAACATCTAAACTATTGGCATCAGCCATTGAATCGGCGCTGCGAGTCACAACTAAAGGTTCTACTGGGTTTGGCGAACCATCGGCATCACCAATAACGAACACGTTGTAATTGAGGTCAGAATCGAGATCTAATTCTGTTTTAGGTATTACGGTCGCGGTTTCATCGCTTGGCAGTTGAACATCAACTTGAATTGAGTTCATGCCCTCACGTAACTTCATGTACCCAGACCCCATACCATAATCAACACCTTTCAATGATGGTTTATCGTTTATCCACACATTTGCAAGCGGCGCATCAGAAGACGCATGTACTGCTTGCAAATTGGAATACTCGATGGTGTCACTGTCGGAGCCACACGCAGACAATCCTAATGCCGCCACCATAGTTAGCGCAACTCTGCTAAATCCTTTCATATCCTTGCCTCTTTGTTATTCGGGGCTTCTATGGCATCTGTCAGAAATTGCAACGCAGGAATACAGTCCTCTGCGCCAACGAGCTGTTCGAACAGATTGCAGTCTAAAGGAAGTAATTCAAGCCAGCGCTGGGTAACCCAAGCTGAGTCGTCGTAAAAACGATGCAGGTAAAGGTTTCCAAGTTGCGGAAACTCTTCATAAATATGGGATAACTGCTGGCTTAAATAGAAAAAATCTGGTGAGTTGTCTGGATGTTGCCAATTGTCTAACCATTCGACTTCTGCATGGCGTAAACCGTCCGAGTCCGCACGAACTCGTTTGATAACAAAGCGTTTCTCACCAGCGACTGTAATACCAAGAAGACCATCACTGAGTGTTTCAAAATCAACGATCCTGACCAAAGTTCCGATAGATGAAACATTTCCCACGTCTTTAGGGTCACCCTCGCTTCCTACTAGGCAAACACCAAACCCCACATTTTTCAGACTACACTCTTTCACCATGCGCTTATATCTTGGTTCAAAAATACGCAGATTCATCTTGCCTTCGGGTAGTACAACCGAGGTGAGCGGGAATAACATGACTTCTTTCATTCAAACGTCCTCTTTGGTTCTCCAATTCATACGAACGCCTTATTACTCGGATCACTAACGATTTGTGTTGGTTAATCGACTGGCTTAAAAAGTCATAAAATCGCTCACGCAAACGATCTAAATCACATATTTATTGCAAGTTAATGAAACAAACAAAAAGTTCCGTAAATAAAGATAAGTTCGTGACATACCTCACTAAAAACGTTCATTTTTGCACCCTTTATCACTTTCATTTGCGATTTTTATCGCTATTATTCCCGCCAATTGGAAAGCGCAGCACAGATTGCGTGTTCTGAATCATTACAAACATAGAGAGTCCCCTTATGCGTAAATCACTTCTAGCTCTTAGCCTTCTAGCGGCTACATCAGCTCCAGTATTGGCTGCAGATTACTCTGACGGCGATATCCACAAAAACGATTACAAGTGGATGCAATTTAACCTAATGGGTGCATTCAATGAGAAAGGTTATGCTGAATCTTCTCATGATTACCTAGAGATGGAATTCGGCGGTCGCTCTGGTATTTTCGATCTTTACGGTTACGTTGACGTATTCAACCTAGCTTCTGACCCAGGCAGCGACAAAGCTGGCGGCGAAAAAATCTTCATGAAATTCGCACCACGTATGTCTTTAGACGCGCTAACTGGTAAAGACCTATCTTTTGGTCCTGTTCAAGAGCTATACGTTTCTACTCTAATGGAGTGGGGCGGTAACTCTGACGTTAACTCTCAAAAAATCGGTCTAGGTTCTGACGTGATGGTACCTTGGTTAGGCAAAATCGGCCTAAACCTATACGGTACTTACGATGGCAACAAGAAAGATTGGAACGGTTTCCAAGTTTCTACTAACTGGTTCAAACCATTCTTCTTCTTCGAGAACGGTTCATTCATTTCTTACCAAGGTTACATCGATTACCAATTCGGTATGGATGACGACAAAGGTAACAAGTTCAACACTACAGCGTCTAACGGCGGTGCAATGTTCAACGGTATCTACTGGCATTCTGACCGCTTTGCAGTTGGTTACGGTCTAAAACTTTACAAAGACGTGTACGGTTTCAAAGATGGCGAAGCTCTACCATGGGGTCACAAACCAGAATCTTCTGGTGCAGGTCACTACGTAGCAGTAACTTACAAGTTCTAATTGAACCGATAAGTTTCCTCAAAAATGGCGCCAATTGGCGCCATTTTTATTTGCTTTCCTCTCTCCCCTCATTATCCTTGCAGCAAACCTTTTTACTGAGAGCGTTTGGTGAATATTCTCATTTTAGGTCCGGGGGCCATTGGCTCACTGTGGGCAACAAAATTTCAATTGGCAGGACACCAAGTATCAGTGTGGGGCAGAACGTCTGAGCCGCAACACTCCCTTACGCTTGATGACTCACCGGCAATGGAGTTTCCTAATCAACATATTCCCTCTTTACAACAAGCGGATTTGATTTTGGTTACGGTGAAAGCGTGGCAAGTGACCACTGCACTCAAACCTCTTATTGAGCACATTCATCGCGATGCCATTGTTATGCTTATGCACAATGGTATGGGTACGGCCGAGCAGGTAGAAGAGATGCTATCCGGAAATCCCGTCGTTATCGCAACCACAACACATGGTGCTTATAAGCCGAATAAAGAACTCGTAATGCACACGGGGCAAGGCATCACTCAAGTTGGCGGTTTTAATGCATCTGGCGCTCAATGCCAGTTTTTGCAAGATGTTATGCAGCACGCTTTACCAGAAGTTGTTTGGAACCCAAACATCAATGCCGCATTGTGGACCAAACTCGCCATAAACTGTGCAATCAACCCGCTTACAGCATTGCATCAATGTAAAAATGGCGACCTTGCACACGGTGATTTTCAAGACACCTTGAAAAACATCACGAAAGAACTTGTCGAAGTGATGAATAAGGAAGACGTTGCGACGAAGTTCGACGTACTTTTCGAAACCATTATGCAAGTGGTGCGGGCAACGTCTGAGAACTATTCTTCAATGAGGCAAGATGTGTTTCATCAGCGCCCGACCGAAATTGATTTTATCACTGGGTACTTGCTAAAAGCGGCAGAGAAACATCGCATCAATACACCTGAGAATTTAGAACTTTACCAACGCATCAAACAAATAGAACAAAGCTGGACAGAAGAATGAGTAAGAAAATCTTAGTGCCGATCGCTCCGGGCACCGAAGAAATGGAAGCCGTCACCGTTATCGACTTGATGGTTCGAGCAGGCTATGACGTAACGGTCGCAAGCGCAGATTTCGATGGTTCACTGACTATGAAAGCGTCTAGAGGCGTGACACTTACCGCGGATTGCAAGCTGGTTGATATTGCCGATGACGAGTTTGATGCCATTGTATTATCTGGCGGCGTGGGCGGGGCAGAAACTTTCCGCGACAGTACCGTCATGATTGAAATCCTCAAACAGCATATGTACGAAGGTAAATTAGTGGCGGCAATTTGTGCAGCTCCAGCCTTGGTTCTACAACATCACAACCTATACCCAGATGCGTTGATGACATGTCATCCAAGCTTCCAATCTCATATTCCTGAAGACAAATGGCGAGCTAAACGTGTCACCATGGATGTGAATCACAACCTACTGACAAGTCAGGGACCAGGAACCGCACTTGAGTTCGCAATGGAAATCATTATCAAACTTTCCGGTAAAGAGCATGGATGGATGGTCGCAGAACCGCTAGTCACTATCCCAACACTGCATTATCACGAATTTGGTGAAGAGTAATGTTTGACGTAAACGCTGTACGCGAACAGTTCCCGGCCCTAAATCAAGATGTAAACCAATCGCCTTTGGTTTACCTTGATAGCGCAGCAACAACACAAAAACCACAGTGCGTGATCGATGTGATTAGCCGTTACTACAGTGTACAAAATGCTAACGTGCATCGTGGTAGCCACAGTTTGACAGCAAACGCGACTAGCCAGTTTGAAGCCGCTCGCGAAGCCGTAGCAACGTTTATTGGTGCAAACAGCTCTAAAGAAATCATTTGGACGCGAGGCGCAACCGAAGCACTTAACTTAATTGCACAAACTTACGCTCGCAGCACCTTACAACCGGGCGATGAAATCTTGATTAGCGAGATGGAACACCACGCCAACATCGTGCCGTGGCAGATTGTAGCCGAACAAACTGGTGCGAAAATAGTGAAAGTGCCAATGACGGCTGAATGCCAGTTTGACTTACAGGCGTTTGAGCAGCTGATTTCTGAGCGATGCAAAATCGTCGCGTGCGCACAAATAACCAACGTAACAGGCACACGCCAACCTATCGAAAAGATCACCGAGCTAGCGCACAGCGTTGGTGCGGTAGTTGTAGTTGATGGCGCACAAGGCATCGTGCATGAGCAGCTAGATTTGTCGGCATCAGATATCGATTTTTACGTTTTCTCAGGTCACAAGCTTTATGCGCCAGCAGGTATTGGCGTTCTATACGGCAAACTAGAGTTGTTAGAAGCTATGCCACCATGGCACGGCGGCGGTAAAATGGTTGAACGCGTTTCTTTCGAGAAAACGACCTTTTCATCACTTCCTGGCAAATTTGAAGCGGGCACACCAAACGTAGCGGGCGCGATTGCTTTAGCGAAAGCCATTGAGTGGTACCAAGGTTTTGACCATCACGAAGTCGAGGATCATCTCCATGCGCTTCAGGATAAGGCCTACCAAGCACTAAACGCGTTGGATGACATCCATATTCTAGGCTATCAACCGAATGCCTCTGTACTGACGTTCGTAATGGACGGCGTTCATCACCAAGACATGGCGACGCTGCTCGATCAACAAGGCATTGCGGTACGAGCAGGACACCACTGCGCTCACCCATTGATGGATGCGCTAAACGTTAAAGGAACGGTACGCGTTTCTTTTGGTATTTATAACACGGCTGAAGATGTGGATAGACTCATCGCCGCCGTAGAAAAAGCCGCCGACATGTTATAACGCCCACCTTTCAACTTGGAGTAACCAACAAGGTTACTCCATCTGCCTATCCAGAGTCGCCACGCAATTTCTGCCATTTCTTTTCGCAACATAAAGCGCTTCATCTGCATGCGCATACAAGCGTTTGGTGGTTTCATTTCTGCCTATTTTAACCACGCCCACGCTCACCGTGACCGGAATTTCGACCTTTTTAAATTCAAACTGGCAATTTTGAATATGGGAACGTACTTCCTCTCCCACTTCTTTCGCCGCCGATAGAGAGGTTTCTGGCAGAATAATCGCAAACTCCTCCCCTCCGACTCTTGCAAAAATCTCGTCTTTAACCAACAAGTGAGAAACCAAATCGGCTAATGTCTCTAAGACATAATCTCCCGCATCGTGGCCACGTTTATCATTGATAACTTTAAAAAAATCCAAATCAAACAATAATAGAGCAGATTGGTAGTCAGGCTCTTGGGATTTAATGACTTCTTCTGTGAGCTTTTCGAAAAAAACACGTCGATTGTAGATGTTTGTGAGAGCGTCAATTTGGCTTTGGTGGCGAAGAAGGGTTTCGACTCGGTGGCGGTTGGAAATGTTGCGGGTAAGAATGAGAACAACGCGACGACCTTGATAGTTTATAGTGAGCGGACAGATTTTCCCTTCGTAATAGAGGTCGCCTTTTGGCCCACTATTCGCATCTATTCCCTGAACGCTGTCGGCGCACATCTTGTACTCGATCGTCACAATACAGTCTTGATTGAGTGACCGATTGATCTGTTCGATAAACCAGTCGGCTTGCTCTTTATCAAGTACGCTGTGCAGCGTCTTACCTATCAAATTGCTTCCATCGTGATAGGCTTTTTTGTCTGTTCCTCCAAAAACATCAATATAGATACCATCTTCACTCAAAATAAAAAGTGGGGTCAGGCATTCCGGATAACACGTCTTGCGCATGTTCCAAGGTGAATTGCATACAGGGAGGTTCCTAGCGTTTGTATCTAAGTAACCCAATCGCCTCCAAATGTGTTTCAACATTGGGGAATAGAAGCGAATGGGGCATATGTCTATTATCCAATATAGACAAATTTTAAATACAATTGAGTCTATAAAAACCAAGTAGGCAATATACTGAATCTGGATCAATAGAAAGGTCAATTAAAGTCAAAATAGTCGACTATTTGCGTATCTTTTATTCACACGCAAAAAACGTATCAACTCAGATACAAAAAACGCCAAACAGCTAAGCTATTCGGCGTTTTTTAAAAATTGGGGAAATGGCTCATTACACGGCAGTGCGCTTAATCTGCTCAACAATAGCTTTCAGGCCATTACCACGTGACGGGCTTAAATGCGCGATGAGTCCCAGCTGCTCAAAATAAGCATCAATGTCAAACGCTTGAATTTGATCGGCCGTTTTACCGTCATAAGCCGCCATCACCAACGCAATTAATCCGCGTACAATGCGCGCATCGGAATCTGCACAAAAATGCCACACGCCATTTTGCGCTTGGCTCACTAACCACACCAAGCTTTCGCAACCCGATACTGTAACTTGTTCTGATTTCAGCTCTTCTGGCATTTGTGGCAGCTTTTTACCCCACTGAATGACCTGACGGTAACGATCTTCCCAGCCTTTAAATTGCTGCATCGTTGCGACAATATCTTCGCTGGTGATTTCTGTTCCAAATGGAGATGCAGGAAAATCGATCATAATGTGCCCTTCTGTTTGATGCTTTTTGGCTGAACTACTTCTTGTGTTTTTGAATCAGCTTCTCAACAATTCGCGATACCGCAACAAAGCCAAACGTCGCGGTTACGACAGTTGCCGCACCAAATCCGCTAGCACAATCCATGCGTTTTGGACCTTCCGCTGTCGACTTCACACCGCACACTGAACCGTCTGCTTGAGGATACTTCAGCTGCTCGGTTGAAAACACGCAATCAATACCAAACTTACGAGCCGGATTCTTAGGGAAGTTATGATGACGACGCAAATTGTCTTTGATTTTCTTAGCTAAAGGATCTTGAATCGTTTTCGTTAAATCAGCGACCATGATCTGCGTTGGATCGACCTGACCACCAGCGCCACCCGTGGTGATCACTTTGATCTTGTTGCTGCGGCAATACGCCAACAAAGACGCTTTCGCTTTTACGCTGTCAATCGCATCCAACACGTAATCAAACTCTTTGCTTAAGTACTCATGTTGATTGTCTGGCGTAATGAAATCATCAATCAGATTCACTTTACACTCGGGGTTGATTAATTTCACGCGCTCGGCCATTACTTCAATTTTGCTTTGACCGACGCTGCCCGTCATCGCATGAATTTGACGGTTAATGTTGGTGACGCATACATCGTCCATATCAATCAGCGTCAGTTCACCAATACCCGTACGAGCTAACGCCTCTACCGCCCATGAACCTACACCACCAATACCGATCACACAAACGTGTGCAGCGCGAAGAATGTCCACTTCACTATTGCCATAAAGACGACGTGTGCCGCCAAAGCGTTGGTTGTAGCTGTCAGATGCAGGGGTATCGAGTTCACGCATATTGAAGTCCAGATGATCGATAGAAAAACAAAGAGTGCGATTTATACGCACTCTTTGATGAAATGTCTAGATAAGAGGGGGTTCTTCTTTCTTGGGGAGCTATTGTAGCTTTTCTGGCGGTAAAGCCCAAGGCGCTTGAGTTGGTGAGTTTTCCAACCCAAGTTTCCACACTCGACCAAAATGCTTGTAGTGACCAGCTTCTGTCCCTGCTCTCGCACCAATGCCATGATACAGGTCCAAATGGTTTTGTTTTACCGCACCACCTGTGTCTAAAACGATCAGCATGCGCAGTTGGTGAGCACCGCTCCACGTACCATCGGCATTCAACAACGGCACTTCCGCCAAGATTGGCGTGCCCATTGGTAAGATAGAACGATCGCCCGCGACAGCGGCCATTGGCAACAACGGAATACCAGCCGAGCCTGTTACAGGCGCTTCCGCTTTTGGTGCAAAGAAAACGTAAGAAGGATTTTGCTCCAACAGCTCACGCACTGCCGCATCGTCGTTGTCCATCACCCACTCTTTAATCGCTTTGAGGGACATTTTTTCACGCGGCACTTCACCACGTTCAATCAAAATGCGGCCAATGCTGACGTATGCTTTGTTGTTTTTCCCTGCGTACGCAAAGTACTCCAACGTATCATCATCTTCAAAATGCACATAGCCACTGCCCTGCACTTCCATCATAAACGGGTCAATACGATTTGGCGCATAACCAAGCACTAAACCTTGGCCATCTAATGCCCCATTGTAGATCTCCGCGCGAGTTGGGCAATCTGATGTGCAGTTCGGCTTACCGTAAACTGGGTACTTAAAAATGTCGTTTGGTGTATGACGCAGTTCCATCACGGGAGAAAAGTATCCAGTAAACAACACATTACCTTTTTTATCACCACCACCCAATTGCGCAGCTTGAATGCCAAACGCACTCAACGCGCTGGTGTCTCCGCTTTGCTGCGCCCACTCACTCAGTCTTTGGTAAAGCGGTTGGTAAATCTTCGCCATGGATGGTGACTTCATCACCACTTGCTCAGCTTGCTTATTAAACTCAGTAAAATCGCGTGGTTTGTTGGACTCAACTACATCCACTTTATTTAGGATCTGAGGGAACTCACCATCGAGATATTGCTGAGCGCGATCATTTTGTTGAGCACAACCAAATAGCAGACTCAAAGAAATAATAGGAAGGAGTTTTTTTAACACGTGATTTTTCCGTAAAAAAGAATAGCAAAAGGATGGCAAACAAATGCAAACGACGCAATTGAAAAGCGACGACAAAATGTTTCAACACTAAGCCAATCCGTTTACTTGTTGTTAATTCATCCATTTCGAGACGAACAACATGATAACAGGAGAATATTTACGAAATTGTCCAGACAATGTCTGAACTGATGTGGATATAAAAAAGATAGGAATGTGAGCACTCGCGCAATGGCGAATGCTCAAATAGAAAACACAGTATTTAACGAACGGCGATGCCAGCGTGCCCTTCAAGACGAAAGACCGGAAGATAGTGCGCCCGCGCATCCAACTTCATTTCTGTATGTTGTTTTCCGACAAAATCAAAATGGCGTACGGTCGAACCGACTTTGTATGAGAACGAATCGCCATCAAATTCAAAATCGGTTGCAATCGTCGAGCCATTAACGGTCACGCCCCTTTCACTAAGCACAAACTCTTCCCTCGAGTAAGGGGCTACATCTTGCTCAACCCAGCGGCCATAAATTATTGATTTAGAGATGGGAGGGTTAATGTACCGAGTGATCAAATCGCCATACAGCATACAAACAATGACCGTACCCAGCACTGCCATTAGCATGAGAGAACGTTCCGCCCACTTACGAAATGACGATTTTGTAGATGAATTAGACTCGTTTTGAGCAGTGATCGCAGCATTCTTATTTACAACTGAAGACATGAGGTTCACTTATTTGAAATAGACGCGCGTATTGTAACCTCCATAACCAAACTGGACAAAGCGCCGTACTCCAGATGTTTGTGCTTTATTCCAAAAAATTGCCTTGCCATTAATTGAATAAAAAGACATTATTTAAGCATAAATAAACACAAGGAATGGCTGTAGTGAAAATTCGTAGTACCGCTCTCGTAAAAGGATTCCGCCAATCAACCCCTTACGTCAACGCTCACCGTGGGAAAACCATGGTGATCATGCTGGGAGGTGAAGCGGTCGCCCATAATAATTTTGGCAATATAATCAATGATGTTGCTTTGATGCACAGTTTAGGTATCAAAGTCGTTGTCGTTTATGGTGCTCGTCCGCAAATCAATCAATTACTTGAAAAACAAGACCTTACTACGCCATACCACAAAAACATCCGAATTACCGACGAAGCGGCACTATCGGTAGTTATGCAAGCTGCGGGGCAGCTTCAACTAGCCATTACCGCACGCCTTTCAATGAGCTTAAACAACACCCCAATGGCTGGCACACAACTGAATGTAGTCAGTGGCAACTTCGTCATTGCGCAACCACTTGGCGTGGATGACGGTGTCGATTACTGCCACAGTGGACGCATTCGCCGCATTGATACCGACGCGATTAATCGCACGCTTGACCAAGGCTCAATTGTGCTGCTTGGCCCCATTGCAAGTTCTGTGACTGGCGAGTGTTTCAACTTACTTTCTGAAGAAGTCGCGACGCAACTGGCGATCAAATTGGGCGCAGACAAACTGATTGGCTTCTGTTCAGAGCAAGGCGTTATTGATGACAATGGCAATGCCGTCGCAGAGTTGCTGCCTGTCGAGGCAGAGCACGTCATCAAAACGCTTTCAGAAAACCACGCTTCAGATTCCGATTACAACACGGGCACTTTGCGTTTCCTCAAAGGTTCCATCGCCGCTTGTCGTGCTGGCGTCCCACGTAGCCATCTCATCAGCTACAAAGTAGATGGGGCTTTGATTCAGGAGTTGTTCTCGTTTGACGGTATCGGAACTCAAGTCGTCATGGCGAGCGCAGAGCAAGTTCGTCAAGCTGGTATTGATGACATCGGCGGCATTTTGGAATTGATTCATCCATTAGAAGAACAAGGCATTTTGGTCAGGCGTTCGAGAGAACAGCTAGAGCAAGAGATTGGTAAATTCACCATCATTGAAAAAGATGGCTTAATCATCGGATGTGCGGCTTTATACCCATATTCTGAAGAACGAAAAGCTGAAATGGCCTGTGTTGCCATTCACCCAGACTATCGGGATGGCAACCGAGGTTTGTTGCTGCTGAACTACATGAAGCATCGTTCAAAATCAGAAAACATCAACCAGATTTTTGTCCTTACCACCCACAGTCTGCATTGGTTTAGAGAGCAAGGATTCTACGAAGTTGGAGTCGATTACTTGCCAGGAGCCAAGCAAGGGCTGTACAACTTTCAGCGTAAGTCCAAAATCTTAGCGTTAGACTTATAAACAAACTCAACATCATTAACAGGTGCGTTCTGAATCCTCAATCCGAGGTTTGGAACGCCATGCTCCGACTATCTCAATAATAAAACCATGAATCATAAGCAGTAATACCATCAATTTAGATATGCAAAGCATTACATTGATTTTAGTTCCATTTTTACCTTTTCAATATACACACTGTTGGCTATACTCTGCGCGCTAGTGATTGGTTTTTAACCAATGCAAATGGATCTAGGTGATGATACGTAGCCTTCACCCTAAAATGCTGGGCAGTCGATAACTAGTTAGCCCGCATTGCACACCAAGGACAGTTGTTAATCTGACTTTCAATAAGCCGAGACGAGCACTGTTATGAGAACAATCATTTGTAATTCGCTTCAAAGTTTCTGGGATATGGCTGACAATCAGTTTTTAGAAGGCCTAGATGTTCACTGTGTTTTTCCGGTGAATGACGCCATTCGAGACTTTATCCTTACTTATCAACAGCAATACAAAATACGCAGCGTGTCGTTTACCGATGCCTTTGCACAACGTACATAAAAGAAGACCGAGCCATAAGCTCGGTCTTCTTGTTTTAGTTAGTAAGCCGCTGTACTAGCCCACTCGCACGAGTCGTTTTCACCTTAATGCCTCGCTTCAGAACATTGAGCTCGGCATAAAGAGCTAAGCGCTTTTTCGCGCGGGTAATACCTGTGTAAATCAACTCACGGGTTAATATCGGGCTAAAGTCTGGTGGCAAAATCATAAGGGTGTAATCAAATTCACTGCCTTGCGATTTATGGATGGTCATGGCGTAAGCCGTTTCATGTTCAGGTACTCGGCTTGGCAAGACCGATTTCACACTGCCGTCAGGTAACTCGAAAAAGACTTTCAAACGCGGTTCTTCTTCACTGTCATCTCGCATACAAATACCAATATCACCGTTATACAAACCTAAACCGTGATCATTACGCGTAACCATGACGGGTCTGCCGTGATACCAAATTTCATCCTGAACCTGAATGAACTTGCGCGCCGCGAGCGCTTTCTCGATGCGTTGGTTTAGCCCAGCCACACCGAAGTCACCTTCACGGATCGCGCACAGCAGTCGGCATTGGTTGAAGGTATCTAACACCGCTTTGGCTTTGTGCGTTAGCGACTCTGGCTCTCCGGTTTTAGGATCAGTTTCCTGTTGTCCAATGCGTTTGAGGTAACGACCGTATTCCTGCACCAACGTCTGCATCATTTGGTTATAATGTTGACTACTTAGTGCGAAATGTTCGATATCGGAAAAGTCACGCGCCCAGACGTTATCTACGCTCGCAGCAGAACCTGAGTTAACCGCTTTTGCCAACTGACCAATGCCTGAGCGAGCATCAAATCGGTAGCTCTTTTGCAGCATACATAAACTATCGGCAATGCTAGATGCACTGTTACCCGTATGGGCTAAAGTACCGAACCCCGTCAGTTTTGCGATGGCTGACGCCTGCTCTTTGCCATAACCCAATGCATGGAACGAACAGATATCACCCAACACAGCCCCTGCTTCAACTGAGGCAAGTTGGTCTTTATCACCTAACAAAATCAGCCGCGCATGTTTCGGTAAGGCATCGACTACTTTGTACATCATTGGCAAATCGACCATCGACGCTTCGTCGATAACCAAAATATCCAAATGCAGTGGATTTTGTTTGTTGTGACGAAATTCTGCGCTATTAGGAATCGCGCCCAGCAATCGATGCAAGGTGCTCGATTCAGTCGGAATTTTGGCTTTTAGCTCCGGAGAAACTGGCAGTTCTTGCACTGCTTTACCAATGGACTCGGTTAATCGCGCCGCCGCTTTCCCCGTTGGGGCCACCAGCTTAATGGTTAGATTTTTCTCTTGCGTCGCCTGCTCAATCAAAGCGGCAAGCAATTTGGTTACCGTCGTCGTTTTACCCGTACCTGGGCCACCAGAAATCACAGCAAATCGACGGGTCAACGCAACCGCCGCCGCGACTTTTTGCCAGTTCACACAAGCTGAGAGTGGTACGAGTTCATCCAGTGTTTGCAAATCTTGAACCTTGCGCGCATTGCTAAGCACGGAATCAATGGCGTGCCAATCCAACGATTCGCTTACGACCACATCAAGGTGGTCACACACCAATTGTTGACGCAACACTTGGTTGCTGTTTCCCGCTTCTACTGCTTTGCCTAACGCGTTAAACAGAAAATGGTATTGGCGTGCAAACAAATGGTTGAGCAACTCGGATAATCGCGCAAACTCTTGTGGTTGCAAGTTAACTGCGGCGCCCAACTGATTAAGCTTTTCCGCCAGTGTCACTTCATAATGCCAATAGCGGTGCAGATACAGACGCTCGCCATCGAACATCAGCGGCAAGGCTTCTCCTTGCGCGCCGACCAAGCTGGAATTTTGTAATACTTGAATCCAGTCTATGCCTTGAAGCTGAGTATTAAGCGCCAATGCCGACTCACCAAACAGCCCTAACTTACTGGCTAAATCCGTAGATTGCCCTTGTGCATCGAACAGAGACAGACAGATATGTCCTTTACCAAGCTCACTACTGACAACACCAGCGATAAACGCCAATGCTTGGCTGTCCGACGATTCATCATGCGTTTGAGAATCAATAAAACAGGCGAATTGGTAGTCGAGCTGACGAATAGCGCCTTTGTGCGCCAAGCGTTCCAGCACTACCAATAGACTATCTTGGCCAGAATGAAGATTGTGATTTGTCGTCATTAAAGTAGCTCCATCTGCCCGGCTTGAGTTGAGCGCGCTTCAAGTGCTTGACCATCAATCAAACGATCCATCTCTTGTAAGAACTCGAAAGTTGGTTTCGCGGCAAAAATGCCGTGGTCACTCTGCCCATCCATACCGCGCAAGAACAAGTAATACACACCACCGAAGTGCTGCTCATATTGATAATTCGCCAATCGGCTGCGTAGGAAACGATGCAGTGCTAACGCATAAATCTGGTACTGCAAATCGTAGCGGTGCTCAGCCATCGCCGATTTCAGAGCCTCACCATGGTAGTGCGTCACATCGTCGCCAAGATGATTCGATTTCCAGTCAAGCACATAGTATTTACCTTGATGTTCAAACACCAAGTCGATAAAACCTTTGAGCATGCCTTGCACGGTTTGGAAACCTAAATCCCCCGCTTTCGCCGACAACGGATCGTGACGTTGAATGACTCGGTTTAACGCCGGTGCAGACAATACTTCAATCGGCAACAAAAATTCCATCTCCACCAAACGTTGCGACGGTGCTTTTTGATTCAGCAGCAAAGACTTACCATCCAACGGCGTTGCGAGTACGGTATCAATCAATTGCTGTAAAATGGGCAACCAATCTTCATCGAGCTGTTCGCTTTCCATCAAGCCAAGGATGATTTGTGTATTCTCTTCCGTCGTGGCTGGCTGAGTAAATTCAATTTCCTCAAACAGGCTGTGCAGGAACGTACCCGGACGCGCACCACGAGGGAAGGTAAAAATAGAACGCTCTGGCTCCACCAAATCCGCTTCGTCTTGTTCTTCAGATGAGTCGATATCAAAACCCGTAATCTCAATCGTGGCATCATGCTCGGCGTGATGAGAGCCTTGCTTGACCAAGCCAGAATAACTGGTGATGCGCCAGTTTCTGTCGATAGGGTTTTGCAGTTCTTTCGCGCTAAGATCGTGTATTTCTTCTTGTGGTGCTACGTACTTCTCTTCGAGTTGCTGCGGCGGATCGGCCACAACGACACAATCAAGCTCGTCTTGTTGCTTTGTTAAACCTTGGTGCAAATCGTTAATGCCACCTTCTTGACCATTTTGAATCAAATAGCCAATTGCACTGCGGTGTACGCCGGTTGGCTCTTTGGTCGAACGGCCATTGCGCAAAGGCGAGGCACCGATAAAACACGCATACACAGCTCGCGTTAGTGCCACGTATATCAAGCGTAAGTCTTCCGCCAAACGCTCTTTATCCGCTTGCTTCATGGACGCATCGTTGCCAGTGATATCCAGTACCGTGCGGTCATTGGCTGCATCGTAATATTTTGCTTCGCTGGCTTCTCGATAGCTGAACACAAACGGCAGAAATACGAGGTCATACTCCAAGCCTTTTGATTTGTGAATAGTCACGATCTGCACTAAATTACGTTCCGATTCTAAACGTTGGATTTGGTCATCACTGCCGCCCAAACCGTTTTCCGCATCACTGATCGACTGAGCGAGCCAACGCAGCAGACCGTGATCGCTGTCCAGTTCATTACTGGCTTGTTGAAGCAGTTCACCTATGTGCATTAAATCGGTAAGCACTCGCTCACCATTTTCACCCTGTGAACTCGCACCTTCTTCTAGTAATCGCTCGGCAATATGGCGTTTGCTGATCACCGCGCGCAGCATCGGCAGCACACCACGCTGAACCCAAAGCTTGCGATATTCTTTGAATTCGTTTACGGCGTTTTCCCACACGACTTCATCGTTATTAAGCGCATCCAAACTTGCTGCATCGAGGGCAAACAGCTCAGAGGCAAGACTTGCACGCAGCGCACGATCATTTTCTGGAGTCAGCACCGCTTGCAGCAAACGCTGTAAATCCTGTGCCACCGAACTGGTAAACACGCTGTCTCGGTTAGACAGGTACACGCTGGCAATACCTTGGTCTGCTAGCGCTTGTTTGATCATTCGACCTTCACTACCTGTTCGAACCAACACCGCGATATCGCCCGCTTGAACCGCTTTCTGTTTTTCGCCATTCACCAGACACGCTTGCCCCTGTTGAGCCTGCGTCAAAATAGTTTGGATTTGGCTTGCGGCCGCCTCTGCCATTCGAGTCAAATACTCGCCTTTTGGTAGCGGTTTATCGTCCGCTTCTTGCAACCAATAAGTCAGCGCGGGTTGCTTTTGGCCACCCATAGTCCAAATGCGTTTTTCGGCATTGGGACTGTACTTAACGGGTAAGAACGGAATATCCGAATCATAGATAAATGGACTGTCTGGCAAAGCAAATACTTGGTTTACCGCCTGCACCATATCGGCACTTGAACGCCAGTTGGTTCCTAACGTGTAGTGGGCACTTACTTGGTTACGCGCTTTGATATAAGTGAAAATGTCTGCGCCACGAAAGCCATAAATCGCCTGCTTGGGGTCACCGATCATAAACAAACCACATTCCGGGTTGTTCAGATAAATACGGCTGAAAATACTGTATTGAAGCGGGTCGGTATCTTGGAACTCGTCAATCATTGCGACAGGATACAAAGTACGAATACGCGCCGCTAAAAGCTCGCTTTCGTCCGTATCGATAGAAGCAGAAAGTTGCGTCAGCAAATCATCGAAAGAGAGCCACTGTTTTTGATTTTTCGCGTTAGCCAGCATCACACGACAATGTTCAATCGCATGAGCAAGCAGTGGCGCTTTTAAGCTGATTGGGTTGGCAAGAAATGTTTCAATGGCTTCAAATACCGCATGCTGCGGCGCACTGCCTTTCGGTGTTTTTTCCAACAAGACGTTTTGCGCGAATTTCTCCAGCTTGTCTGGATAATCGTAACCTGTGGTTTCCGTTGCTGCCCAAGCGTTTACCGCCTCCAACCACGTCGGCAGAGACTTTTTGGTGTAGCTACGTTTGTTAATATCTGAATCTGAAATCAGCGTTAAGAAGTCATCTTGGCTTTCTCGCCACTGTGCTTTTAATTCATCAATTTTTTTCAAATTTTCAGTATGAAGATCAGCCAAACTGCCTTTCATTGCAGGAACAGAAAGGCTTAACGGCGCACCGGTTAAGTAATTGCTGATGTCAGACAACAACACAGATGGAGAGCTCCATAGCTGGCGAATTTCTCCAGCCAAGGTAAATGGCAACGGGTAGAAATTTCGGCGCCAGTAATCGGCTACAACTTGCGCTTTTAGGTGACTTTCATCGGTCACAAACTCGTTATTAAATCGGCTGCCAGATTCAAACGCATTTTGCGTTAGCATACGTTGGCAAAAACCGTGAATGGTGTAGACCGCCGCCTCGTCCATCTGACGCTCTGCCTGCAATAAAATTTCTGCGGCTTGCTTGTGATCGTCAAACTCATTAAGCAAAGGTTGGATCACCGGATCGGAACTCTGTCCACGCGCAAACGCGATTCGCGCGTCATGGATCCTTGCCCTGATACGATCGCGCAATTCCGCAGTTGCCGCTTCGGTAAAGGTTACGACCAGAATTTGGTCGACCGTAAGCGGTACGCGATGTCGAGTTTCCGCGTTGCCGTGACCAAGCAAAAGGCGCAGATATAAACCTGCAATAGTGAAGGTTTTACCTGTACCTGCTGATGCCTCGATTAACCTCGCACCATGCAGAGGAAACGTCATCGGTTCTAGTGGCGTTGGTTGAGGTTGCTCTGTGCGGTCTAACGTATGTAGAGGACACTCTGCACCTGACATTTGATCCATAACGCTGAATCTCTCCGGATTATTTACTAGGACGTATCACCTAATAAATGTGATCTATAGTTAAAAATTCTATTAATATGTTTAACAAGTTGGATAATTTAGAGCTTTGTGAGATCTTTCTCACGGTTATCCATAAGACGTACCGTTAGTATGCGCCCCACGAGATACGCCAAACCTTTTTGGCGGCACAACTCAAATGAATTAAACAAAAGTATCATGGTCCCTCTGACCTTGTGGCCGTACAGCGAACGCCCTACAAAAAATAATGATTTTCTGGCGGCCACCCTACTCTTCCTTCTCTTTATCCAACTGTCTTTATTACGCTTTTACGTCATCAGCGTCTTGAACCGCTAAGCGCGCACCTTGCAAAACTAATGCTGTCAGCAAACGAACTTCTGAGGCCAACTCATCATTCCAAGCAGGCCAAATTCGAGAGATGTACGCATTATTGCCTTCGCCCGGGCTCATGAAGCCATCATTGAATGCGTCAGCCATTTTCTTCAAAGATTTATCTTCGTCATCGACCCACTGACCGCGGCTAAAGCCCGCTTCAACACAAGCCAACGCCGTTTTCGGGAAATAAGGCAAAGGCTTAGTCATGCCTTCGAAGAACAAGCGAACTAATTCAGTCAGTAGCTGTTTGGCATACTGCGCATCGGCAATTTCTGGGTAGATCAAATGCAGCGCGCCTTCTTTACGATCGTAGCCAATCAGATGAGTTTTCTTGGCATAACCCGACGCCGACATGGCAAGGTGATCGATCCACGCTGCAAGGTAATCCTGCGAGCGAATCTTACCGCTTCGGTAACGAATCAACCCAGATTGGTAACACTGGGTTAGCCAACCTGTTAGGCGAACGTTTTTCTCTTCGCCTTCATTTCGCTCAAACAAGGAATCAAACGTCAGGTCGATTTCCAAATCGTCTTGAGGCGCACCAGATAAAAACGCCAGTTTGTCCACCAGCTCTTCCGCCTGAACTCGATTGGTTTCAAACTCGATATCACCAAACGCCCCCACCGGCAGTTTGCCTTGCGCGCGCTGTTGACTCATAAAGTGTTTAAGCACCTCTGTTTTTTTCTCTGGCTGCATCAATGTCGTTTCAAGCAAGGTTTCTAACAGCTCATCACGCATTTGATAACTTTCCAAACCACCTAAAACAAAGGGTTCGTCGTCTTCCATCACCGGCAGTGGCGGTTCAAAGATTACTTTTAAACGACGATTGAAAAAATACTGCACAGGTAAGCGCCAGAAACGTTGCAACTCGACTAAGTCGAGCTCAAGCGGGAACGTCGCTCCTAACAGATAGTCGTCTAATGCCCGATTAAAATCACGACGAACATAGCCTTGCGATTGACTACTTTGAGTCAATGCTGCTGGAATCCACTCTTTCGCGTAGCTGGCGTGCATGCCTTGGAACGCACTTGGGCTAAACGGCACCATGGAGTGGGTATTCACCAACGCGTTTA
Source organism: Vibrio sp. S457-15 (assembly GCF_000960545.1). Classification (NCBI taxonomy): domain Bacteria; kingdom Pseudomonadati; phylum Pseudomonadota; class Gammaproteobacteria; order Vibrionales; family Vibrionaceae; genus Vibrio; species Vibrio sp. S457-15. The sequence continues at coordinate 294,533 of NZ_JYOQ01000028.1, read as the reverse complement.
ATAAGTTGTCGCCAGACTCATCAACGGGCAACGCTTCATCACCACTTAAACAATAGTTTTGGTGGCAGTATTCCATCAGCTCAGAAACCAGAACCGAAGGCACTCGCTCGGTGTTGTCTTGGATTGAACGGCCAACATAGCTGATGTAGAGCGTTTGCTGTGCAGACAACATCGCTTCGAGGAATAGGTAACGGTCATCATCTCGGCGCGAACGGTCGCCCCGCTTGGTTCTTCCCGTCATCAAGTCAAAGCCTTCTGGCGGCATGGAGCGTGGGTACACGCCGTCATTCATCCCCAGTAGACAAACGGTTCTAAACGGAATAGAGCGCATCGGCATCAGGGTACAAAAGTTCACTTGACCAGCCAGGAAGCGCTGGCTGACTCGTGTGCCAGATAATTTGTTTTGAAGGTATTGGCTGATGATCGACGGCGACAACGCATCATCAAATGCGGCATCAGCTAATTGCTCTTTGAGTTGGCTGAGCGTATCGCGAATGGATTTGAGCGCCATTTCGCCTTCTAACTCAACTGAGAAGAAGTCATCCAGCAGTGAAACCAAAGTCTCTCGCCAACCATCAATAGTCTGAACATGAGAAAGTTTGCTTCGATAAGTGCTAATTTGTTGGATAAAGTGTGCCAACTTGCCCGCAAGCTCTGCACCCATGCCTTGCACTTCGTTGTACGGAGATAAACTACCTTGCTCGGTTTCAAACAAGCCTGCGGATTCTGGCATCGCATAGCCGAGCAACATGCGTTGAATACCAAATTGCCACGTGTTTTGACGGGTTTCCGGCAGTTCAAATTCGCGTCCGGTATTGGCATCCAATCCCCAGCGAATCCCCGATTCCTCAACCCATTGTTTGGCTTGTAAGAAATCATCTTCGCTGAGTTCAAAACGCTTTAATATCGCCGGAGTTTCCAGAAGTTCGAGTAGTTCTGATGCCAAACAGCGCGTATTGGGTAAGTTCACCAACTGCATAAATGCGGCCAGAATTGGGCTCTCTTGATCGGCGGTTCGGTCAGAAATCGAATATGGAATAAAACGCTCACCCGGAGCGTTACCAAAGACCGCCTGAATCGCAGGGCTGTAAGCGTTGATGTCCGCGACCATCACGATAATATCGCGCGGTTTTAACGTTGGGTCAGCATCGAACATCGCCAATAGTTGATCATGCAGCACTTCCACTTCACGCATCGGGCTGTGACAAGCGTGTAGGCTCAGTGATTTATCACCCAAGCTAACCACTTGTTTGTGATGACTGTTTTCAATCTGTTGGTCATCTTGATGTTCTTCGAGATTGAGAATATCCGCTTGCAATTGATGGAGCAGACTGTCGCGCTCAACATCAACAAACGCTTCGATTTCATGAGATTCCAGCTGAGACAACAGATACATATTGTCACGCCCGAGTTTACCCATGGACGCCAACAGACTGTTTCCGACCACATCGGTGTGTAGCTCATCGATCACATTATCTTCCAATGAGCCTTTCAGTTGCTCAGTTTCACCTTGCACTTCCGAGTGATCGTCCCGCCACACAACGTGCTGACGATGTTTCGCCGCCAAACGAGCAAGATACTTGCGATCTCGAACTTCACCCCAGTAATAGCGACACGGGTTAGTGAACATCAGATGCACATCGATATGCTCACCAATTGCTTTTAGCGCATCCATATAGCGAGGCGGTAACGAGGAAATACCAAAAACAAACAAACGCTTGGGTAAATGGTCAAAATTGCCGTTAAAACTCGCTAACGTGTCGATAAAGTGCTCATAAAGGTTGGCACGGTGATAAGGAGACTGTCCTAATGACACAGTGTGATCGTACAACGCTTGCCATAAGATCGGCTGCCACGGATGCTCATCTTCCAGCTCTGCCACACTCTGCCCAGCTTCCCAACTTGCGATCCATTCCGGACGATACACCAAGTAACCATCGAAAATATCGGCAATTTTCTCAGCCAGCTGATACAGCTTAGAGTGGTCACTGTCATCTTTGAGGTACTGCGCTAACGGCGAAAACACGTCTTGGTTAAGAAGCCCAGGAAGCAGATGCATCAACTTCCACGTCATCGCTTCTTTGTTAAACGCACTGCGTTTTGGCACGTCTGGCAACACCTGCGTAAACATTTCCCAAATGAAGGTTGCAGGGAGCGGAAAATCAATGTTCGCGGCAACACCAAACTCTTTGGCCAATTCCATTTTTAGCCACTGGGACATGCCCGGACTTTGAACCAGAATTTGTTCTTTTTCGAACGGGTTTTCCAGCGGACTGATTCGAATCAGTTCAACAAGGAGTGATTTAAGAACGTCAACTTGGTTGGAGTGATAAACAGTAAACAAATTGGGAATACCGAGCGCCGATTGAAACTGTTAGCTAGCTTAGCACAGCCCCATTTAAACCCGCAGTGATCTCGCGTTCTGAAAAAGTAAAAGGTTACATATCGCTCAAAATGGACAGAAAACATCACCTTTTCAAGGCGTAAGCAAAATCTTACACAGCCATACAAAATGTGACGTTACTCGCAACTATTCCATAATAAAAAACACTGTTTTATACTCTTGCTACCTATAATTTATAAATATATAAAAAGTATGTTTCGCAAACTGTCTTCCAACAGCGCTTGGCTGATTGCTTTTTTTGCTTGCTTTGCAGTGTATCTGTCGATCGCTTGTTATCCTTTTGTGTTGTCTAACAATCAGAATGAACCACTAACCTTGTTGCAAGGTTACTATTTGGTTTCGACTCAATATGGCTGGCTGGGCTTGATCGCTCTTCCATTTATGTTGTTGAGTTTATTGCTCTCTTTTCTACCGACTCGAGCATTCAAAGGCATCGTGATCGCTATAGCGATCTGTCTATTGATCATGTTTAAAGTCGATATCCTCGTTTTTCAGCAATACAAACTTCACATCAACGCCCTATTAATCCGTATGTTTTTCGAAGGAGGTGGTGATGTCTTCGATATTTCGTGGATGAGTTGGCTTATCTTCGTCAGTGAAGTTGCCGTTCTGGTGATCGGGCTCGCCTGTACCGTTTGGGTAAGTAATAAACTGGCACAAAGCCGAGCTAAGTTCGTTTTGAGCAGCGTCTGGTTTGCTGTATTGCTCAGCACACAGATGATTCATGCGTACAAAAACGCGCTTTACGACGATGAAGTCAGTCAGTTTTCGAATAACTGGCCACTTTACTACCCGCTGACGGCTCGTAAATTTATTTACAAACACGACCTAGTGGATGAGAACATTGCATCGAAGAACCGCGTAGAGTTAACCAATATTGAACGTAGCTCACTCAACTACCCGCTTGCACCCATTCAAGTGCAAAGCAAAGAGAAGCAGCCCAATGTTTTGTTTATCTTGGTTGACGCGTGGCGCTACAGTGATGCGACGCCGGAAGTCATGCCAAATGTCAGCAAGTTCGCCGAAAAAACGGTGAATTTCACACAACATATGAGCGGCGGCAACTCAACTCAAGCGGGTATTTTCAGCCTGTTTTACAGCTTGCCAGCGACCTACTGGGAAAGCTTTTACGCAAGCCAACGCTCTCCTGTTTTTATGGATACGCTGCAAGCAGAAGGCTACCGCATGGGCATTTTTGGCTCGGCACCGCTCACCAGCCCGCCACTTTCTCGTACGGTATTCAAAAAAGTATCGGACTTGACTCTGAAACAAACCGGGGAAACGGCGGTCGAGCGCGATCAGCAGATCACAGACAAGTTCATCGAGTTCCAAAAGCAGGACAGCGACAAACCGTACTTTGGTTTCCTGTTCTACGATGCCGCCCACGGCACGGTGTTTCCTGAAGCTGAATTTGCGAAATTCAAACCATACTGGGAACGCGTTGACCACATTTTGCTCAACAATGATTTTGACGCTTCGCTTTACCACAATCGATACAAGAACTCGTTGTACTACATCGATAGCTTGATTGGTGAAGTGCTGAAAAACGTCGACTTAGACAATACCATTGTGGTGATTTCATCTGATCATGGGGAAGAGTTTAATGATCATAAGATGAACTACTGGGGCCATACGGGTAACTACAGTGACGTTCAAGTACATGTGCCTCTTTACGTGTACATGCCAAATCGTCAACCAGAGCAAATTAATTACCGCACGACCCATTTTGACGTCGTGCCAACCATGATGAATACGCTGTTTGACGTTCAAGGCACAACGAGTTCATACAGTGTTGGTCATAACTTGTTTGATAGCTCTGCCCCTCGCGATTGGTATATTGCTGGCAGCTACTACAACTATGCATTGGTCGGCAAAGAACTGATGCTTGTGGTCAATCCTGGCGGGCACTCTCAGCAACTGAATCGCCAATTAAAAGTCGAGAAAGAACAGAAAGTTCCTGTCGATATCATTCGTCATTCTCTGGATGAGATGTCGCGATTTTATAAAAAAGGCTAGCGTCCAACATCGACGCCGATTGAAATAAAAAAGCCTCTTGGTTGTAAGACCAAGAGGCTTTTCCCTATCAGCTATTTAAGCGTGATGAGCGTGCATCAAGCGTGGCTGAATCAACAAGTTGTTGATGTACTGTAAAGCCACATAAGAGACAACAAATGTTGCCACAATCAACTCAAGACCAGCTAAGCCGCGCACTTGTTGCACATAGTGTGCAGCCAATCCTTGCAACTCCATCCAATTCGCCATTTTAAACAGCGCCGTCGCACCGATCACCATCGGGAAAGTGAACGCCGCATAGCCTGGGCTAAATGGCAGTCTAAGCAATTTAAAGAATGCGAGGTAAATGATAGCTGTCATCAATACCGCGATACCAAATAGCATAGCGATGATCACTGGTGATGGTGTCGCAGTGACCGTTAAGTACCCTGCCAATGATAGACTTGCTGGCGCTGCCATGATTGCCATTGTTGGTTTCGCTGCATCCGGAATTTCATGGGTAAACATGAAACGGTAAATCATCATCGGCAACATGATCGCATACGCCACCATACCAAACATCAATGCACCTTGTGCCACTGGTGCTAACATCGGGTTGCCAGAGAAAGACACATCCGCAACGATGATACCCACAGGCGGTACAAACCAACTAGGAACCATGTGGTGCAATTCAAAATCTTTGGCGCGATGGTAAACAAAGCTCACCAAGAACACGATGTGCAGAACCACTGCAATCAGCCAAAGTACATCACCAGCCAATTGGTAAAAATGGCCGAGAGAGTTCGATACCACCATAGTGCCCATCGCAAATGTCGGAACCACGCTGCCCACAACCGGATGAGCAAGATCTTGTCTCAATAGATGGTTATGTAGCAAAAACTTGGTTGCCAATATAGCCAACAATACGCTCGCGATACCCGCACTAATCCACTGTCCGTAGCCATGTAATTCGGCGAAGTTTTCCCAACTCCAGCCTAAGCTTGCAATACCAAGAGCCAAACCCGCCATCGGAGTTGGTGCTCCCATTACTTTTGCTTTTGTTCTTTGAATCATGATGACCTCAACCAGACTCACTCTTGATGGAGCGTATAATACGCTTGCACTTCGTTCCGATATATCTAATTATTTAAAACAAACGTTCAAAATTACTTAACGGTGGGATATGGCAAGTCACATTTCTCTTAAACAACTGAAAGTGTTTACGACGATCACGCAGCACAAAACGCTCACAGCAGCTTCTGATAGTCTCTTTTTATCAAAAGCCGCTGTGAGCATGGCACTCTCAGAATTAGAAAAGCAGATCGGCCATCACTTGTTTGATCGTGTTAATAACCGACTGATTTTGAACCAAGAAGGCCAAAAGCTACTGCCACTGGCGGATGAATTACTCAACCGAGCCAAGGACATCGAGAGCATTTTCGATGGTGACCAAGCGCTATCGGGCCAACTTCGCATTGGTGCCAGCGACACCATTGGCAACCAAGTCGCGCCCTATTTGCTTAGCGAATTTCGTCAGCAAACGAACCATCGTTCTCAAAGCCTGTTCATTTCTAACTCCGCACAAATCTGCGACATGCTGACCGATTACGAGTTAGACATAGCCCTCATTGAAGGCAAAACACTTCACCCTGAATTGCAGTCTACCCAGTTTAGCGAAGATGAAATGTGCGTGATTTGCGCGCCCGATTACCCAGCCGCGCACGAAGGGCCAGTAAACTTAACCGAGCTAGAAAACAGTGAATGGATATTACGAGAGGCGGGATCTGGTTCACGCGAATTTTTTATGCGCGTTGTCGCGCCGCGCTTGGAACATTGGCATGAAGCTTTTCAGCTCAATACCACCGAAGCGTTGATCAACTCAGTATCTGCTGGGCTGGGCTTAGGCTGCTTGTCACGCTTGTCTGCAGAACCTGCTATTCGTGACGGTCGTGTAAAACTGCTCGACATGCCTTTAGATATGAAACGCCGCTTCTGGTTACTGGTTCATAAAGAGAAATATCAAAGCCCATTGCTCAAAACGTTTATCGAATTTTGCCAAGATTGGGAACGACCAACCAACCTTCCTTTGGGGAATAAATCCGCAAAGTGAAACCAAGATAGTTTAAATGCTAGTCAGTTAGTTGTACGTGTCTCTCATTCTGGGGCTTGTCGCTAGACTTGATTGGTCAAAAACTGTATAAAAAGCCAGTATCAATACACCAAATTAGGGGACCAACCATGGCTGTAATCGTCAAGTACGTGGTAGAACGCAATGGAGAAGAGAAAATGACTTTTACCTCTAAAGCGGAAGCTGACGCATACGACAAAATGCTGGATATGGCAGATGAACTATTCACGCTGCTAGGTAAAAGTGAACTTCTAGAAGACGAAGGCAAGCAAGAAGATCTTGCAATGTTCCTCGCGCAAAACAAAGAAGAGTTGCTTTACGCAATCGGTGCAAAACGCAAACCTGTACCAAAAAAAGCAAAGAAGCTTGAAGCTGTTGAAGAAGAACAGCAAGAAGACGCAGCATAACCCAATGACTGCCCTTCAAATAACGCCGCATCTTGTGGCGTTTTTTTATGCCTGAAAGCATAGAGCATAATGAAAGAACGCCCTTTCTTTCTAGATCCGAGACAAGAAACTGCCTTTTCTTAATTTCAGCAAAACTCTCCCAATAGACCACCTCGTAGCCACATTTCTCATCAGACAGACATATCTCCGAAAAGACAAAAGGTATCCATCTACGGACTTTCTCCATTTCCCCCCTTTAAACTCCCCAATACTCTCTTTATGATGGCTGACAACGTAATTATTTCTTGTCAGTGAACAGACGAGACACAAGACTCAACACATGGAGATCAACTATGGCTTTCTTTTCTCTAGCCTTTGGTACGGCAACTAAAAACCGCGACGGTAAAATCATCGAAGCGTTTTTCCCAAACCCAGTTCTTAACCCAAGCGACACACTTGTTAACGCACTGGCTGCAGTAGCAGGTTACGAGCAAGGCAACCAAGCTATCGAGATCTCTGCGGCACAAAGTGCAGAACTTGCGGCAGCATTCGAAGCTAACGGCGATGCAGCAAACGCATCTTTCGCAACCAAAGCAGCAGAATCAGCACAACCGCTTGTACTGGTTATTCTAGCTACGGATGAACAGCCACAATCTGTTGCTGAAGGCTTCCTAAAACTTCAACTTATCTCTAACCGTCTAGTTAAGCCACACGGCACGGTACTGGATGGCATCTTCGGTCTGCTGCACAACATCGCATGGACAAACGAAGGCCCAATCGACCTACCTGAGCTGGCTGAGCGTCAAATCGAAGCTCGCCTAGCTGGCCGTACGCTAAGCGTAGATTGCGTAGACAAGTTCCCTAAAATGGTGGACTACGTGGTTCCAACTGGTGTTCGTATCGCAGACACTTCTCGCGTACGTCTTGGCGCACACGTTGGCGAAGGCACAACTGTTATGCACGAAGGCTTCATCAACTTCAACGCGGGTACAACTGGCGTGAGCATGGTTGAAGGCCGTATCTCTGCTGGCGTGGTTGTTGGTAACGGTTCTGACATCGGTGGCGGCGCATCGATCATGGGTACGCTATCTGGCGGCGGTAAAGTGGTGGTTTCTATTGGTGAAAACTCACTACTAGGCGCGAACGCTGGCCTTGGTTTCCCAATGGGTGACCGTTGTACTATCGAGTCAGGTTTGTACGTGACTGCTGGTTCTAAAGTGCGCATGCTAGATTCTGCAGGTCAAGAAGTCGAAGTGGTGAAAGCACGCGACCTTGCTGGTGTTTCTGACCTACTGTTCCGTCGTAACTCTGTGACAGGTCAAATCGAGTGTCTTGCAAACAAGAGCGCGGTTGAACTGAACAGCGAACTGCATAAAAACAACTAATAAGAATACAAAAATCCCCCAGCAGGAAACTGTTGGGGGATTTTTTAAATGTGTGAGTGCTGATTACTGATTTAAAAAGCTGACTGCTTTATCTGGAAAGTCAGTAAACAAACCATCCACTTTCACTTGGTTATAGTACACATCCATCATGCCTTCAAAGCTGTCCGTGTACGCAGGAATGCGTCCTGGATCAGCACGGAACGTGTATGGATGAACTTGTAAGCCGGCGTCTTTTGCAGCCTTCATCAACGGCTTGATGATGATATTGTCTTTGGTTGACTTATCATCCACCAGCATCGGCTTCCAAGGTCCAATACCTTCGGCGTAACTCGCCACTTTCTTCATGCCGTCGGCTTCGAACATCCAATCATAGCTGTATGGCATTGCTGTCTCGCCTTTGTACACCATAGTTTCGTTCCAATCGGTGTAAGCCATGAGCTGAACGAGCTTTAAATCCATGTCCATTGCGGGCATCAACTCACTGTTAATGCGTTGCAGTTCATTCGCATCAAAACACTGCAGGTAGACTTTGTCGTCTTGCGAGTCGTAACCGTACTGCTTCAAGACTTTAAGCACCGCTTTAGAAATGTCCTTACCTTCGTGACGATGGAACCAAGGCGCTTTAATTTCCGGGTAAATACCGATGTCGTAACCCAACGTCTTGTTAAGGCCTTGGATCAGTTCAATCTCTTCAGCAAACGTCGGTACAGTGAAATCAGATTTCCACATTGGGAATCGGGTTGGATAACCGGCGACTTTTTTGCCGTTTTCGTCGATATTGAACCCTTCAGTGACTCGCAGAGATTTGATTTCTGCCAGAGTAAAGTCAATCGCGTAATAACGACCATCTTCGCGTGCGCGATCAGGAAAACGCTCCGCTACATCCGTGACGCGATCCAAATAATGATCATGCAACACCACTAACTGATCGTCTTTCGTCATCACGACATCTTGCTCGATGTAATCTGGTTTCATTGCATAAGCCAAAGCTTTGGCTTCTAAAGTGTGCTCCGGTAAATAACCAGAAGCGCCGCGGTGAGCGATAACAAGCGGCTTTGCAATTGCGCCAGCAGATAGGCTAAGCGCTAAAAATGTGAGACATACTGACTTGGTTTTCATTGTTATATCCTTGATAAAGCGAAGAGGCAGTATTCCACTGCCTCTTTAAATAAATATTACGCTAGCGCTTCTTGTTCCTTTTCGCGCTCTTTTTGCTCGTGGTGTGCGCGTTCGCCTAGAAGCGCATACGTCAAACACACGATAGAAGTAATACATGAACCAATTAGAATGATGAAACCGCCATCCCAACCGAAATGGTCCACGGTGTAACCAAGAATCGCGTTTGCAGCCACCGCACCGCCTAAGTAACCAAACAAGCCAGTTAGACCAGCAGCAGTACCCGCTGCTTTTTTCGGTGCCAATTCAAGTGCATACAAACCAATCAGCATGACAGGGCCGTAAATCAAGAAGCCAATCGCGATAAGAGCCATCATATCGATTGTTGGGTTGCCCGCTGGGTTGAACCAGTAAACCAATACCGCCAACGTTACCAATACCATGAACAAGATGCCTGCAGGTGCACGACGGCCTTTGAACAGTTTGTCCGAAATCCAACCACACAATAACGTGCCAGGAATACCTGCCCACTCGTATAGGAAGTAAGCCCAAGACGATTTATCTACCGAGAAGTCCTTCGCTTCTTTTAGATAAACGGGTGCCCAGTCCAACACACCGTAACGGATCAAGTAAACAAACGCGTTTGCAATCGCAATCGACCACAACAGTTTATTGTTGAATACGTACTTGAAGAAAATTTCCTTCGCCGTCATTTCTTGTTCATGCGACTTGTCGTAGTCATCTGGGTAGTCATCTTTGTACTCTTCAATCGGCGGTAGACCACAAGACTGAGGCGTATCTCGAACCGTCATCCAAATGAACACCGCAACCAAAGTGGCGAAAAATGCAGGTACATAAAATGCGGTGCGCCAATCATCGTTAAATGCCCACAGACCCAAAATGAATAGTGGACCAATCAAACCGCCACCCACGTTGTGCGCCACGTTCCAAACCGAAACGATCTCACCACGCTCTTTACGTGACCACCAGTGCACCATGGTTCGCCCACAGGCCGGCCACCCCATACCTTGGAACCAACCGTTCAAAAATAGAAGAATAAACATCGCCGTGATGCTGCCTGTTGCCCATGGCATAAAGCCAAAACAGAACATAACCAAAGCTGACATCAACAAACCGCCACTGAGGAAATAGCGCGGGTTAGAACGGTCAGACACGCTGCCCATTAAGAATTTTGAAAGGCCATAAGCGATTGAAACAGCGGCCAAAGCAACACCAAGGTCACCACGGCTGTAACCCTCCTCGATGAGGTACGGCATCGCTAAACTGAAGTTTTTACGAACCAAATAGTAGCCGGCGTAGCCAACAAAAATACCGATGAACAGTTGCCAACGGAGGCGAGAATAGGTGCTATCAATGCTATCTGGGGATAGACGATCAATGTGCGCCTTAGGTTTGAATATTCCAAACATAGGAACCTCATTATGTATATGCGATGGTAAAGAACCCAAAAGGAGCGAACGAAACAAAATTAACATTCGTTCGAAAGTTTCTGCATTGTATGAGGTTAGGATTTAATTTCTGTGATAAATGTTGCATAGGAATTAATTATTAGTAAATACAGCAAATTAGCCACCATTAATTAGACAGCCGTTCAACTTTACTCAGAATTCGTTAATATCTTTTCTTGATCAAAAAAGAACATTTAATCACTCACATTCGAAACTAAACAAAATAAAGGCTCGAATAGGAACACAAATTCGAGATAAACGGTGCTGCATGACGCATTAAGCTAAGGAAAAATCAGTAATAACAAAAGTGAAGGAAAAGTTTGGTGTTTAGTTTCAAACGAAATAAAGAGTCCAAAAACAACCAAGTTCTACTGAGGTGTACATTTCGTACACTTAGCGCAATGAACACACTTTTGGAAGGCAAAATCCATATCATACTCTCGTTATACGCGAGTCCGATTTTATCGTCGTGCGTTCTAGTTATTTTCTTTCAGGATCTCCCCCCAAGCCTTTGCTGTATCTGGCTTTAACTACCTCTTAGGGATTACTTTTTACACAAACTATTGAACGATAATCCACCATTGACGAACCAGCTTCACAAAACTCCTCTTACCAGTTGTGCATTTGTTTTCACATCGGTAATTTGAGCGCTGAAAATGACTCACTCATCCCTATAAAGAGCTTTCTATCAGTTTCCTTTCTGGTCAAAAGATGCGCCATTTAACAAAAACGAAGAGTTTGGTTAACAAATTCATGCTCAAACGCTCATTTTTAATGCTCGTTTGTTTTCGCAAACGTTTATATGTGCACAATACTATCGTGCTAGATAAGCAAAAATAACTATAGGACTCTTAACATGACAACCAACAAACACCCCTCTCTGCTCGGAGAATGTTTGGCCGAGTTCATCGGTACAGGACTACTCATCTTCTTCGGCGTTGGCTGCGTCGCAGCCTTAGTGTTAACAGGCGCATCTTTTGGACAATGGGAAATCAGTATTGTATGGGGCTTAGGTGTCTCCATCGCGATCTACTGTACTGCCGGCGTTTCAGGCGCACACATCAACCCAGCCGTAACCATTGCATTAGCTATGTTTCATGGTTTCGATAAAGCGAAAGTGGTGCCGTACATCATCGCTCAGATGTTAGGTGCATTTTTCTCTGCCGCTTTGGTTTACAGCTTGTACAGCAACCTTTTCACCGATTACGAAATCGCACACAACTTTGTACGTAGCAGCCAAGACGCCCTTGCAACGGCTGGTATTTTCTCAACTTACCCACACGCTTCTCTTTCTTTCTTTGGCGCATTTGCTGTGGAATTCGTCATTACAGCTGTATTAATGTTTGCCATTTTGGCTCTGGGTGATGAAAACAACGGTGCCGCTCGTGGCGCGATGAACCCATTATTGATTGGTATTCTGATTGCGGTTATTGGTGGTTCTCTTGGTCCACTGACTGGCTTTGCGATGAACCCAGCTCGTGACTTTGGCCCTAAACTGTTCGCGTACTTTGCAGGTTGGGATTACGCACTGACCGGCGCTAAAGACATCCCTTACTTTATCGTTCCCCTTCTTGCTCCTATTGCGGGTGCTTGCTTTGGTGGTTGGTTATATCCAAAAGCGATCGCGGCATACCTCCCTCGCCAAGGTCACGGTTGTACCATTCCAAACCAATGTGATACTGAAGAAGAAACAGAAGAAGCTCGAGCTTAACCGCTTGCCAATTACTAAAATATAAATAACGAAACAAAAGGATTCTTACCATGACTGAGCAAAAATACATTGTTGCCCTCGACCAAGGTACGACAAGCTCTCGCGCTGTTATTCTTGATCACGACGCCAATATCGTAAGCGTCGCTCAGCGAGAGTTTACTCAGATTTATCCACAAGCAGGTTGGGTTGAGCACGATCCAATGGAAATCTGGGCAACACAAAGCTCTACATTAGTTGAAGCTTTGGCTAAGTCAGGCATCCGAAGCGACCAATTAGCTGCCATTGGTATTACGAACCAACGTGAAACCACCATCGTCTGGAACAAAGAAACAGGCAAACCCGTCTACAACGCGATCGTATGGCAATGTCGTCGCACCGCAGACATTTGTGAAGACCTAAAAAGCCGCGGCTTAGAAGATTACGTTCGCGACAACACCGGCTTGGTGCTTGACCCTTATTTCTCTGGCACTAAAGTTAAGTGGATTCTGGATAACGTAGAAGGCGCACGCGAAGATGCAGAAGCAGGCAAACTGCTGTTTGGTACCGTCGATACGTGGTTAGTATGGAAGATGACTCAAGGCCGCGTTCACGTTACTGACTACACCAACGCATCACGTACCATGCTGTTTAACATCAACGACCTATGTTGGGACCAAAAGCTGTTGGATGAGATGGGCATTCCGGCGTCAATGATGCCAGAAGTAAAACGCTCTTCGGAAATTTACGGCAAAACGAACATCGGTGGTAAAGGCGGTACTCGAATTCCTATCGCAGGTATTGCAGGTGACCAACAAGCGGCGCTATACGGCCAAATGTGTGTGGAAGCTGGCCAAGCGAAAAACACATACGGCACAGGTTGTTTCTTGCTGATGAACACTGGCCAAGAGAAAGTCACCTCGAAGAATGGTCTGCTTACCACTCTAGCTTGTGGTCCGAAAGGCGAGCCAGCTTACGCACTTGAAGGTGCTGTGTTCATGGGTGGTGCCTCTATCCAGTGGCTACGTGATGAACTGAAAATCCTAAACGGCGCAGAAGATTCTGAATACTTCGCAACAAAAGTGGACACATCGAACGGCGTTTATGTAGTACCAGCCTTTACTGGCCTTGGCGCTCCATACTGGGATGCTTACGCACGTGGCACCATTGTTGGCCTTACTCGCGGTGTGAACTCAAACCACATTATCCGAGCGACTCTGGAAGGCATCGCTTACCAAACTCGTGACGTATTGGATGCGATGCAAGCTGACTCTGGAATCAAACTCGCAAACTTGCGTGTTGATGGCGGTGCGGTAGCAAACAACTTCCTAATGCAATTCCAATCGGATGTATTAAACACAGAAGTACACCGTCCACAAGTGACTGAGGTAACGGCTCTTGGTGCTGCATACCTGGCAGGTTTAGCGGTTGGTTACTGGAACAGCATTGATGAGCTGCAAGATAAAGCAGTGCTTGATCGTACGTTCGAACCGCATGATGACGAAGAAAAACGCAACCGTCGTTACAAAGGTTGGAAACGCGCTGTGAAATGTGCGCAAACTTGGTCTGAACTGCACGACGAAGACGATTAATTTTTCTCCCAAACGAAAAAAGAGCGCCATTTGAGCGCTCTTTTTTGCGTCTTATCCCCGATTCCTACCAGCCTTTACTTCTCACAACGCGCAAATTCGAGCACAATAGCGCTTCGAATTTGAAGCATTGGCCGTTACCAATGCACAAGGGAGTGGTAAGTGAAGCAAATACCTAGACACCAGCAGATTGTTGAACTGGTGAAAAAACAAGGCTATGTCAGCACGGATGAGTTGGTAGAAAGATTCAATGTCAGCCCACAAACCATCCGACGCGATCTCAACGAACTCGCAGACGACAACAAAATTCGTCGTTATCACGGTGGTGCCACCATCCCTCTCAGTTCTGAAAACACATCTTACAACACGCGTAAAGCGCTTAACTTCAATGAAAAAGATGTCATTGCAGAAGAGGTGGTGAAACACATTCCTGACGGCGCGACGCTATTTATTGATATCGGCACAACACCAGAAGCCGTCGCACGTGCGCTCACTAAGAGCCACAAGCAGCTACGCGTCGTCACCAACAACATCAACGTGGCAACCATTCTCTTCCCTAACCCAGAGATCAAGGTCATCTTAGCAGGTGGTGAAGTCCGCAGCCGCGATGGCGGTATCGTAGGCGAAGCAACGCTCGATTTCGTGAAACAGTTCCGTCTCGATTTTGGCATTCTCGGCATCAGTGGCATCGATTTTGATGGTTCCCTATTGGACTTTGATTACCACGAAGTACGCGTGAAGCAAGCGATCATCGACAACAGCCGCAGCGTATTTCTCGCCGTCGACCACACAAAGTTTGGTCGCAATGCCATGGTGAAACTGGGCAACATCGCGCAGCTGAACATGATATTTACTAACAAACAGCCACCAGAAGAAATTCTCGCGATCTTAAAAGACGCCGCAATTCCCCTCGAAGTGGTCGAAGCGAATGTAACATCAGCAGACGCCGAATAGATAAATCGCTCAAATTTGAACCTCAAAATGACCTCTGTCTTAATTAGACAGAGGTTTTTTTATGCCCAAATCACACAAAACGCTCACAAACGAAAATAATAGATGATCACAAACGAAACCTGAGCTAGGATTAAACCATGTTCTAAAATGCTCGTTCGCTCACCAAGAGGTCAAATTCATGAGTATACAAAAAAATACATCCACAACTAGCTCATCCACTCTTTTAGACTTGATCGTTATCGGTGGCGGCATTAACGGGGCTGGCATTGCAGCTGATGCAGCTGGCCGCGGTTTGAGTGTCGGTTTATATGAAGCTAACGATTTTGCATCAGCAACGTCTTCAGCAAGTTCTAAACTTATTCACGGTGGATTACGCTACCTTGAACACTACGAGTTTCGTTTGGTTTCGGAAGCGCTCGCAGAGCGTGAAGTGATTCTGCGTAAAGCACCACACGTCGCTCTACCAATGCGTTTCCGTTTGCCTCATCGCCCATTCCTACGCCCAGCTTGGATGATCCGCTGTGGCCTATTCCTTTACGATAACTTGGGCAAACGCACAACTCTACCAGGCAGTAAAACCGTCAACCTTGCAAAATCTGGCTTGCTAAAACCAGAAATGAAAACCGGTTTCGAATACTCAGACTGCTGGGTTGATGACGCTCGTTTAGTCTTGCTGAACGTTATGGCGGCTCGTGAAAACCACGCCGAAGTACGTAACTACTGTCGCGTTGAAAAAGCGCACCGTGAAAACGGCGTATGGCACGTAACAATCCATGACGTAACGACAGACCAACGCTTCGAGCGCAAAGCGAAAGCTCTGGTTAACGCTGCTGGTCCATGGGTGAAACAGTTCTTTGATGAAGGATTGGAGCAAACCTCCCCTCGCAACATTCGTTTGATCAAAGGCTCGCACATCGTTGTTCCACGTATCCACAACGAACCGCAAGCCTACATTCTTCAAAACAAAGATAACCGCATCGTATTTATGATTCCTTATCTAGATAAGTTCTCAATCATCGGTACGACAGATGTGGAATACAAAGGTGACCCACGTGAAGTGGCGATCTCGGATGACGAAGTTGATTACCTCATCGACATCGTGAACCAACACTTTGTCCACCAACTTACTCGTGAAGACGTGGTTTGGACTTACAGTGGTGTACGTCCTCTGTGTGATGATGAGTCTGACTCACCGCAAGCGATCACACGAGACTACACGCTAGAGCTCGATGCTGAGTACGATCAAGCACCATTGTTGTCAGTATTCGGTGGCAAGCTAACGACTTACCGTAAACTCGGTGAAGCGGCGATGAAGAAACTGGAACCGTACCTACCTCAAATGGGTGGTAACTGGACAGCAAATCAAACGCTACCAGGTGGTAACTTTAGCTGCACCCGTGAACAGTTAGCGAAGCAAATTCACGCGAAATACTCATGGGCACCGCAAGCGCTGATTCTGCGCTATGTGACTCAGTTTGGTACGCAAACGTGGGATTTGATGGAAGGCGCATCCAGTGAAGCCGATCTTGGCCAAGCGTTCTCAGAGCAAGCAGGCGGCGTGTACCAACGCGAGATCGATTACTTGATGAACCATGAAATGGTGCTAACCGACGAAGACATTTTATGGCGTCGTACTAAACTTGGCCTTTACATGAACGACGAAGAAAAACAGGCACTTGCCGACTACCTGAAAGAAAAGTTGCAACAAAAAGTGGTCAACCTTTCTCAGGTTAGCTAAAAAGCTCCTCCCCCTCACCTATGACAAAGCCTGCCTCGTTGCAGGCTTTTTGTTTCCCCTTGTTACTGTGCGGTTCTTATTGCTTCACTTGCTTACCAATAAGAACAATTATTCATAGACATTTGGCGTAAAATGCAATCATACTCATTTGAATAATTATCCCCCATAACTTCAATGTGAAGGCGTGAGAACGTTGCGGCGTGTCGTGCGCTAAGTCATTCTCGCTAAGTTAAGCATCTGGAGATTATTGGGGTATAGGCTCATACAAGGAAAAGAAAATGGGTTTTATGATTGAACATTGGGATTTCTCAACCCCAATGGCGACTCAAGAAACAACAGCGGCGGAACACATTCAACCGAATCATTGGTACCACTGTGAAAGGCTTCATCCCGATATTCGTGGCTGGCTAGAGGACAATCACGTACCACGTGCGACGGTCGATCATCTGTTAGCCGACGAGAGCCGACCATCTTTCCATCCTTTAGATGACGATAACTTCATGCTGATCTTACGAGGCATCAACATGAATGAGAATGCGTCGCCGGAAGACATGCTCAGTATCCGTATTCTCTATTTTCAGGGCGCACTGATCTCGACTCGTAAGATCCCATCACGTGCAATCATGGAAATTCGCCAAGCATTAGCAGAGCACAAAGGGCCGAAAAGCCTGGCGAGCTTACTGAATCAAATCATCGAAGGGTTGAACGGCAAAATCGACTTGTATCTCGACACCATCGAAGAAACGTTAAACGAGTTTGACGTCAATGATGAGTCAACATACAACCACATTGCGGCACAAAAGGCGCTTATTTCCATCAAACGTTTTATTCGCCCTCAGCAATATGCGATTCGTGATTTGATCGAGTCAGAGTCAGAATTGGTAACATCAAGACCTCACCAATATCGCTTCGCGCATAACAACATTACTCGCATCAACGAAACGATTGAATTTTACCTTGGCGAAGTAGCGCTTTTCCAAGACGAAATCAAACACAACCGAGACGATAAAACCAATAAAAACAGTTACCTATTTACTTTAGTTGCCACCATTTTCTTACCAACCAGCTTCCTAACAGGACTACTTGGCATCAACATTGGTGGCATGCCGGGCGTAGAATCCTCCATGGCGTTCACTTGGTTCTGCATCGCTTTGATTGTGATCTTTGGCCTAGAGTGGTTGCTGTTCAAACGCTTAGGGTTCACGAACAAAACGGATGATGAATAAGCGATAAAACCGTAAAGCGCAGAAACCAAAAGAGGAGCGTGTCGCTCCTCTTTTTTATCACTCAAGTCTAAACGCTTTATCCCGGATGACCATCCACACGAGGGGTCACGAGCATCATACCAAAGCGCCACACAAACAGCCCAAACGCAACAATCCACAATCCGCCGCTGATATCAATCCACAGCATCATGCTCGCTGGGTCAAAGATCACGGCGAAACTGCGAACCAAAGCAGCCGCGGTAATCGCTGCAAACGCAAGACTCATGTTTGGCCCTTTGTAGATCATGCGACCAGTGTGCCCCATCGTCACGCGCGCGATCATCGCCAAAATCAAACCGCCTAACGCACCTATCGCAAACAGGTGAATGAGGTTATGGCTAGCAAATGCATCTCCCCAAGCGCCTCGCAAAATTAAGCTTAGCGGCAAACACAAATACGCAGCATGCAGCGACCACACTAAAGGCTCGCTCAGGGTTAACCAAGGTTTCCAGCGAACAAAACGCACCAACTGAGCAACTCCTGCAAACAGCATCAACGGATTGCCTAATTCTGCAAACGTCACGGGGAAAAAGCTCAGCACAAATAGCATTACCAACGGCAAGTTCGCGAACCAATCTAACCACGGCAGTGGTTGTGCTTTTTCGAAATTAAATCGACGAGCAGTAAAAAATGGAATCACACGTCCACCCATCACCGACAATAACAACGTAAACCACCACAACATCGCCTGCCACACAGCAGAAGAAGTAAACGGCGGCATGCCTTTTATCGTCGCGTAGCTTGCAAAGTTCGCAAAGATGGCCAAAAGGAACAGAGGCACAAAAAATAAATTACGCCACCCTTTGGCTCGATAAACACGAATGCCTACCTCATAGGCAACAAACAGTAAAAATACCGCTTCAATGCTGCTGGTTAACCACAAGGGTACTGGCGTCCAAAGCAATATTCTAGGCGCTAACCACAAGCCAAATAAGACCAAAAGCGTGTAATGCTTGGTGCCATTAATGCCCGTCCAGTTTTGTACAGCAGTCAATACAAAACCAACCACAATCGCCATCGAAAAACCAAACAACATTTCATGTACGTGCCACCACAATGCCGGTACAGCTAATGCGTTTGGCTGTCCGGTTTGGAACATCCATACCCACAACGCAATCGCAACAATGGCGTAAATCGACCCAAATAGAAAAAACGGCCGAAAGCCTAATCGCAGCCATGCGGGGATTTTTTCTTCCACTTTTTTATCGGTGATGTTCAGCATTATCTTGCCCTCAAGCGTCTCTCGATGCTGGTTAACTCAACTACGATGTTGATGCTACCATAAACATGCATAAAAAATACATGTTAAAAAATAAGATTATACTTAAGGGGTAAAGTTTGTGCTTCATGGGCTGGTTAGGTATAAACAGTCCAAGATACAAAAAATGAGTTAAGGGATGCAACGAAGATGTACATATTTGGCTATGGCAGTTTAATCAATTCCGCGTCGCGCAAGTTAACAGGACAAACGGGAGAAGCCATTCCCGTCATTGCTCATGGACTGGTTCGCTACTGGGGAAAGATTGATGACAGCTACACTCTATCTCCACTGGTTGTGAACCAAGGCAATGGACAGGTCAATGGCGTTTTACTAGAAGTGAATGAAGAAGCTCTCGCAGAATTCGATCGCCGTGAACGTGGCTATCATCGTATTCAAATTCAGCCAGATCAAATCGAAACGGACGCGAACTTTAACCAAGGACATGAGATTTGGGTTTACGTAAAAGACGAGCCACTACCACCGTGCGCAAAAAGCCCAATTATGCAAAGCTATGTTGATACCGTGCTAGCAGGTTGCTTGGAAGTATCCCATGCATTTGCGGAGCATTTTGTGCGTCACACCATTGGCTGGCACCACGCGAAAGAAAATGACCGCCACCAACCCAAATACGGCAACCTTGCAGGCGTGCAAGAGCACCATTACGAGTTGATTGATAATCTGATCAAAAAAGGAGCCTAATGGCTCCTTTTTAGTATCTATGTTTGCATACGCGAACCTAGAATTTGTAGTCAACGCCAACGTAAAGGCTGTCAAAATCAAATTCGAGATCGCCACCACCTTCAACATCAATGGTTACTGTAGAAGTACGGTAGCCACCAGAAACAATCAGGCCTGAAGCAAATTCATAACCCACTTCAGCACCATAGTTAAAGCCAGCATCGCTGCCATCAGTCTTGCCAGTAAGGCTAGAAAGGTTTGACTTTGTCTCCAAATCAACGCCCGTTACACCAAGACCAACGACGGCACCAACATAAAAACCGGTACCAGAGAATTGGTACTTAGGTTTAGCATTAAGGTTGAACGAATAACCTTCAACTGTCGCTTCTAACCAATTACCCGCACCCGATTTTTTTTCTTCGAAGCTACCGTAGTAAACGTATTCACCTTCTAAAGCCAATTTGAAGTTTTTTGAAAATTGCAGTTCTTTACCTACTGCAATACCCAAGCCAGTCGCCGAAGAGCTGTAAGAGTGTCCTTCAACTTTAAGATCAGAGTTAAGAACATCTGCGCCAACATACCAGTTACCTTTTGCTTGAACTGACGCTGAAGCAACCACTGCACCTAAAGCCAATAGTGGCAATACTTTTTTCATTATAATTTCCTATATTTTTCATACTGTTAAACAGTTTTAAAAGCGCGGAGATTATAAATAGAGTTGAATATATATCTATTGATTTATTTATAAAATGAGACACAAAACATAAACACGAACAATAAAACGTTTGCTTGATTAAACTCTAAACAATTCTCACCCCGGTCGGCATCGCTCTTTCTGGCGTTAGTAACACACTTTCGGATTCATCATCCGTTTCTGCGCATAACAACATACATTCAGAGGTTTCACCGCGCATTTTGGCTTTGGCAAGATTACACAACACGACCACTTGTTTGCCCATCAACTCTTCCTCGGTGTAATAAGGCACTAAACTGGTTACGGTTTGCAGTGTTTTTTCACCAATATCAATCTGCACAATATACAGCTTGTCTGCATTTTGATGACGAGCTACTTCAATGATTTTTCCGGTACGAATTTCCAGTTTGGCAAAATCAGAGTAAGCGATAGTTTCCATAATAAAAACCCCAGTAAAGTTTTACTAAAAAGATAACGTTTACACTATCAGTAAGCTTAATAAATATAAGTGGTAAAGATCTCATTTCCGAAAGCAAATCCTCTATCAAATTGCACTTATTACACAATGGGTGTTTAATACTTTCAGTCAAAATTTTTAGCCACTAAAGGTTCTATATGGCAACGATCAAGGATGTCGCGAAAGAAGCCGGTGTTTCGGTCGCAACGGTTTCTCGCGTGATCAACAAGTCCCCAAAAGCCAGTCAATCATCGGTAGAGTCGGTCACCAAAGCAATGAGCAAATTGGGTTACAGACCCAATGCCGCAGCTCGCGCACTGGTGAGTCAAAGCACAAATACCATGGGTGTGTTGGTGAGTGATGTGTCCGATCCTTTCTTCGGCACGCTGGTCAAATCCGTCGATAATGTCGCGCGCGAAAATGGCAAACATATCTTGATTGGCAACGGTTACCATAATCCAGAAGATGAACGTCAAGCTCTAGAATTACTGATCAACAGCCGTTGCGATGCAATAGTCATCCACTCGAAAGGCTTATCTGATGAGGAGCTAATTGGCTACGCCCAAGAAGTAAAAGGTATGGTGCTTATCAATCGTCATATCCCAGAGCTTGCTGAGCGCTGTATTTCCCTTGATAACCGCAAAGGAGCATTCCTCGCGACAGAATATTTAATTCGTCACGGACATCGCAAAATTGCTTGCATTGCCTCATCCCACGATATCGAAGATACCGATGAGCGCTTGCAAGGTTACCAAGCCGCATTGAAAGAACATGGTATTGAACTCTCCAAAAGCTACATCGAATACGGTGAGCCCAACAGTGATGGTGGCGAAGTTGCGATGACCAACCTGTTAACCAAATCTTTGGAGATTACTGGAGTGGTGGCCTACAACGACTACATGGCCGCTGGCGCACTCGCAGCGTTAGATCAAAATGGCATTGACGTACCAAGTAAGGTTTCTATGGTCGGGTTCGATGATGGCTTGATCGCCCGCTTTGTTCACCCTAGCTTGACTACTATTCGCTACCCAATCGAGATGATGGCAGAACGCGCCGCCCGTTTGGCTTTGGCGCTATCTCGTGACGAAAAAGTTGAAGATGAAACCATTATTTTTAGCCCAACTTTAGTACGAAGAAATTCTGTTGAGCGTTGTTGATGTATGCGTTAAATGTTAGCGCGAAGCATTAACTAAAACATGTAATGGCGCAGATGAAAGGCCAAACAAGCAATTAATCTGTGCTAGATATAGTTCGGCAGTCGCTATCGCATCATTTAGTGCGTTATGGGCTTGATATGTTGGTAGGTTGAGTTCCTTTCGAATTGAACTTAACCGCCAGTCAGACCGAGTAGGTCTCAGTTGGGTGCGATATTGCTCGATTTTTAATGTATCTAACCATATTAATGGCAACTTCAAATTCTGGTACTTCATCTTGATGTATTGCTCTAAAAACCTCTGCTCCATAATGCAGCCATGTGCAACAAGAATTTTACCAGCAATTACATCCAGCAACTGAGTGAAAGCAGCTTGTTCTGAAATCCCCGATACATGCAACGTTTCAGGCCTAATATGGTGAACTTTGACTGACTCATGACAAATATCAATTGCATGATTAATGAAGACATGACGTGCACTATTTAGACGAATATTGCTGTTTCGAATTTCTACCCATCCAATACTGATTACTCTATCTACTTCAGGATTAAATCCTGTCGTTTCAAAGTCCAAGACTAACGTGTCTAACTCTCTAGCATCCGATAAAGCGCCAGGTAGAGGCGTATTTCCTATAGAGTTAAATACATCTGGCAAGCTAGATTTTTCTAGTTCTCTGCGCACCTGTTCTAGATGTTCAATTGACTGGAATGAGTAGCCAAACATACTAAGAGCCAAATTTCATTTTTAACGTGTCTTGATAACCGCGTATTATGCGAAAAGCATCTTTGAGGTGTTGTCTTTCAAAACTGCCAAAATGCTCAGGAAATATAGCATTCGTTACTGGCTTTCCACCTTGTAAGCATTGCAGCTGATGTGAGTAACGTAATTGCGTTACATAACGATAAGTCCCTATCAAGTCTTGATGTGAAGTGCTATTAATCAATCCTCTATCATACGCAAAATCGAATCTTTCTTCCGTTGACAACATTCCTCCGCCTTTGTGAAGAGCATAAATTCTAGCGATATCGACCAACAGACCAATCGCAGACTTTTTAATATTCAGCGATTTTTCGTTGTGACCATTATTTTCTAACACTAAGTTATTGAATATCCCTAGTGGTGGACGGTGTGATATTAAATTTCTAACTAAGGCTGCGATTAAATGAGGGTTATTTTTGGTACACCGCTCGCGTTCACTATTTAGTTCATCAAATAGTGACCTATCCCCGGAAATAAAGCGCACTTCAAGAAAGACATTAAGATTTAGTAACATATTGTACTCTGGATTGTTCGCCCATTTTCTGTAGAGCGGCTTCCAGATGAATAATGGCTGATTCCACTTTGGTGTAGCCGCCATAAAACGCCCATTACACAAAGGATACCCGCATTCCGCTAATCCTTTACATATATACATAGCAAAATGTCGAAAATAAATTCGGTCACTTTCTGTTGCTGAGTCATCAAGTACTAAAGCGTTATCTTGATCAGAACCTAAGTGAACCTCTCCTCTCGCATGCGAACCCGCCGCTAGCCAAGCATAATTACAAGGAGGTAAACCCACGTTTCTTTCTGCTAATTTAATCAATCGACAGGTAAAGGCATCATAAATCATCATTAAAACTTGCCCAATTACATTGGCTGGCAAATGCGATTCTATCATCGCCTCAAATACTGCCTGACGTTCTTTTACTAACAATGAAAGCGATTCTAAACTATTACACTTACTGATTTTTTCAATCAAAAAAACAGCCTGGATGCCATGCCTCTGAACTAACTCTTGAGGGCTAATCAAACCTAAAACCTGTTTATTTTTGTCAAGAACAGGGATATTACGAATATTGTGTTTCATCATCAGATTGAGCGCAGAAATAACGGGCTCATTTTGGTCAACACTCTGAGGATGGGCGTTCATAATATCCTCAACAGGTCTATAGATATTAAACGCCTCAGCAACCACTCTACTTGTCATGTCAGTCTCGGTAACCACTCCAACCAATGCATTGTCATTGGTAACCAAGGCACAAGTGCAGCCTTTTTTACTCATGATTTGTGCCACTTGCTGGATACTTTGGTTTGTATGCACCACCACAACATTATGATTGGCTAAATCTTTAGCCCTTTTAAAAAACAGGCTTTTTTCTACTTGTGAATACTGTGCATTAATACTTGAAGTGAGACGTTGACTTGCACGGATTGCAACCTGGTTAACAACATTTTCAAAATTCGAAACTGCTTTTAGTAAAAACGCATAATTAATTTTATATATTAAACAATTTTCAATGGTTTTTACTTTATATTTATCCTGTTCTAAATTAAATCCAAATACATCATTTTCGCCTAATCTAGCTCTTAATTCACCATTAGGAAATCTCTGTTCGATAACTCCAGCTCGAATAATAAATAAATTTTTTCCTTCAGGCATAACTAAGGAGACACTCTCTCCCTTTCCCCAATAAACAATATCTGTGTTCGTAGCGATAGCATCAAGAACATGGTCAGGAAGTAAATGAAATGGCTCTATCGTTTTAAAAAAAGAAACGACATTTGGCAGCAAGGTTGAATCCATATGACACTCTTTTAATTAGAAAAACTCCGCTCAAAAAAGAGCGGAGTATAATAAAGAATGGTTTTACCAGAACAATGTATATAACACTGCCAAAACAATCATTATGCCGTAAGCAGCGATATTAAAGCTTCGATCTGTTACAAACATCGATGATGTAACACTAATACCTTTAGGATCATCATCATTAATTGATGTGCTCAAACTTGTAAATGCGATAACAACCATTGTAAACAATAATGTGTATAGCATTTGATCCATAAATGGCATGGAAAGTGGCATAAATTTCAAGAACAAGGCAAATGGTATTGATGCTACTACACCAATAATAGCCCCTTTACTGGTTGTTTTCTTCCAGAATAAGCCAAGTAAGAATACAGCCAAAATGCCAGGGCTAACTAAACCTGTATATTCTTGGATGTATTGGAATGCTTGGCCAATACCACCTAACATTGGGGCAATTAGGCAAGCAATAATTAGTGCCACCACAGCTGCAGTACGCCCAACATTCACCAACTTGTGGTCACCTGAGTCAGGAGAGATATACTCTTTGTAAATATCCATAGTGAAGATAGTGGCTGTTGAGTTAAGCATTGATGCTAGTGAAGAAACAATTGCAGCAGCAAGAGCCGCAAAAACAACACCTTTAACACCAACAGGCAAGAACTGAGTTAGCCAAGGGTATGCTTTATCCGCATTAGCAGCACTTGGAAGGTTTGTTGCTGCAATATCACCAAGGCTTGCCATTAGTTGTGGGTCCGAAGTAATAACGTAAGCGGCAATACCTGGCAATACCACGAGAAACGGAACGATAAGTTTCAAAAACGCCGCAAAAACAATACCTTTCTGAGCTTCCGATACTGATTTTGCAGCAAGCGTTCTTTGAATAATGTACTGGTTAAAGCCCCAGTAATATAAGTTTGCTACCCAAAGACCACCAATTAATACGGCAATACCAGGAAGGTTCATGTATTGTGGATTACTTTGATCCAAGATCATCTCAAAGTGGCCTGGAGCGGCATCGACCATTTTAGACAACCCAGCGAACCAACCGTCCGTACCTCCAATAAAGCTCACTGCCATGTAGGTAGTCATAAAACCACCCAAAACTAAGAAGAACACTTGGATGACATCGGTCCATACTACTGCCGATAAACCACCGTAAATTGAGTACACCAACGCAAACAGCGCAAGACCTAGAATTGAGTACATCAACGGAATACCCAAAATGGTTTCGAGAGCCAAACCACCTAAATACAGTACTGAAGTTAGGTTTACAAAAATGTACAAGGAAATCCAAAAAACGGCCAAAATTGTTTTTAGTTTTTTATTGAAGCGTTTTTCAACAAATTCAGGAATGGTATAGATTCCTTTTTCAATGAAAATAGGTAGAAAGTACTTACCAACAATAATCAATGTTATTGCCGACATCCATTCATAAGATGCGATAGCCAAGCCGATTGAATAGCCTGAACCAGACATTCCTATAAATTGTTCCGCAGAAATATTTGCAGCAATTAGCGAAGCACCGACAGCCCACCAAGGCAAAGATTTTCCCGCCAAGAAATAATCTTCCGTACTTTTCTGAGTGCCTTTTTTATCACGAGATACCCAAAGTCCTACCCCAATGATAATTGCGACATAAATGGCGAAGACCATTATGTCGATAAAGCTTAGACCATGTTCTATATTCGACATCAGTTTCATCCTGTAGTTTTGTTTACGCCGCAAAGTGTAAACGTTACCACTCAAATGAAATGTAACTAAAATCACACATATTGATACATATTACGCTAAAAACCTTATAACGAGCTAAAGATCACAAATATTAAGAGAAGCATTTAATTAAAACTCTCTAAAATCAACAAAAATGTAAACGATAACAATAAAAGTAAAACGAAGAGTAATAAGTAGGAAATTACGGGGATCATCCACCGTACAGTATTGTGTCGAAAGTGAGGTAAGTGATTTAAACTTCCTAGTAAAAATACATATCAAAAACAAAAAAGGTGGGCATGTAGCCCACCATAACACCCAAAGTCGTTGGAGTTGCAGCATCGCTGCCGCTGCAAGTTCAAAGGGTAGAAGTGCTATCTAAAATTCAAACTGATAAGTAGTTTGATGCTGATAGCAATCCCCAGAGCTCAACACCCCATTGTTGAGTCCCCATTCTGGTTTGTTTGGCCCGTCTGGAAAGTACTGCGTTTCCAATGCTAGGCCGTCATAGCGTTCGTAAGTTTTACTTGCACCTGGCGTACCGGCTAAGAAATTACCTGAATAGAACTGGATGGCAGGTTTGGTGGTTTTCACCTTCATCACCACATCTTCTTTTGGTGCAATTAAGACCGCAGTGACAGACACGCCATCGGTCACTTCAGGCGTGAATACAAAGGCGTGATCGTAGCCACCAGCAGTTTTCTGATCTTGCTCGGCAAGAAATTCTTGGCCAATCGATTTTGGCTCGGTGAAGTCGAAACTGGTGCCCGAAACTGGCTTTTGTTCACCGGTAGGAATTAACCCCGCATCCGTTGGCAAGTAATGCCCAGCATTGAGCTGTAACGTATGATCCAAACTTTTCGTGCGGCTCGCCTCACCAGCCAAGTTAAAGTAAGCGTGATTGGTTAAATTCACTGGCGATGTTTTGTCGGTCTTAGCATCATAGGCGATAGCTAGTTCATTCTCGTCAGTAAGCGTGTACGTCACCTTCACATCGAGATTTCCCGGATAGCCTTGGTCACCGTCCGGTGAGCGAAGTGAAAAAGTGACCTGTTGATCATTTTGCTCTTCAACCTTCCAGCGACGTTTATCAAACCCTTCTAGGCCACCGTGCAGTGAGTTTTCACCGTTATTGATACCAAGTTGATACTTCTCTCCGTCTATCTCAAACTGCCCCTTCGCAATTCGGTTAGCAAAGCGGCCAACAATGGAACCGAAGTAAGCGTCTTGCTTCATGTGTTCAGCCATATTTGGTGAGCGCAACAACACTTCACGGTTTTCACCATTTACCGGTAATGTGCAACTCAACCACGTCGCACCGATATCCATAAACGACGCTGTCATACCATTCGCGTTGGTCAAATGAATCAGATTCGCAGTTTGGCCATCAAACGACGGCGTTTGCGCCATCGCTTGTTCTAGTTGTTGAAAATAGGCTTTCATCATCATTCCTTACAGCACTTCAACTAAACCCGCACCATTTTTGGCTTGGCAAACATAAATCGACTCTTTTAAGCCCGTAGCCGCTTGGTACTTCGCTTCAACTACCGCTTTCACGTCATCAACCAGTGCTGGCGGTACAAGTGCCACGATGCAACCACCAAAGCCACCGCCAGTCATGCGCACGCCGCCTTGATCACCGATCACCTCTTTGACTATATCCACCAGCGTATCGATTTCTTTTACCGTGATTTCGAAATCATCGCGCATCGAGGCATGAGACTCGGCCATCAGCTCGCCCATACGCTTCATGTCGTGTGCTCGCAGCGCTTGCGCCGCTTCCACAGTACGATCGTTTTCTGTGATGACATGACGGGCACGTTTTGCCACCATTTCATCCAGCTCAGCGACTTTCTCGTTGAACTGCTCAATCGTCACATCACGCAAAGCTTTCACACCGAAAATACGCGCCGCTTCTTCACATTGCTGACGACGAGTGTTGTATTCACTGTCGACCAAACCACGTTTTTTATTCGAGTTGATGATCACGACTGCCATCTCTTCTGGCATTGAGACTGCTTCAGTTTCAAGGCTACGGCAATCTAATAGCATCGCATGATTTTCACGCCCTTCCGCTGAAATCATTTGATCCATGATGCCGCAGTTGCAACCGACGAATTCATTCTCTGCTTGCTGACCGTTTAAGGCGATTTCGGCTTGGCTGATTTCAAGGTTAAACAGCACTTTAAACGTTTGACCGATCACCACTTCCAATGCCGCCGATGAGCTCAAACCCGCGCCTTGAGGTACGTTGCCGCTGACTGAAATATCCGCCCCAGTAAACTGGTAGCCACGCGCCAGAAGACACTTCACCACGCCGCGAATGTAGTTCGCCCACATTTTATCTTGCTGGAAAGTAATGGCTTGCGTGATATCGAATTCGTCCACTACGTTACCGTAATCGACCGACACCACACGCACGATATTGTCTTCACGCTTTGCCGCCGCCACGACCGTTTGGTAGTTAATGGCACACGGTAGGACAAAACCATCGTTGTAATCGGTGTGCTCACCAATCAAGTTCACACGACCAGGCGCTTGGATAATATGGCTAGGTGCGTAGCCCAACACTTGCTCAAATGACGCTTTCACATTTTGGATAAGTTCAGACATAGGGACGTTCTCTTAAAATAGTAATTTGTGTGGGATAGCGCGTTGAGCCTAACTTTCTATCTGTAAAGTCGCGCTATCCCGTTATTCGTAATCAGTCCAATTTAAAGACTTAGCATTCTTTGTAGTGGACATCACTCACATCACGCAGACGCTGCGCCGCTTGCTCTGCGGTGAGGTCACGTTGGCTTTCTGCCAGCATTTCGTAGCCCACCATGAACTTACGAACCGTGGCACTGCGCAGTAGTGGCGGATAAAAAAGTGCATGAAGCTGCCAATGGTCGATGTCTGTGCCTTCGTCAAAAAACGGCGCGTAGTGCCAGCCCATCGAGTAAGGGAAAGAGCATTGGAATAAATTGTCGTAACGGCTGGTCAGCTTCTTAATCGCTCGCGCTAAATCGTCTCGTTGCTCATCGCTGAGTTCGCTCATGCGACGAATGTGCGTTTTCGGCAACAACATGGTTTCGAACGGCCAAGCAGCCCAGTAAGGCACCACCGCCAGCCAGTGTTCGGTTTCCACCACAATGCGTGAACCGTCTTTGAGTTCCGCTTGTACGTAATCCACCAGCAAGTTGCTGCCGTGTTCTTGGTAGTAGGCTTTTAGGTTGTGCTCTTTACGCTCGATTTCATTTGGTAAGAAGCTGTTCGCCCAGATTTGACCGTGCGGATGAGGCTGAGAACAGCCCATGGTTTCGCCTTTGTTTTCGAACGCCTGAACCCAAACGTATTCCTTGCCGAGCTCTTCAATTTGTTCGTTCCAGGTCTCTATCACGCCACGAATTTTATCCACTGGCAGCTCCGGTAAGGTTTTGCTGTGATCTGGCGAGAAGCAAATCACTCGGCTCAAACCACGCACGCCTTGCGTTTTGAATAGCGGGTTGTTTGACTCTGGTGCATCTGGTGAATCCACCATCAGCGCAGCAAAATCGTTATTGAACACATAGGTGCCTTGGTAGTCTGGATTAACATCGCCAGAGATACGTTCGTTGGTTGGACAAAGGAAACATTTACCGTCATAGCTTGGTAGCTCATCCAATGCGGGCTTTTCATCTGCGCCGCTCCAAGGGCGTTTTGCACGGTGAGGTGAAACCAAAATCCATTGCCCAGTCAGAGGGTTGTAACGGCGGTGTGGATGATCCACTGGGTTAAATTCGACATTCGACATGTTACTTACTCAACTCTTTAAAATTCTTCAAACTAGGGGAATAGCCATTGGGATTTTTTGACTGCCAGTGCCACGTATCAGCGGTCATTTCAGCCACCGTGCGTATTGCTTTCCAGCCTAGTTCACGCTCAGCTTTTTCCGTGCTTGCCCAACATTCAGCAATATCCCCAGGACGACGCGGGCATAACTCGTAAGGCACTGGTTTACCGCAAGCGGTCGCGAACGCATCCACCATCTCAAGTACGCTCGAGCCTTTACCTGTACCTAAGTTGTAAATGTGCAAACCCGATTTCTCACCCACCGTTTTCAAAGCCGCAATATGGCCATCGGCCAGATCCATCACATGGATGTAATCGCGCACGCCAGTGCCATCAGGTGTTGGGTAGTCGCTACCGAATACCGCGAGTTTTTCTCGGCGGCCAACAGCGACTTGGGCGATAAATGGCATCAAGTTATTGGGAATACCTTGTGGGTCTTCCCCCATGCTGCCCGATGAATGGGCGCCAACTGGGTTGAAGTAACGCAGTAAGGTGATGCTCCAGTCGTTTTCAGCATGGAACAGATCGCTGAAGCACTGCTCCACCATATATTTACTGCGACCGTATGGATTGGTGGTTGCGCCTGTTGGTGAATCTTCCGTAATCGGCACTATTTCTGGGTCACCGTAAACCGTTGCCGATGAACTGAATACGATGCTTTTCACACCCGATTTACGCATGCTGCGCGCCAACACCAATGAGCCATTGACGTTGTTGTCGTAGTACTCAAGTGGTTTTGCCACCGATTCGCCAACCGCTTTGAGGCCAGCAAAGTGGATCACTGCTTGGATGTCGTGCTGCGCGAATACCGTATCCAAAAATGCTTCGTCACGGATGTCACCTTGGTGGAACGCAGGCTGCTTGCCTGTCAGCGCTTCAATACGGTTTAACACTTCCAGTTTGGCGTTACACAAGTTATCAACGATGATAGGTTCCATTCCCGCTTCAATCATCTGAACGCAAGTGTGACTACCGATGTATCCCATACCGCCTGTGACAAGAACTTTCACTTTTTGCTTCTCCACGTTTGCTGCTTTCTGTTCATACCTCACTCTGATGCGCTAAAAGCCAATCGCCATTGCATCGAATCGGAACGCCCATTTCTTAACTGGCTAAAAGTCTAGCAACCAATCTCGATCCAGATCCGTGATCGAATTCAAATTGTGTAAACGTTTCCACAAAATTACACAAAAGCCTTATTTTAGATACTGACTTTAGTTAAATTAAACCAGGAAGATGATGAGCAGTGAAGATGAGTCGAGCAGATACCGCTCTCTTTCGTGGATCGCACGATTTTACTAAAAGTTTGTGCATCCCTAAGTAGCTGTTTACAATAGCCAGATTATTGAGTTCTCACTTGGACTGTGAGCAATGCCAACGGGAAATGTACATGGCAACACTAAAAGATATCGCCACTGAAGCGGGCGTCTCACTTGCAACCGTATCGCGAGTTTTGAATGACGATCCGACGTTGAGCGTTAAAGAAGAAACCAAACGCCGCATTTTAGAAATCGCAGAAAAGCTGGAGTACCGCACCAGCAGTTCGAAGAAAGCCACCAAAGAAGCCAAGCAAAAACATCACTTTTTGGCCTTGTACAATTACAAACAAGAAGCAGAAGTGAATGACCCGTACTACTTGTCGATTCGTCATGGGATTGAAACTCAGTGCGACAAACTCGGCATTACGCTAACCAATTGCTACAACAGCGAAATTGATGTTGAAACGCAAAAGATCACGGGTGTCCTTTTAGTCGGGAAAGTCGACCAAAAGGTGGTCAATAAGTTACCTAAACGCCTAGCCGATAGCATCTGTTACATCGACTTTTCAGATCCAACTAGTCCTTACGATTGCGTTGATATCGACCTTGTAAGAATCAGCAAGCAAGTGGTTGATTTCTTTGTACAACAAGGCTACGAGCGCATCGGCTTTATTGGTGGACAAGACGAGCCCAACACCGCAGACATTCGTGAAAATGCGTTTGTGGACTACGGCAGTCTAAAAGGTGTGGTTTCTGAAGACGACATTTATCGTGGCGATTTCTCTAGCTTGTCCGGTTATGACTTAGCGAAAGAGATGCTGGCCAAAGGCGATTTCCCAAAAGCGATGTTCATTGCTTCGGACTCCATTGCGATTGGTGTGTTACGAGCAGTGCATGAGTTTGGTTTAAACATTCCTGATGATATTGCGCTGATCAGCGTGAACGACATCCCTACCGCGCGCTTTACCTTCCCTCCTCTATCTACCGTTCGTATTCATTCTGAAATGATGGGGATTCAAGGCGTGAACTTGTTAGTCGAAAAATACCGTGACGGACGCGCACTGCCCCTTCAAGTGTACGTTCCAAGCAAGCTCAAGCTACGCGGCACAACTCGATAAAAACACCCTCAAAACTGATCAAATAAAGCACTGAATTTTCAGTGCTTTTTATTTCTTCTTTTATTTTCTACCGAATTTTTACTGTTTTTACTTTCCAAAACAATCTAGAACGCATTCCTTTACTCTGATCACATCTTGCTCAACATTGGTCATTTAAAACGTGACCAAGTTAAAGTAAAACGTTTTCACTAATTTATTTTAGTAAAACTTTTACTAATATCTTTCTCAGATTATTCATAAGCATTTTTCACAATACATCGGCCGTTGTTTTTGCACTGATGTTGAGCCGCGATGAAACCAATCCGCACTCCAACATAAGCGCACCAAGCCGAGGGGAGATCAAAACGTGAACAATTGGGAAAACTTCCAACACTTACACGAGAATCGTATGGCACCACGTGCGTACTTTTTCTCCTACGACTCTGTTCAGAGCGCACAAACCTTTCAACGTGAACTGAGTCGCCGCTTTATGTTGCTCAGCGGCCAATGGACATTCCGTTATTTCACCAACCCAATGTTGGTACCTGATGAGTTTTACTCACAAACAATGAACGACTGGGGACACATTACCGTCCCAAACATGTGGCAAATGGAAGGCCACGGCGATCTGCAATACACCGATGAAGGCTTCCCATTCCCGATCGACGTCCCGTTTGTACCAACCGACAACCCAACGGGCGCTTATCAACGCACATTTACACTTGGTCCACAGTGGGATAACCAACAAACTATCATCAAGTTCGATGGCGTGGAAACCTACTTTGAAGTGTACGTAAACGGCGAGTACGTCGGCTTTAGTAAAGGCAGCCGACTCACAGCGGAATTCGACATTTCCAAGTTCGTCCAACAAGGCGAAAACTTGCTCTCTGTACGCGTGATGCAGTGGGCCGATTCCACTTACATTGAAGACCAAGACATGTGGTGGACGGCGGGGATCTTCCGTGATGTTTACCTAATCGGAAAAGAGAACATTCACGTCCAAGACCTCACCATTCGTACCGATTTCGCCGACGATTACCAAAGTGCGACGCTCAGTGCTCAAGTCGAATTGGAAAATCTTTCTACCGCGATTGCGTCTGGCTATACGCTGGAATACGCACTGCATGACAAAGGCACTGTCGTAGCCAGTGGTCAATGCGATTCACTGACTATCCAAAACCACCACTCAACAAGCTTTGCGATTGATATGGTGAATCCAACGCATTGGACGGCTGAAAACCCTTACCTTTACCACTTGTTCATCACCTTAAAAGATCACCAAGACAACGTAGTGGAAGTGATCCCACAACGCGTGGGTTTCCGTGACATCAAAGTGCGCGATGGCCTGTTCTACATCAACAACCAATACGTGATGCTGCATGGTGTCAACCGTCATGACAACGATCATCTAAAAGGTCGCGCAGTGGGCATGGACCGCGTGGAAAAAGATCTGATTTTGATGAAGCAACACAACATCAACTCGGTTCGCACCGCACACTACCCGAACGACCCACGCTTCTACGAGTTATGTGATATTTACGGCCTGTTTGTGATGGCAGAAACCGATGTGGAAACCCACGGCTTTGCCAACGTTGGCGACCTGAGCCGTATCACCAATGATCCTGCTTGGGAAGCAGTGTTTGTCGATCGCGCAGTGCGTCATGTTCATGCGCAAAAGAACCACCCTTCGATCATCATGTGGTCACTCGGTAACGAATCGGGTTATGGCTGTAACATCCGTGCGATGTATACCGCGACCAAAGCAATTGATGACACCCGTTTGGTTCACTACGAAGAAGACCGCGATGCTGAAGTGGTCGATGTGATTTCGACGATGTACTCACGTGCTCAACTGATGAATTACTTTGGCGAACACCCACACGAGAAGCCACGCATTATCTGCGAATACGCACACGCGATGGGTAACGGGCCGGGTGGTCTGACGGAATACCAAAACGTGTTCTATGCGCACGACCACATTCAAGGTCACTACGTTTGGGAATGGTGTGATCACGGCATTCTAGCGCGTGATGAACACGGTCAAGAGTTCTACAAATACGGCGGCGATTACGGCGACTACCCAAACAACTACAACTTCTGCATGGATGGTCTGATTTACCCAGATCAAACCCCGGGTCCTGGCCTGAAAGAATACAAACAAGTCATTGCACCGGTGAAAATCCGCGCCGTTGAAGGTTGCCATGACCGCTTTATCGTTGAGAACAAATTGTGGTTCACCAACCTCGATGATTACACCATTAATGCCGACGTGCGTGCCGAAGGTGAAACCCTGCGTAGCGTGCAATTCAAAGTCGAAGCTTTGGTCGCCAACAGCGAACGTGAAGTGACCATCGACTTGCCAGAATTGGATGAGCGCGAAGCCTTCATCAACTTCACCGTACGCAAAGACAGTCGCACGCTTTACAGCGAAGCCAACCATGAAATTGCGGTGTATCAGTTCCAACTGAAAGAAAAGACCGCGTCTGCACCTGCGTTCATCAATCGCAACGCACAACCTTTGGTGATTAACGAAAGCCGTTTGGAACACGTAATTGAAGGCCATAACTTCACGCTTACTTTCTCGAAAGTAAACGGCAAGCTGACTTCTTGGCGCGTAAATGGCGAAGAGATCATTCAATCTGAGCCGAGACTGAACTTCTTCAAACCGATGATTGATAACCACAAACAAGAGTATGAAGGTTTGTGGCACCCAGCGCATCTGCAAATCATGCAGGAGCACTTCCGCACACTTGCTGTGGAAGCAACTGATGATTCCGTCTTGATTACAACCACCAGCATCATTGCGCCGCCGGTCTTTGATTTTGGCATGCGTTGTACCTATCGCTATCAAATCAATGCTCAAGGCCATTTGAACGTGGAACTGAGTGGCGAGCGCTACGGCGACTACCCTCACGTGATTCCGGTCATCGGCTTGGATTTGAGCATCAACGGCAGCTTTGACCAAGCGAGCTACTACGGTCGCGGCCCAGAAGAAAACTACCAAGACAGTCGCCAAGCTAACCTCATTGATGTTTACCACAGCACCGTAGAAGACATGTTCGAGAACTACCCGTTCCCGCAAAACAACGGCAACCGCCAACACGTGCGCTGGGCATCGCTCACGAACCGTCATGGCACAGGGTTATTGGTGAAACCTCAGCAAGAAATCAACTTCAGCGCGTGGTTCTACACCAACCAAAATCTGCATGAAGCGCAACATACGATCGAGCTAGAAAAGAGTGGCTACATCACCCTTAACCTTGACCATCAAGTGATGGGGTTAGGCTCGAATTCATGGGGCAGCGAAGTGCTCGACTCTTACCGCGTGTACATGGACGAGTTCCGTTACGGTTTGACGCTGATGCCACTGCAAGCAGGCGATTGCAACGCACAAGTGATGGCAAACCATGATTTCGACAACGCGTTTTTCACTCAAACCAATACTCAATCAGTCAACGAGGCGTAACCCATGATCGTGTTAGACAGCTTAGAGCAATTCAAACAGGTATATCGCAACGGTCGTAAATGGAACCGCTGTGTGGAAGCCATTGGCAACATCGGCAACATCAAAGATGGCGTGATGCACTCGATTGGCGATTCACTGGTTTACATGGTTGAGAATGGCATCGCAAAACAAACCGAAACGTTCATCGGTAACCGTCGTTACTTCGATGTGCATTACTACCTCGAAGGTCGAGAAACCGTTGAGTTCGCGGATAAAACCGCTTTGACACTAGAACAAGCTTATCGTGATGAAACCGACCGCGAATTTTTTTCTGGTCAGGGTGAAACACGTGAGCTTTGCGAAGGCCAAGTGGCGATTTTTGAAAACAGTGAAGCGTACCGCTTCCACGGAGACAACCGCGTAAGAAAAGTGGTGCTCAAAGTGACCATCGAAGATGGCTACTTCCTAAATAAATAAAACAAGAGAAGGGCTGTGGTCACAGCATTACAAGCCCTTCCTCCCTACAATTCCAACGTGATTCACCGGAGATAGAACATGTCTGAATCCAAACGTAATACGATAGGCAAATTCGGGTTGTTGTCCCTCACCTTTGCTGCAGTATTTAGCTTTAATAACGTAATCAATAACAACATCGAGATCGGTCTAGCGTCTGCGCCAATGTTCTTTCTGGCGACCATTTTTTATTTCATCCCTTTCTGTTTGATCATCGCAGAATTCGTATCTCTGAATAAAGATTCTGAAGCGGGGGTCTACGCATGGGTAAAAAGCTCACTTGGCGGTCGCTGGGCGTTTATCTCTGCCTACACTTACTGGTTCGTTAACCTATTCTTCTTCACGTCCTTGCTGCCGCGTGTTATCGCTTATGCGTCTTACGCGTTCTTGGGCTATGAATACATTCTGACGCCATTCACCACTACCGTGCTCAGTATGATTTTGTTTGCGTTTGCGACCTACGTATCGACAAACGGCGCGAAAATGTTGGGACCAATTACGTCGGTGACCTCCTCCCTCATGCTGCTACTGACAATGTCGTACATTTTACTGGCTGGCGCTGCGTTGATCGGCGGCGTAGAACCGGCTGATCCAATTACCGTAGAAGCGATGATCCCTGATTTCAGCTGGGCATTTTTAGGCATTACTACATGGATCTTTATGGCGGCAGGCGGTGCGGAATCGGTCGCGGTTTACGTAAACGATGTAAAAGGCGGCTCGAAATCGTTCGTTAAAGTCATCATCATCGCAGGTATCTTTATCGGCGTGCTTTACTCAATTGCGTCTGTTTTGATTAACGTATTTGTTCCTAGCGAAACCCTAAAATACACGGGCGGATCGGTTCAAGTATTTGAAGGTTTGGCTGCGTACTTTGGTTTGCCAGAAATATTGATGAACCGCTTCGTAGGCTTGGTATCCTTCACCGCTATGTTTGGCTCCCTACTGATGTGGACAGCAACGCCAGTGAAAATCTTCTTCTCTGAGATTCCAGAAGGCATTTTTGGTAAGAAAACCGTAGAGCTGAACGAAAACGGCGTACCAGCTCGCGCAGCTTGGTATCAGTTCCTTATCGTTATCCCATTGATGATCATCCCAACATTAGGTTCTAACACCGCTCAAGATCTGATGAACACCGTGATCAACATGACGGCAGCCGCCTCGATGCTACCACCGCTGTTTATCATGTTGGCGTACCTGAATCTGCGCTTGAAACTGGATCACGTCGAGCGTGATTTCAAAATGGGCTCACGCAAAATGGGCATCGCTACCGTATCGGTACTGATCGCTATCTTTACGGTTGGTTTCTTAGCATCGACCTTCCCTACAGGGGCCGACATCATGACCATCATTTTCTACAACGTTGGCGGTATCGTGATTTTCCTTGGCTTTGCTTGGTGGAAGTACAGCCAATACGAAAAATCATTGAATCTGGAAGAGCGTATAAAAGAAGCCGCACCAGCTTCGCAAGCGGTATAACAAAGACTTTCAATGACAAACATTCTGGGCACCCTTTGGTGCTCTTTTTTATATGTGAGAGGTGATGGTCGAAGAAACCAACTCGCG
Source organism: Vibrio sp. S457-15 (assembly GCF_000960545.1). Classification (NCBI taxonomy): domain Bacteria; kingdom Pseudomonadati; phylum Pseudomonadota; class Gammaproteobacteria; order Vibrionales; family Vibrionaceae; genus Vibrio; species Vibrio sp. S457-15. The sequence goes on along the minus strand of NZ_JYOQ01000028.1, from coordinate 256,207 downwards.
TAGCCAAATGCCTTTGTCTTCATTGTTTCGGCTGGAATGCCACAGCATGGCAATATCAAAATCCGCAACGGCGATCGGCGGCTTAACGGTAATGAGGTCGTCCGAAAAGCCCTCCGCCAACGCCATTTTTTCTGGCACGATGGCAATGAGATCGCGCTTTTTCAATAAATGCCGAATAGTGAGAAAGTTGCGCGACGCCACGGTGACTTTACGGCTCAAGCCATGTTCTGCGAGCTTTTGGTCTACTTGTGTCTTTAAGCTCCCATCGGGACTTACCAGAGCTTGCTCTATGTTCGCGAACGCTTCCAGAGATAGCTGTGTTTCCCCTTTCAATACCTGTTTATCACACATACACACGTGTTTTTCCGTGTACAAGTACAAGCTCTCAAAGTTGTCATCCAACACCGGCATGCTGCCAATAATGACATCGAGCTTTTCGTGCTCAGTTAATGCCACGTAGTTGCTACGATTGACGTTAATAAAACTGATCTGCGCCTCTGGTGCGCGCTGGCGTATTTCGTCATAAAGCCGAGGAGCAAAAATAAACTCGGCATAATCCGTTAACCCGATGCGACATACACCCGCGTAATTTTCAGGTTGGAAGGCAGACTTAGTGAGCAAGTCTTTGGCGATAGAGTCCAGCAAATGATGCACGGTTGGCGCGATGTGGTGAGCGTGCTCGGTGGGCTCCATCTTGTGTCCTTTTCGCTCAAAAAGCGGGTCGTCAAACAACAACCTTAAACGAGACAAACTATGACTCATTGCCGACTGGCTAACGTAACTTTTCTCTGCCGCGACGCTAACGCTTCGATGGCGATACAAGTAGGAAAACGTCACCAATAAGTTCAAGTCAATGTTGCGCCACTGAATGTCCTCTTTCACCTCAACACCTTCATCCCATTTCATTCATAAATGAAATTAAATCTATCAATTTGAGTCATTTTATAGCATCCGATAAATTAGCAACAATGCTTTTTAGATAAACAGGCTCGACATGTTCACCATCTTCAAAACTTTTTTCTGGCTAGGTTGGTTCAGCTTCGGCGGCCCTGCGGCTCATATTGGTTATTTTCGCCAAACCTTTGTTGAGAAACTGAAATGGCTTGATGACAGCGAGTACGCGCAAATTGTCGCACTCAGTCAGTTTTTGCCGGGACCGGGCTCAAGCCAAGTTGGCTTTGCTTTAGGTTATAAACGCGGCGGTTTAGGTGGCGCATGCGCAGCATTTGTCGGATTCACGCTTCCTTCGGTGATCATCATGTTGGCGCTGGCGATGGTGAGCAGCCAAATTACCGACACCGCAGTGTTCCAAAACATCGTTCACGGCCTAAAACTGCTCGCAGTCGTCGTCGTGGCGGATGCGACTTGGGGCATGTACAAAAACTTCTGCCAAAGCAAACTAACCGCGGGTTTGTGCGTCGCGACTGCGATTGCGTTGCTGGTGGCACCAAGCATCATGACGCAAATGTTCGTGTTGCTAGTAGCAGGTTTTGTCGGCATGCGATATCTGAAGAAAGACTCCGCGCCATCAGCAGAGCTATTTAAACCGTCTATCGTGCCATTGGCTCTATTTGCGGTGCTTTTACTCGGCTTACCATTAGTAGCTCATTCATTGCCTTTGCTTGGGCTGTTTAGTGATTTTTTCCAAGCTGGTAGCTTAGTGTTTGGTGGTGGTCATGTGGTGCTGCCGCTTCTGCAAAACATTGTTGGCGACCAGCTCAGCCAAGATGCATTTTTAACAGGCTACGCCGCTGCACAAGCTGTACCGGGGCCAATGTTCACCTTTGCGACTTTTATTGGTTATGAGCTTTCGGATACGCCAATTTTAGGTGCGCTGATCGCAACGCTTGGCGTATTCCTCCCAGGGTTTCTTTTACTGCTTGGCGTTCTTAAAAACTGGCAAGCACTGGCAGGAAAACCGCTGGTCTCCGGCGCCATCAACGGTGTCAATGCCTCGGTAGTAGGGTTACTACTCGCGGCACTTTACCAGCCAGTATTTAGCAGCGCAGTTGTTGCTCCCATCGACATGGCGTTAGTGGTTGCGGGTTTCTATCTACACAAAAAGCTCAACCTTTCGGTGCTGTGGATGATCGTGTTTTTTGTGGCAGCAGGCCTTGTCACGGGCATGATGTAAAAATCTTAAACGACAAACTCTTAGCGGGCACTTAAATACAAGTGCCCGTTTTCTCAACTAAACTTATACCTCTAATAAAAAATAAGAAGATGGGAGCATCGATGGAACAAGAGAATAATTACGAGCTCAACCTCAGTTGGCAGCAAAAAACGTCATCTTGGATAAAATCAGTAAAGGATGAACTGAGTACTGATATCATTTTTTATCTATACAGTTTTGGATCTACTGCCATTATTTACTTTTGCTCTTGGTACCTTGATTCCCCTATCAATTACTCATTTTCTACTTATTACCACCTCTTCACAGTTACGACTTGCGCCGCTATTTTAGGGGCAGGTATGTATTATTATTTCTATTTACTGGTCCAACGAGAAAAGCGTCCTTTGAATCGTTTTAAGAAAAAAGTTCATCAACTATTTTTCCCTCTATACCGAACCATCTCTATTTTTTTATCGTTGCTCGCTATCAATTTTATTGTAACTAACCATACGTTTCTGAAATCGCTTATCCCACTCATAAATCCATTCAAATGGGATCATACCTTTGCTGAGCTTGATAGGCTGCTTCATTTTGGCGTTGCACCATGGGAATTGACTCATAGCTTGTTCTCTAGCCCGTGGGCTTCACTTAGTATCAATTTTGCTTACAACCTATGGTTTTTTCTAATGTGGGGGAGCGCATTCTTTTTTTGCATCTATTACAAACTTCCATTATTGAGATTGCAATTTCTGCTCACATTCGCACTGCTATGGATGATAAATAGTATATGGTTCGCTACCTTATTTTCTTCTGCAGGCCCTTGCTATATGGAACTTTTGACCGGTGACGCTCAGTACGCACCGTTGATGAAATTACTCACCGCTCAAAGTCTGTATCTGGAGAACATTGGCGCATCCCCTTTATGGTCTTTGTCGACACAAGACTACCTGTGGCATGAATACCTAGAGAATGCCAATAGTTTTGGCTCTGGTATTTCCGCGATGCCGAGTATGCACGTATCTATGTCTGTATTGATGGCGTTGTCCATTTGCAGACTGAATAAAAAGCTCGGTTACTTTGCTTACGCTTTTGCTATCCTGATACAAATCGGCTCGGTACATTTAGGTTGGCATTATGCCATTGATGGCTATGTGGGGACGCTGTTAACTGTTTTATTGTGGAAGACAGTTGGTTGGTTCATCAAACGCAATACCATGGCGGTTTGAGATTGATCCCCAAAGCGCCAGTTCTAATAGAAGTATGTGTTGAAGTAAGGAAAAAACTCCCCCGCCCGTGTAGAAGCGGGAAGGGGGGGGGGATATAGCGGTTATGGGATAGCTTTATGGCTTGGTGACTCTCGCTCTTCAGCTGGTATGTAGACATCCGCTCGGCGGTTTTTAGAGCGTCCTTGGGGGGTTTCATTGCTAGCAATCGGTTCAGATTCACCAAATGACTTCAGCTCTGTATTTTCCCGTTTCACCCCATATTTCACCAATTCATTGGCGGTGCTGTGCGCGCGGTTCAAGCCAAGCTCTTGGTTGTAAGTATCGGTACCGATCCAGTCAGTATGCCCTTCAACCGTCACTCGATAATTACTTAGAGCCAATTGACGCGCCACACTGCTTAACACATCTCTAGCCAATGATGAAAGATTGAAACGATCAAAAGCAAAGTGAACCCGTGCAACCAGTTGTCCCTTGTCACCCACTTCACCACTAAATTGTGCAATACCTAAGTTTGAGATATAGGTTAAACATTCACTCGGAACGGTTAACAGTGATGATTTTTTCATCAGTGCCTGTTTAAGAGCTTGGTCATCGCTTTTTTCGGTCACTTGCAAAAAACCATTGCGATGTGTGCCAACGCCCGTCACTTCTCCGACTGTGATTGAATGCGAATATTCATAAAACGCAGTGGCGCAGTACTCTGTTAATGTTGAACTGATGTCGTTGGCATTGGCATTTAACGTTGTAAAACCGACCACCAGCATTACTGCCATTACTTTTTTATTGGTCATATCTTTCACCCATATAGTCTCGATTCACCAGTACCACGAGATCCTTTTTGAATTAATTCTTCGATTTTTTTAATAAAATCTTCCGTTTCTGTTACATCAATAATGTCTTCGTCTGGGTTCAGCACGCAATCTTGGAAGCCGCTTTGTGCCGATGCCTGAAAATCCACCCCAATTACGCCAATGTATAAGTAGCCCTTCGCTGATTCAAAGTGCGCTCGCGCTTTATCGCACATGCCTTGTTCAACAAGGTTTGGCAAAATATTTCCAAATGGGTCTTCCTCACCATCGCTGATCACGATCAGCATTTTCAGCCGCTCGTTATATTGTTCAATCTCATCCTCAGTACTTCCACTGGCGGGACGCCCTTTATCCATGGCTTGAAAACCACGCAATAAACCTTGATAAGCAGCCGTACCACCTCCGGCTCGCATTCCTTGCATTTCTGCAAGTTTACTTTTGTCCGCAGTAAGCGGAATAGTATAAAAGCCATTCTTGCCAGGGCTTGTTAAGCTATCTCTATAAAGGTTGTTGTTGTTGGAATCAAAATGGAAATTAAAGTTCGGATCCGACACCTTATCGTTAAACATATCATTCACCGATGTAGCGTAATCAATGTAAACCGGCACCTCCAGATAGTTGCTGCTGCCATTTTGATCTAATACGTCGAGAACTCGTCGTGCTTGTTCTTTTTGCTGGCTATTACACCACCAACTCCTCCAAGCGGCACAACGCTCTACATCTCTCTCAGAGGAACTAGCCCAAGCTGACCAGTCCACTTGTTCATAGGTTACCGATGAGACATTTGTTCTCACATCGTTTCTGTATCTGACTTGACTACTTGAAAAAAGAGAGCCCTGCATTTTCTCTTGTACCCTCAAGTTAAACGGCACAATCGCCACCCGATTGAGCACCTCGGTTTCACCGGTTCTCGGGACTAAAATACGGTCAGATATCTGCTCAACGGCTCCTTTTAGTAAGTTGATTTTGACTTTACCTTGCCACTTCCAATTCATTGAGCCCGAAAAGTCACTCACTAAAACCAAGTCAATGATTTTGTCACCCAAATAGTACGGATACTTCGCTGCAACGGCTTGTCCTGCCAGTTTCTCCTGCGCTTTAAATGAGGGGATCAAATTACTGGCAAACCAAGAATTATGGGTTGTGGTCACTTGTACTGAATATTGAATTTTTTCTAAGACTCCAGCGTCCTCATCCGGCTCTTGGTATGTTCTGAGCGTAGTAATATCGACATGGGAAATATCCCGCACATAATCTTGAATATATCGAGTAGCTAAGGCGTCCGCTTGGTTTGCTTTATCGTCAATCGTAATCGCCAACGCCGCACTTTGTGCAGCATCACGTAAACGACTTGTCTCGTGAATATAACGAGTGCCCTCTACGGCAAAAAACGTGATACCAAGTACAGGGACAAGGCTAATTGCAAACCAAATGGCGGCAACCCCTTTTTGGTGACGCATGGACCGTCTTGCCAGTAGGACTCGACCTGTAGCTTTACTAAAATACGTTGAGCGACAAGACTGTGGCTTATTCATGAAACCCATTGTTACCTCCCCACCACAACAGAACTGGATGAGATTGTCATTGTGGACCCGCCGCTATTCCCCCAAAGCGTCGCGAACCAAGACGTTTCCTTTTGGCACAGCGTTACTTGGTAGAGAGGAAAGACGACGCTATTTTCAACTGGGACAAGATAAGCTTTTTCATTCAACGCTACAGCATTACAGCCTAAGTTCTCGTATTCCGTACTTACAAACTGCTCCCAAACGGTTTTATTGTGCAATGCTTCTATCTTAATAGCGATACTATCGGGGCTAGTACCGAGCAAACGCGCTGCCAAAATTTGCATGTGGGAGGTATCAATTGCATTTAAATTCACTCTTTCATCGTAATACCGAGAGCGCTCTTTTAGTATGTTTACTAAGGCAAAACTACTGCGATCAAGTTTTGCTCTTGTCATCAATTTATCGCTCAGATCAGTCATAAAATAAAAAATGGTGACGATCGCTATAAGCACAAAGAAAAGCTCAATGGCGAAGGAGCCTTTTTGTCGGGAACGCAATTTCATGGTTATTCCTCCCAACCCTCGTGCTCTAAATTGATCAAAGTGCTTCTGACAATAGGCACAGTGGCACTAGAAAACACATTCAAAACCGGACGGTAATTGTACGTTAACGTAATCTCAGCAATCTGATAGCCCAAATCATCTTCCATCATTTCCGCATCTGAAAAGCTGCTATCTGCGATCAGATCCGGATAGGTTAAGTAGTACTTACCCGAAATACTAAAATTGTCCGCTGGAGTCAGCGCAGACCAAAGTGTTCCGCTCTCATTTAACGCTGCTCTCAATGTATTATTATAGCTGCTATAGTTACTCCCACCCTCAAATATCTTAGTATTTCGCACCGTCTCTCTTAAGGCATACTCAACCACACTCATTGTATAAATACGTAGTCCCATCTCAAACAACATCAGCAGTGAAATCGCTAGCACCAATGCACCGAGCGCAAACTCTACAGCCGTAACCCCTTGTATTTTTTTCCGTGAACGCCTTGATGATGACTTACTCTTAGATCGAGATTTAGCGGCTACATTTCTTTGAAATTGAGTCAATAATCGTTTCATATTGTCCACCCTAATTATCGGTGTCACTTTTGTGGCTTTCGCTGTATCCCATGCCATATTTCAATGATGTAACTTTTTAATACATTTCGTTTTTTATCGTTATCGCTTTTTATCGATGAAGCGTTTTGGATATTTGCGCAACTTGCGTATCAGAAAAAGTGCCCTCAAGTAACTCTTTGGCTTGCGATACTTCTCCTACCTTGAAAAGGGCAATGGCTAAGTTTGAACGTACTTTTTCATTGCTTTGGTTCTCCTGATAAACAGGGGCAAGCAGCGCGATTACGTCATGATATTGCTGCTGAGCTAAATAGACCACAGCGAGATTATTCTTAATGGCTACATCATTAAACCCCTTCAGGCGAGCTTGATTAAAAGCCCGTATAGCCAAAGAGAACTCACCCAAGTTACTATACGCAATGCCGGTTAGTACCTGAATTTCTCCGCTACTATTACCCATAGCGATGGAACGTTGGTACTGTTCCAACGCTAATGCATCTTCGCCTTCGAGGCTATGAACTTGCCCACCTAGCTGTGCAAGTCGCGCATTTTCAACTCCTAATTCAGATAAGTGCTGAACATAAAATTTTGCAGACTCCACATCCTCTTTTGCCAGATAAGCAAAAGCGAGATCCTGCATCACTTGTACATCGTTGGATTTTTGTTCTAAGCGTGCTTTGTAATGCTCAATAAGGCCTGCATGATTTTGTACACGTTTCATGCTTTCAACAGTACTTTCTTCGTTGTACGCCGTCGAGCTGCACCCCATGAGAGAAAAAAGTGTTAAAGCCATCAATGCGATTTTTTTCATTACCCACTCCCTGAAAGTGTCGAGAAATCGATTTGCAAGAAACCCGGAGCGAGGATAAAAATAACGATTGGAAACATGATCAGCAAAATAAGAGGCACACTCATTTTGGCTGATAGTTTCCCCATTCGCTCTTCTACTTCGAGTAAGTGAATTCGGCGCATGTCTTCTGCCAAGTCACTTAATACACCAGCAACAGAGGCGCCATAATGTAAGTTTTGGATAATGGTAAGCACAAAACTATTGATCTCTGGTGCAGGCAAGCGCAGCGACAGATCATGCAAGGCTTTTTCAATCCCGTGTACTTTCCCTGACTCGGACGTCTTATTGATTTGATAGCACAGATCTTTATCGAAGATTTTTAGCTCTTTGGCCAAATAAGCAAAAGATGCCTCAATGGTCATACCCGTTTGCACACACACCGACATAATATCGAGCACGTAGGGAAGGTTTTTTGAAATTTTACGCACAAGCCAACGTCGGCGTAACTCGAGTAAAAAGTCAGGTAACACAATAATGGTTACCGCTGCGATGAGGAGCAAAATGATTTTGCTATTAATGGCCACATCAATAAAGAAAATGACTAATGATGCCACCACAAAGAGAAAAGCTTTAAAAGGAAAGTAGTACTTCGCTAGCTGCTTATTGTAATAACCCGCGTTTAACAATTTTTGTTCTAAGTCTTTTTTACCACTCTCCCCAAATGCAACGATAAACGTTTCCATTTTTTGCTTTTTCATTTTTTTGGATTGGTGTTTTAAATATTTATTTAGTGCGATTTCACGCTTGCGTGTCGAGTAATAGTCATAAAAGACAAAAGTCAGCGCGCAAACAATTAAAAACACACTTATTGCTAAAATCATCGCCTAACTCCTTTTACCAGAAGCCAAACAATAAACAGACCGATCAACTCACTACCGACAACATAATACAATACTAATTGTCCACGTGGGTCATTGAGCACAAATTCAATATGGTCGGGATTAATTTGACTAATAATGATAGCGAACACCAAAGGAATCGCTGCAACCACTTTGGCTGAAATTCTTGCCTCTGACGTCATTGCCATTTTTTTCGATTCTAGTGTTCTTGCATCAACTAAAATTCGAATTAAACGCGCTAATACATGTTTTAACTGTCCTCCTCGGTTCAGGTTGGCACGTACCGTAATAGTAAAAAAAACGTACTCAGGGTAAGGGAATGCTTTGCACGAGCGCAATAATACTTTCTCTGGGTTTTCTCCCAATTTAAGTCGCTCACCCATTTCCCTAAATTCACGTCCAACTTCGCCATCCATATTCTCGCCTACAAACGAAAAGGCATGCATTAAACTTTCACCGGCGGTCACCGCACTCATTAAAATATTCAACGCATCGGGGAATTTTTTCTCAAAATCTAAACGACGTCGATTTTGCAGCCAGAAATATCCCCAAAATACTGAAAAAGTAAAAATGAGAAACGACATCAAGCGCGAATCAACATTCAGTAACTGATACACGACGTAATAACTGATATAAGCCGAGAGACACAAGAAAATAAAAATGATCACATATGCTCTGGGTCCGAGCACTTTTATTGCCGGTGATACCATGTTTTTAAAACGTTGCCACGGCTTTTGTTCGATTAACACATTAAGGTTAATTGCGGTAATGATATCTTCCTCCACCTCCACTTCTGGGAAATAGTTTTCTACTTTGCTCTTTTTGCCACTCAATAAGAACAAAATCGCGACACAAAATAGTATGAAAGATATCCATAAGATCATTTTCTTTCTCCTTGAAACGCTTTCATTAGCTCGTCATAGAGACCATAAAAGTGGGCTTTTTTCACCAACTCGGAGCGTTGCATTAAGCCTTCAGTAATAAAGCGGCCTCGGACTGCTTCACCATACCCAACTTCTTCATATTGGAAGCGAAAGATCTCCTCCATCACCACGCTATCACCTTCTAGTCCAATGATTTCTGATATGCTCGTGATTTTTCGCGAACCATCACGCAAGCGGCTAACTTGCACCACCAATTCAATAGCGCTGACAATAGCACGACGAATAGCGTCTAACGGTTGGTTTAAATTCGCCATCATCACCATCGATTCGACACGAGATATCGCATCTCGTGGTGAGTTTGCGTGCAAAGTAGACATGGAACCTTCATGGCCTGTATTCATCGCTTGCAACATCTCGAACGCCTCTGAGCCACGACACTCACCAAGGATGATACGGTCAGGTCGCATACGTAGCGCGTTGATCACAAGATCCCGTTGCGTCACTAGCCCTGTATGTTCAATGCTCTCAGCTCGGGTTTCCATGCGTACCAAGTTCGGTTGCTGTAGGCGCAGCTCTGCGGCATCCTCAATGGTTACAATGCGCTCATCTTCACCAATATATTGAGAGAGCGAATTGAGTAGTGTAGTTTTACCGGACCCAGTCCCCCCAGAGATCAAGATGTTCATCCTGCAGCGAGACGCGATAGACAAGAGCCTTGCCATGTCCATGGACATAGAACCAAACTCGACCAACTCCTCTAAGCCTATATTTTGCTCACGGAATTTACGAATAGAGATGGCGGTGCCATCTAACGCTATCGGCGGAATCACTACATTAACCCGGCTACCATCACTAAGACGGGCATCCACTGTGGGAGAGAGCTCATCCACACGACGTCCAACGCGCGCGGCAATTTGCTTGGCTATCGTACGTACTTGATCTTCGTCGATAAACGTAATGTCCGATTTTTCTAGTTTTCCATGTTTTTCATAAAAAACATTATTCGGCCCATTGACCATGATGTCAGTGATCGCTTTATCATCCACCAACGGCTGGATTGGACCGAGACCGAACAACTCATCTAGCATGCTTTTCACAAGGCTTGCTTTCATCATACTAGTCACGGGGCGATCAAAGTTAGTCGCTAACACATCTACCGCATTGCGAATTTGCCCCTCGATCTCAGGGCGCGCAAGAGATTGTATCGCTTCGACATCAAGTGCCTCGAAGATCTGTGCTCTAAACGCTGAATAAACCTCTTTATTAGAACTCATTTGACCCCCAACCTAGCGAGAAAACCGCCAGTGTGCTGAGCTGGCTGCCCGTTAATAAGACGTGTGAGATCATCAATAGTATGGCTAATACTGCGATCGTGTTTGTGAGCGCGTTTGCCTTCGAGCAATAGATGCGACAATGAACGACAGTAGGCCATATTAAGATTCACCTCCGAACCTAAGTATCGTTTTAGCTCTTTTTGCTCAATGACAAAGTTGTTCTCTGGTCGGTGATGATTGGCCAATGTAATAATACGAATCCGTTTGCTCATCGAGAGCTGCTTATTTTCTAGCTGTTCGAGTAGGGTTCGAGCATTCCGAATCGATGAAATGGAAGGCTCAAAAATCACGACGACCACATCGTAGTTTTCTATCAACATATGGGGTTCGACGTGAAAATCAATACTGCCAGAGAAGTCCTCAATGATGAAATTGGTATTACGACTGAGTAACTCACACAATGCCTGACTGTAATTAAAAACCTCTGCTTGAGATCGATCACTGCCTAACGACAGTAAGCGCAAGTTTTTACGTATTTTCGTTAGATAGCTGTTGGCACCTTCTGTATCAAGTTCATGTATTGGAACGGCATACTCGTCTATCGAACGTGGTTTAAAGTCGTCTAACGCCAGTAACACATCAATGTTGCTGTTGTTGTACTGGTGGTCGACAAGAATATTATCGATATCGTTCGATGCCAATTTAGAGCTGATCTCGGTCGCGATGAAAGAGGTTCCAATTCCGCCTTTACTACCAACAACAGCCACACGCTTTGCCCGACGCTGCTTACTCACCCCAGTATAGGTTTGTAAATTGCGGTGTACGTTCATAATGAAATCTGCAAACTCATGCTTATTGATTGGCCAAAACAGGTAGTAAAACCCGACATCCTTTAACTGACGTAATACACTGATCGAATCTTCCGTACCTATCACTACAATACCTTTGTGAGTCGGCATTTGGTTAGTCAACCTTTGCGCATCAGTAACAATATCCTGCGATTCAGAAAGCTCCAAAATGACCATATTTCCGCTTTGCTCTGAATAAAAGTTTTTCGGCACCGCACTCTGCTTGATGCAGGTTGGTGCTGCCCAACCTTCAAACTCAAACATTTCTTTTACCAAGGCAACACATTCGTCGCTTTGATGGAGCAGAACACAACCTACAGGGCCATGACTACCTTCTAAGACCGCTGGTTTGCTTTGATTAAGAGATTTTCCTAAATCAAACATTATAACCCCTCCACGATGCGTTCCTTGTGAGAGACTTGCTTCATCCTAGCCACTTCAGAAAAGCAATTTCGGCTTGGGTTAGCGCGTTCAATTTCTGCCGGTTTACACGCTTGTGTCATCATGGCATGGTAAGTAACTGTCAGTAGCAGATCGCTATCTATAGTGCTATTAGGCTTTAGTTCGAACGAGTCCGCACGCAAAGGTAATGTAGCTCTCGTTTTCAGGGTATGCTGTACCACTTTTTTCCCTTTGCTGTTGCGATATTCCAATAAATAATGGCCTCCGGAATCGATCTCACTGACTTTGTCGATGATGTCTCCGAGCTGCTCTGCAGATTCCGATACCGATTTTATCGTTAATTGATACACATGCGTTTCTGGGTAAATTAGGGCCTCTACGCCAGAGCCCGAAAAGTAACGCTCTGCACAGCCAGTGAGTAGAATGATACCTAACAATGTCATTAATGTTCGTCTCATTGGATGAATCCTCCCTGAGAAAGCAATTTGATGGTGGGGTCATTGCCTTTATTGCCAACGTCATTAGTATCCACGTTAAACCAACGGTGCAGAGTTGAGGTTTTTCTGATGTATGGAAGTTGAATCTCTTTATTCTTTATTGGCTTAACAAGATTGACTGTGGCAACAATGATCAACTCTGTATGGCGTCGGTCTGTGGATGCTTTCCGAAATGCCGCTCCCAAGATAGGCACATCACCCAGTAGAGGGGTTTTCTGTAACTCTTCAAGATCGGCACTGCTCATTAAGCCCCCCAAGACAAAGCTGTCGCCATCACCTAGCTCAATGGTGGTCATGGCTCGTCGAGTAGCAAACTGCGGTACTTCTATACCTGCAGCACGAATGTATCTTTCCACTTCACTAACTTCCGGGATCAAGCGCATACGGATTTTGTCTTCATGCAGCACCTTGGCAGTGAGATCAAGCTTAATACCAAACTCTCTAAAGGTGATGTTGATGTTACTATTAGTACTAACGACAATTGGTACTTCACCTCCAACTAAAAAGCTTGCTGACTCACCAGAAATCACAGTAAGATTGGGTTCAGCCAAAATTTGCGCTACGTTTTCATTTCCGAGTGCTGTAATCAATGTTGTTAAATCTGCGGCATCAAATTGTTGGAATAAGAACTCCCCCACATCAGCTCCAACAGAAGACCAATCAACACCTACAGTTTTCGAGAAACTTTCAGTCACTTGTGCTACAGAGATCTTAACGTTAACTTGCTGATCCGTGGCAACTTCTAGCAACTCCAAAATGCCTTCCCACGTCATGTTACGAGCAAAGATCATGCTTTGAGGTTCCTGTACATCAAACCCATCGCCCTTAAACTCAATAATGTCGGTATCTTCCCATTTCTCTACCTTCTTACGCCCCAGTAGTGTCGCCACCATGCGATAGATATCATCACGTTGTTGCTCAGAATCGACGATACCGCTTACTGCAACTTGCTGACCCACCGACTCGACTTTGACATTTAGATCTGGATACATCAGCTTGATTTGACGACGCACGAGCGAGAGATCCACATCAACGATGATCCTCTGCGAGAGCAGCACTTTTTTCGAATTACCGTAAACGATAAGCCGTGCCTGCCCGACAGACTTGGCAAACACAACTACTGTATTTTCATTTACGACGTTGTAATCCACGACTTCTGGATCGCTGATAAAAATGGTAGAGATAGCTTCCTCTACCGCGATGTGCTGACCATCCCCCACGGTAATGTATTGCTCTGCAGCACACAGGGATGCGCTAAACAACACGCAGAGCAATGCACTCAACCCAAATTGCCAAGTGTTTCTAATTATTCCTACCATCACAGCTCTTCTCCTTGTGCTGATTGTCGAGATGAGCCTCTTAACTCGGCAACACCGCTGTAATTTCCTATCACGTCACGCACTTCTGCGAACACTGGCTCTTGATATTGATGTGTTCTGTATACTTCGAGATACATGGTTTTTTGCGCAATGGATAATTTAGCGATATCACTGGGCTCCACTTCGACCACGATGACGATCTGCTTTTCATCATCACTGCTGACGTTGGATTTAACAGGCGAGTCCACAGGCTCTTTGGAATTACCCACACTGAGCACTTTGACGTTACGTAAGATGTGGCGCGCACTCACACCGTTAAAATCGATACTCGTCCTGCGCTCGTCGGAAAGATTTTCTTGAGGTGAACCGACTGACAGCACATCCACATACACCCCAGGACGAATATAACCTTTGACTAAGTTACGTGTACTGACCAAAAGTGAATACGGCTCCTTACCTGCAGTAATGAGCACATCAATATGCCTTGGGTCACTCTCATCCACTTGGTATTCGGCAAACACAATTTTGCCTTGAGGCACATCATTGATAAGTAGCGTAGAAGGTGAAAAATCGAGTTGAATATCGCTATTGATCCCCTCTTCCAATGCCATGTCGAGCTGCATTTGCTCTCTTTCTACGTCTTCTATTCCGATGGCACTGCCACGTGTGAGATCGTGTTTGGCGCGCCATACCTGAACGTAGTGCACTTGAGGTTGATTAGAGTTATTATCTTGGGCCACGGTTTCCTGTTGTGGTGCTTGGGTCGACATTTGGCTAAACAGCCCGTAACCACCTATCACCAGTGCTAACAGTGCCAACACTAACCCGATACGAGATCGCATACGCTCCTCCCACCGATTAAACGGCTGAATTCAATAGAAGTGCTGTGAAAAAGCCACAGCAAATTGCAACGCCGTAAGGGAGGCCGATTTGTACATGCTCTTGCGCGCTTTTCTTAGTTATCCACCAACGTTTACACAAGTAAAATGTGGTAAGTACGCCCCCAAACACAGCTACAAGCATTAAAGCGGGCAGCAAAAAAGGGGTTGGAAGTGCCAAAGAAAAGGCTGCAATGAGTTTTACATCTCCCCCTCCCATTACATTAAGAATGTGAAGAACAAGCAGCGCAGACCAACAAATACCCAGTATCCAAGAGCTGTCGAGTGTATAGTCCGCACTGCCAATAACGATTGCCAAGAGCGCAATCATGCCTACGTGATGATTCTTTATCGTGCGATGGCGAAGGTCAGAAAACGATACCATCGCACAGAGCAGAGCCAGTAGGACATAAATCAGTAACACAGGGTTAACTAATATTGGTTTACAGTCGCGGCTAGTTATTAGCTGAATTTAGCGCTGAAGTGATTTTATCGAAGCCAATTTTAAGCTCATCAACTAAGCTGCCAGTGTTGTAAAAAACTAAAGCCAACATGGTTGCCATAGCAATAGCTATAAGACCATATTCAATCGCGGTCACGCCACGCTCGTCATTTCTTAGGTTGTTTAGGTAGTTGCTTGCGGTTACATAAAGTTTAGTAATCATGGTGTTACCCTCTTCCTTGTGTGCATAAAATTGTATTTCTCTATGAGCTTAGCTCGAAGGCTACCGTTTCATAAATAAGACACATCGGTAAAACCGATAGAAATTCACTATTTTTATTCCACGAATATCTAAAAATATTAAATATCATAAATATATAGTGACAATAAGGTCACTTTGAACCAAATCATGTTAAGCAATAGAAAAAAAGGTCACATATCTATGACATAAAAAAAGGTATTGATCACAAAAAAAACCAGAAATTATTCGATTAGAATAATATCCATTACGCTTACAATAGATACAGGAGAAACAAGATGAAACTAGCATTCGACAATCTAATCTCTTTTCATGCAGTGGTAACGTGTGGCTCATTCAGTGCAGGAGCGAGGAAGTTGGGCAAATCACAATCGACCGTAAGCGGTGCAGTTAAAAGCCTTGAAGGGATGCTTGGCTATCGTTTGATTGACCGCGAATCGCAACAGATTGGGCTCACGGAGCAGGGGAAAAAACTCTACCAACTAGTATCACCTCTAGTCAATAAATACCGAGATTTGAACCACGTCGCCGAGTCATTAATGCATTGCCAATCATTGCGCTTACGTTTGGGAGTTGACCCTTTAGTCTTTAGCCCTAAGGTAAGATCGACCTTGATTGCCTTGTGCGATACTTTTCCTGAGCTCGCGCTCACCATTGTAACAATGCCTAGCCACATGCTCGTCGATTGTATTGATAGACATGAAATCGACATAGCAATTGGCAACCCTTACCACCGAACTACTCGTAACTTTAATATTGATGAGCTATTTTGCGTACATTGTCATTGGGTCACACATCCCCAACAACTCAAAGTATCGAAACCGTACAAATCTCGCCTACTATTATTAGATGGTCACGAATACATCCTAAATTTATCGAATGTAGCCAATAATCTAGTTTGGGTGCTTGATGATATTAGATTAATGATTGAGCTTTGTATCGCGCAAAAAGGCATTGCTTTTGTACCACAGCACGCTCTTGAACAGAATCCATATGCTGAGATTCTGACCCTATATCCCAATGAGACTGGTCTATTTAGCAAGCAAATATACGCTTCTTTGATTTGGCCACTTCATACGGAGTACAGTAAATACAATCAATGGTTGCATGACAGGCTAAAAGGGAACATCCCTCACGTTTAGCAATAAGCCAACAAGATCTCAATATTTGGTTATTGGTGGACAAAAACGTAAGGTAATGAGACATGGTTTTAAATGGGAGTAAACTCCCCCTATCAAGGCTAAACAAGCTCATACAATGGCGACGACGTTTATCCATGACTATAACGCTACTTAGCTGCGCGCTATTTACCCAAGCAAAAATAACCACACTGGATCATGATGAAATCCAGAAGCAACAACACAGTTTTCTTGAAAGTAAAACTCTCCCTCCCCTTCCCCCGTCTCTATCAGCTACTCAGATGGTTGAGCTTAAAGGAAAAGGCCAGGCAAAAATACTAGAGAATCGCGCTCCAAAATTTTCACGAAGACTCCTTTCTGCTTGGGAATACGTTCCATTAGTGTCTCAAGCGGCAGAAAAGTGGCAAATCGAACCTGCGCTAATATTTGCCATTATTGACGCTGAAAGTGCGTTTAATCCTAAAGCACGCTCTGATAAAGGCGCCATTGGGTTAATGCAAATAATGCCTCAAGGTGCAGCGTTAGAAGTAGCACAAAAATACCACGATGAACATCAGGTAGAGAGCGAGAGATTATATCGGCCCGAGGTAAACATAGATATAGGAAGTGCTTATTTGCACATTCTAAACAATGTTCATTTGCAAGCGATAACGTCCGACACAAAGCGGCGGCTTGTCGTGATTTCTGCCTATAATTGTGGTTTATCTCGCGTAATGCAAACGCTTAGCAGGACTAACTCGTTACTCATGTTTTCACGCAATGTGAATAAAATGAGTGAAGAAGCGCTATATTTTGAACTCACACAGAAATTACCAATTCCCGAAACGCGCCTTTATGTTGCAAAAGTCATGCGTTTATATACATTTTATCTTGACGCATATCCTTGAAATTAATTATCAAACCAAAATGTTCTCAAAATGCGAGTGCTATGCATTCTAAGTTATCAATATCGAGCAGAACCCTGAGATATCCTAAACCTTTTCTCACCAATGTTGCGGATGTGACCTTATCACCTCTACGATATGCCTGTCTGATACGTCAACCCTTAAATCAAAAACATCATTAATCAATGGGTTGTATGCTTTACAACTTAACTTTTTGCGGTTAAGCCATTGTTCATTCGTACCAACTTAACCGCATCATGACGAGAATGGACATCGAGTTTTTTGTACAACTTGTATATATGGCTTTTCACTGTACTTTCAGATAAAAAAAGCCTTGAAGCAATTTGTTGATTTGAAATGCCGTACACAAGTAGCTCTAAAATCTGCTTCTCTCTGCATGTTAACTCATCATGCTGCTGTTCTTCGGACAAATTTGCATGCCGATAATTGAGGACTAACTTCTCTAAGTACATTCTTGGCAGCCACAACCCACCTTTCAGTACGTATTCCGCGCCATCACATATATGTGTCACTGATGCGCTTCGGAGCAAAATTCCTTTTAACAACTTCCAATGCAGTAAGTCCGTTTGTACTTTTTCACAAGGGACGTTGTGGAGCATAAAGGACCACCCAAATAGATCAAAATCTGGTAACTTTCCTTGCATTTCAAGCTGACGCATAAAATCGTAATCAATAAACATCAAATCGATACTGAGTGAGTGACTTCTGAACACCACTTCATCTGGTTGCATTATTTTTACATCGACATCATGAATGGAAGACAGCTGTTTTTTTATTAAGTTACTTTGCAAATTACTCTCAGCTAGTAGTATCAAGTGCTTCTTTTCCATAGTCCCACCACATTAACTTACCTGTTTCACCAACCCCCGTTTAAAAATAAATTGGGGATAGCAAAGAGAATTTATCTTCATTTTAAGTAGAAAATATAGCACTTCAGAATGATATCGCATTGCATTTCAGCACCGAAAAAGACTTAAAAAGTATGAACCTATTATATTTTTATCCATACTTTTCAACCTGTGCTAGCATAAGGACATGATTTATAATATTAAATAATAAAGATAATAATTGGATAAAATGCCATTTATAAAAAATGGATGACTGCTCCGCTCAGTGCAATAGAACGAACTACTTCTTTATATTGGCTTCATTTCATACTTGATGAATACTTAAAGTAAATACAAAAAATAACATTCTGATTATGTTATTTTTTTCCTTAATACCTTAAAGAGATGCACCTAAATACTCCCTTCCAGTCTGTGTCATTCTCAATAATGAGAACAGCTTTCACTGATCCTCTCTTATAATTTCATCGCTTCCCACAACATTTGAAGGAAGCAGCAAGAAGTTAAGTGCAGTCATTTTTAATCAGGAATATATAGGAAATGGAGTAATCGTTATGACTCTAAACAAAACAGGGCTTGCTTTAGCAATGTCAGCAATTTTATTTAGTGGCTCTCTAATCGCGAATGAGATCGATGATGGCAACGATAATATGCAATGGACTGACAGCGCCAATACTGCTATCGGTTTATCAGGCAGCTTTAACGACAACAGTGACAACAGTGCTTCATTGGGTGTTGGCGATAGCTTTAACGACAACAGTGACAACAGTGCTTCACTGGGTATCGGTGATAGCTTTAACGATAACAGCGATACTGACAACAGTGCAACTCTTGGCGTTGATGACAGCTTTAATGACAACAGCGACAATTCAAACTCGAGCATGAACACCGCTCAAAGCCACAACGATAATAGTACCAGTGCTGATCTTGATGTGAGCTTAACTAGCGATAGTAGTGATTCAAGTATCAATACAAATAGAAGCCACAACGACAACAGTGACTCTAGCGTCAACGGTAGCTTTAATGATAACAGCGATAATCGTAATCAAAGCGACAACCGTAACCAGAGTGATAACCGTAGCTACGCTGATTCAAGCACAACAAACTCGAACAGCTTTAACGACAATAGTAACTATCAAAGTGACTCGAGCTCAACAAATGTTGATAGCTTCAATCAAGTCCATATGGATACAGATATGGTTGTTGCGAGCTCAAGCCTAATGGGTGGTGTTACAGGTGCATCAGTTATTTATGCAACTAACGCGGATGATACTCGAGTTCGAGTTGAAAACATTAACACCCTTGGTGGTCTTGGTGGTGCTGCTGGTATTACTACCGTTGGTCAGAATGCTGGTTCAAATTCACTTGTACAACAATCTGTTACAACTAATGCAAGTGTGTTTACTGGGGGTGAGTAACCGACTAGTAGGAGAAAGCGATGCGTTTGGCAATCTGTACTTTGAGTATGATAGTTGCCTGCACTGCACTCGCTGATGACATTGCATTATCTGGCGGAGAAGTTAGCTGGGATATCATGAATGAATCAAGAGGTGGACAAAATATTGAACTCGACTTGGTTTATGCAGAATCAGATATCAATGGTATTTCGTCAGATAATGTCGCGTCAAACACCGTGAGTGGTAACAATATACTATCAAGTGGAGCGTTCGCAGACAGTTCGGGTATATCCAACGTAATTCAGAACAGCGGAAACAACGTTTTAATCCAGAACTCTACCGTCGTTAACCTGACACTCAAGTAAACAATATGAAAGTATTAAATAACTTAATTTGGCTGATGCTCGTTTATTCAGCATCAGCCATTTCATTAGAACTGCTACCTTACCGAGCACATTACTCTGTTCCTGTTAAAAGCTACAAAGAAATAGTGTTTGGTGATGTTTTTCGCCAACAGTATGACTTCAGCTGTGGCTCTGCCGCCCTGGCTTCTCTTCTCACTTTTCATTATGCAACAGAGTCATCTGAACAAGATATCTTCAAAAGCATGTTTGAAAAAGGTGATAAAGAAAAAATCAAAGAGAAAGGTTTTTCTTTGTTGGAAATGAAGTTTTACTTGGATTCCATAGGGTTACGTTCTGACGGTTTTCAAGTAGGACTGGAGAAAATTAAAGAAGTCGGTGTCCCTGGGATTACTCTCGTTAATTTCGATGGGTATATGCATTTTGTTGTAATCAGAGGTATAAACAATCACTCAGTTATTCTAGGAGACCCTTCTAGAGGAACCATGATAATGAAACTGGATGAGTTTGAAAAATATTACCAAGGAATTGTGTTACTGGT
Organism: Vibrio sp. S457-15; assembly: GCF_000960545.1. Lineage (NCBI taxonomy): Bacteria > Pseudomonadati > Pseudomonadota > Gammaproteobacteria > Vibrionales > Vibrionaceae > Vibrio > Vibrio sp. S457-15. The sequence goes on along the minus strand of NZ_JYOQ01000028.1, from coordinate 235,756 downwards.
CCGTAACGAAGCGGAAATGGGACGGTCTAGCTTTATAACCAATGATAATTTCACCGTATATCAAAGATCACCATTAGAAACAGGCGTGTCTAGAGATTCCTTGGGGGTATTTAGCATTACTCTACCAGTTTCCGGTGAAAATTAATCTAACAGTATTTTAAATAACTTTAAGAATCTAACAACCTGAAAGGCCTGCATTATGAACTACAATAAATTTTTGTTAGTGCTTTGTATGCTAATACCTCATTTTAATGTGGATGCTAAAGATGTTGGCCTACAAGAGCTTACTCCTCTTTCAAATTCATCTTTAGAAGAATATCGAGGTGGTTTCCAAATTACGGACGAGTATATTATTAATATTGGGTTAAGCATTACTACGACTATAAATGGCGATGATATTTTGAACACAAATATTGCCAACTTAGTAATTGAAAATGGTAATTTAAAAAACATTAGCGCAAATAGTAAAAATCAAAGTGGAGATGTTTTCAACCAGGGTATTGTTAACATCATACAATTTGGTGAAGGAAATATTATTGGAGATGATTCTATAGATTCACCAAAAATGCCTTCGTCTCAAAATCCTAATATAATAAGTTCAGACTTTATAAATTCAAGCATTATCAATATTATTCAAAACACGAAAGATAACAGTATTATTGGACTCAGCACGCTCGTAGACATTGATGCTCAAGTAAATGGGGTAATACGGGAAATCAAAGCAAACCAACAACTCGAAGATGCTTTATTGAATCATTTGCAATAAAAATGTTATTTAGCCTATAAACCGAGACTACTACTTATTATGTCATATATTTTATAACTTTAAAAAATATGACACATCAGTTCCTAATTAATTTTTCTAATATAAGTACTTTTTCAAATCGTAGATTAAACGTTAAAGAAGAAATAACCACTAACTCAATTTAACATGCTTAGTTTTTGTAAATTAAATGCTCTAAATTAAGGTCAACATGAGACCTTAGTAAACCTGACGTAAAAAGTGCATCGATGGTACTTCAATTAGATCGACATACATAAACGCTATCAGAAATTAAGTATCATAAATTGAACGGTACTCTAACCGTCAATTGAAAGTCAGGAGTATCTTCAGTTAGCCCAGCCTGCGCACTGATATTGATAGACGATCTTTGGCTAAACGCATAATTTATTCCAAAAGTAAGTGCATCTAGTTGAAGCAATTTTGCATCATCTGCTGAGCTTCCATTCACCTTGCTTTTCAAGATAGTTTTATGACTCAGTCCTAATGAGAAGGAAAGATCAGGGTTTACAGCAAATCCCATCCCTCCCGAAAGAGAAATAGTGTCTCCTAGTTCAACATCAGCTTTTGTGTCACCAACCTTAACAGTATCCTCTAAGTTGTAGATGTAACTGATGCTAGCAAACAAAACTGCAGGATCAACAGGATGAATAAGAGACAAATTTGGTTCAAAGCTCCAAAAACCAGAGCCAGTAGGTACATCACTAAATGAGTTGCTACCATCTTCAATGGACACATCATAAGGTGAGCGGCCTGTGTCTGACTTTATTCTCAAACCACCAACCCAGTATGGTGCAGATTCAAAGTTAAACTGGTGTCTCAAAGCAAACTCTAAATCCCCTAGACCGCCACCATCTACCGTAGTATTGACCACATTGCTATTAGATCCATCTTGAATAGGTCTTGTAGAAACTTGATCATTACGATAAACGTATGGTACTCGAATCTCTAATTCTGTAGCATTTGTTAAACCATAACGCGCGGTTAATCCAACTGTTACCGTGGTTCTATCCGAATCACTAACCTCGATGCGACCAACGATCAACGTTGGCAACACCGTATACCCAACAACAGAAACTTTATTTGAAGAGTTCTGCGTATAACTTAGAGACGAATCAAACGACCACTTCCCTTTGGGAGTTAAGACCCCTGGACGCTCAATAACATCACCAACTGTTTGTGCTCTCTGAGGTATATCATCGCCCTCGGCACAGTACGCTTGACCAACTAAAAATAAGCTACAAAGAGAACTCCCTAACAAACTCTTCCTTAACATCACATTTTCCTTTTTCTAATGATCTAATCCAAGCAAACTTGGGCTGCACCTTAAAGAGGAGCCTCTTACTTTTCATAGTAGAGCCAATAATGAGAACACTTCCAACAAGTATCCGAATCGTGATTCAACATTAAACTACTCATTTAAATGATTAGAATAGATTCTCAGATTTCGCAATAATGTTTTTAAAATAAATCGCTTATCTTTGACATCAACTAGAGATGAAGAAAAAATAGTCAATTGCAAATCGCTATGATCTCCACAGAATTCATCAAAATGCGTTCCCGTGTCGTAATTCAACATGCTAAAGTTAACAATACATTAACAATTATAAATACAACGAGAAGACATGGAGTCACCAAACATGAATCAGCCGAAAATAAATAGCACTGCTGGTTGCGCTCTCCCACCACCAAATGAAATGATTCTTAAATGGGCAGCGGAGCGCCCGAATGAGGTCTACCTAAAACAAATCATTAACCGACAGTTTGTCGAGTTTACTTACGCAGAAGTCGCCGATCAGGCTCTCAAGCTCGTCAGCGCACTACGTGGGCTAGGTATTCAGCCAGGCGATAAAGTCTCACTGGTATCGAAAAACTGCGCAGAGTGGTTTATCTGCGATTTGGCCATGATGCTAGGGGATTACGTAAGCGTACCTATTTTCCCTACCGCAGGGGCCGACACGATTGAATACTGTGTAACTCACAGTGAAAGTAAGGCGCTGATCGGGGGGAAGCTTGATGACCCAGCAGCAACTCAGCAAGTCATTGATGCCATGCCCGAGCTTATCAGCATCGCGCTGCCGTATGATTCAGCACCACAATGCCAATACCAGTTCAACGCATTGATTGCGGATGCCGAGCCAAGTGAAGAGCGTCCACAACACTACGACGATAAGTTGATGTCATTGGTGTATACCTCCGGCACATCAGGTTTGCCAAAAGGCGCAATGCTGACTTACGGAGCGTTTAGTTGGTCGGTACAACAGCTGATCAACCACATCGGCATTCAAGCTAACGACCGACTCTTTTCCTACCTACCATTGGCACATATTACTGAACGCGTTTATATTTTTGGTTCATCCATCATGGGTGGCGTACCAACGGCTTTCCCAGAGTCGCTCGATACTTTTATCGAAGACGTGAAAATGCACCGCCCAACCTTGTTCATTTCTGTACCGAGATTATGGACTCTGTTCCAGCAACGCATTCAAGACAAACTTCCACAGAAAAAATTGAATTTCTTACTGAAAATACCGTTCGTAAATTCGCTGATTAAGAAAAAGCTCGCCGAAGGGCTGGGGTTAGATCAAGCGCGAGTTTTGGGGTGTGGTTCTGCTCCGGTATCACCCGCACTATTAGATTGGTACCACAGCGTTGGCCTAAACATCACCGAAGCATGGGGGATGACGGAATCCTTCGCTTACAGCACCATAAACTACCCATTTAGGGCAGATAAAATTGGTACCGTGGGTAACGCAGGCCCCGGCATTGAGTTAAAAATTGCCGATGACAGCGAAATCATGGTGCGCGGTAAAGGATTGTTCTCTGGCTACTACAAGAATGACATCGCAACTCAAGAATCTTTTGATTCAGACGGTTGGCTGCACACCGGCGACATTGGCGCAATTGATAAAGATGGCTACCTCACCATTCAAGGTCGCAAAAAAGACACGTTCAAAACCGCCAAGGGCAAATTTGTCTCTCCAGTACCGATTGAGAAAAAACTCTTCGAGTACAGCCGTGTAGAAATGATGTGCCTGATTGGCTTAGGTTTACCTGGCCCTATTCTTCTCGTAGTGCCGCATGATTTTCCTCATTTCGACAAAGAGCGTTATGCTCGTACGACAAGAAAAGTCATTGCGCGCATGAATCAAGAATTGGCCTCTCATGAGCAAATCAAAGGCGTATTGATGATCAAAGAGCCATGGAGTATTGAAAATGGTGTGTTGACACCAACACTCAAAATCAAACGCCATGTATTGGAACAGAAATACCACGAGCTTGGCCACAACTGGCCGAAAGATGAATTAGTCTTGTGGGAAGAAGACTTGTAACCAAGCAAAGCACTCCTCAAAGCCATTGGGGAGTGCTCTTTATTCTTGCTTCAAACTACTCTCTCCAAAATGGTTTGCTGACTTCATCACGAATCTCATTCGCTTCTAATCCGATGTCATCCCACAAATGTTCAGGTAAGTCCCTCAAGTGTCGGCGCGTCCGATAGTTCCTTCGCCAAACTACCAGTTTAGAATAAATTAACTGTAACCAAGTCTGACGACTGACTGGGATCACTTGTTCACAAGTTTGCGTCACGTTTTCCATGTTTCGGCTTCCTATTACAATATTGACCAGTTAATAATCGGAGACTACGCTGATATCCTCAAACGATAGAATCTGCCATTGAGTTAAGGAAAGCTAATGTGAAAGATCGGATGCCACCATTACAGGGCTTGTACTATTTTTTCATCGCAGCAAAGGAAGGCAGTTTTAAAACCGCAGCCAAGAATCTATTTGTTACCCCCGCAGCCATCAGCCAACAAGTTCGTCAGCTTGAGGAGTTTTTAGGGACGGACTTGTTTGTTCGTCAACACAGAAAAATTGTGCTGACGCCAGAAGGGGAACTGCTATTTACTCAGGCAGAAAGAGGGTTTGCCCATTTGCAGCAAGGCGTACGTCTTGTCAACCAGGATCCAAACCCGAACCACCTTTCAATATCAACACTGCCCTCCTTTGCCCACCATTGGTTGGTGCCTAAAATCACCGCCTTTCGTCAACGTCATCCTGATATTGCCCTATTACTAGAGCCCACAAATGATCTTGTCTCTTTTCAAGATAGTCAGATAGATTTGTGCGTTCGCTACGGATTAGGAAAATACCCAAATTTAGAATCGCAGTGGCTGATGGACGAAGCCTTTTACCCAGCATGTCATCCGATGTATCAGAAGGAACATGGCATCTATAGCATCGAAGATTTGAGCAAAGCAGAGCTCATCGAAGACGTTTGGCCCGATCTCGACTGGAACATGTGGTTAGCAAGACTTGGACACTCAGCGGCAAAGCCCGCTTTAAAATACAGTGGCTCGCACTTAGTGTTGGAAGCCGCGTTATCACTGCAAGGCGTAGCGCTCGTCAAACACAGCTTGGCGTATCAATATTTTCGGACGGGTAAACTGGTTCGTATTGGCGACATCGCGATAAAACCTAGATTTGCGTACTACCTATGTGCACCAAAGGGTTACTTGAAGCGACCAAAAGCACAACTATTTGCCCAGTGGTTAAGAGAAGAGATAGACACATTTGAAAAGTCAGTGACACAAGATTTTGAAATTATCGATCTCGATAAATAAGCAGTCTTACTTCAAAAGGAGTTTTGCTAAACAGCAAGAGAACGACCAAGTTCGGTGATGAATGTTAGCCAGCATCTCAGCATCAAAGTAAAGCAAACTTAAAAGATGAACGTTGATGACTCTTCAAACAACTTTCGGCCATAGATATAAAAAGCCCCGCACGAGGCGGGGCTTTAAAATCATAGAGTTAACTTAAGAATTACTTCTTAGCGTTACGCTCTTTAACGTCAGCAATTACTTGCTCAGCAACGTTGTTTGGACATGGTGAGTAGTGTGAGAACTCCATAGAGAACTGACCACGACCAGATGTCATTGTACGTAGAGTACCGATGTAACCAAACATTTCTGATAGAGGTACATCACCCTTGATACGTACGCCAGTAGTACCAGCTTGTTGGTCTTTGATCATACCACGACGACGGTTAAGGTCACCGATTACGTCACCAACGTGATCTTCTGGAGTGAACACGTCAACTTTCATGATTGGCTCAAGAAGTTGCGCGCCAGCTTTAGGCATAGACTGACGGAATGCGCCTTTAGCAGCGATTTCGTAAGCGATAGCTGAAGAGTCAACTGCGTGGAAACCACCGTCGTATAGTTCAACTTCTACGTCTAGAGTAGGGAAGCCAGCTAGAACACCAGTTTCCATCATGCCAGCGAAGCCTTTCTCAACTGCAGGCCAGAATTCTTTAGGTACGTTACCACCAACAACTGTTGATTTGAACGTGAAGCCTGAACCAACTTCACCTGGTTTGATACGGTAGTCGATTTTCGCGAACTGACCAGAACCACCAGACTGTTTCTTGTGAGTGTAGCTGTCTTCGATTGCTTGAGTGATAGTTTCACGGTAAGCAACCTGAGGAGCACCTACTTCTAGCTCAACGCCGTAAGTACGTTTTAGGATATCAACTTTGATATCTAGGTGAAGTTCACCCATACCTTTTAGGATAGTTTCGCCAGACTCTTCGTCAGTCTCAACTTGGAATGATGGATCTTCTGCAACCATCTTACCAATAGCGATACCCATCTTCTCAGAACCGCCTTTATCTTTAGGCTTAACAGCGATAGAGATTACTGGTTCAGGGAAGATCATTGGTTCTAGAGTACATTCGTGTTTAGGATCACATAGAGTGTGACCAGTTTGAACGTTCTTCATACCAACTACAGCGATGATGTCACCAGCTTGTGCTGAATCGATCTCGTTACGCTCGTCTGCGTGCATCTCAACCATACGGCCGATACGCTCTGTTTTACCAGTTGCAGAGTTAAGAACTGTGTCGCCTTTCTTCATCTTACCAGAGTAGATACGGATGAAGGTTAGAGCACCGAAACGGTCGTCCATGATTTTGAACGCAAGCGCTTTTAGTGGCTCGTCTGCAGATACAGTTGCAACTTCACCAGTCGCTTCACCTGTGTCAGGATCAGTTAGAGGCTGTGGATCAACTTCTGTTGGCGATGGTAGGTAATCTACTACCGCGTCAAGAATAAGTTGCATACCTTTGTTCTTGTACGCTGAACCACAGTAAGTTGGGAAGAATGCTAGGTCACGTGTACCTTTACGGATACAACGTTTGATGTCTTCTACAGATGGCTCTTCGCCTTCTTCTAGGTAAGCCATCATTAGATCTTCGTCTTGCTCTAGAGCAGTTTCGATTAGCATTTCACGGTATTCAGCTGCTTTGTCTACCATGTCTGCTGGGATTTCTTGAACTTCGTAGTTCTCTGGCTGGCCAGACTCGTCCCATACGTAAGCTTGTTGGCTTAGTACGTCTACAACACCTACGAAATCTTCTTCGATACCGATAGGTAGAGTCATTACTAGAGGAGTTGCACCTAGAACGTTTTGTACTTGGTCTACAACTTTGTAGAAGTCTGCGCCCATACGGTCTAGTTTGTTAACGAAGATCAGACGAGATACGTGTGATTCGTCAGCGTAACGCCAGTTAGTTTCTGACTGAGGCTCAACACCACCAGAACCACAGAATACACCGATACCACCGTCAAGTACTTTTAGAGAACGGTAAACTTCGATAGTGAAGTCAACGTGTCCAGGAGTATCGATGATGTTTAGACGGTGATCGTTCCAGAAACAAGTTGTTGCTGCAGACTGGATAGTGATACCACGTTCAGCTTCCTGCTCCATGAAGTCAGTAGTAGTTGAACCGTCGTGAGTGTCACCGATCTTATGGATCTTACCAGTTAGCTTTAGGATACGCTCTGTAGAGGTAGTTTTACCCGCGTCTACGTGAGCAAAAATACCAATGTTTCTGTATTTTGATAAATCAGTCATTGTCTTACTCTGTTAATAAGGTATAAAGTGCGCGCAGAGTATATCACATTCTGTCAATACTGATACCCTTGCGTGCAGATGGAAGAAAAAAAATTTTAACGTGAATTTTCCGTCCTCAAAGGATAGTCAAACATAGCGATTTATGTACTTTATTCGTTCTATATTCAGGACGGAATGAACAGTTTGTGAGCCCACAAATACCATTCTTTTTCAGCATTACAGCTCGTCAAAAGCCTCAATAGCCTCTGACAACTTCTTAACGCCGTGGATTTGCATCCCCGGAATGCCACCTTTTGGCATATTAGCAGCCGGGACAATTGCCTTTTTGAAGCCGTGCTTAAACGCCTCGTTCAAACGCTCTTGCCCACTCGGTACCGGACGAATCTCGCCAGCTAAACCAACTTCGCCAAATACCACCACATCTTTTGGCAACGGACGATCGCGAAAGCTTGATAGTAACGCCATCACTAAAGCAAGATCCGCACTGGTTTCTGTTACCTTAACGCCGCCGACTACATTCACAAACACGTCTTGATCAGCCATTTGCAGACCACCGTGCTTATGCAGTACGGCTAATAATAAGGAGAGACGATTCTGCTCCAAACCAACCGCTACGCGACGAGGGTTTGCCAATTGCGAGTAGTCCACCAGCGCTTGAATCTCTACTAATAGAGGACGTGTACCTTCCCACACAACCATGACCGAAGATCCTGACGTCTCTTCTTCGCCACGAGAAAGGAAAATCGCCGATGGGTTACTTACTTCTTTCAGTCCCTGCCCCGTCATCGCAAACACGCCTAATTCATTTACCGCACCAAAACGGTTTTTGTGGCTGCGCAGTGTACGGAAACGACTATCTGTTCCGCCATCAAGCAAGACAGAACAGTCAATAATGTGCTCAAGGACTTTAGGGCCGGCAAGAGTACCATCTTTCGTTACGTGACCAACAATAAATACCGCAACATTGTTCTGTTTTGCGTATCGAGTCAGTGCCGTCGCAGATTCTCGCACCTGAGCAACACTGCCCGGTGACGATTGAACATCAGAAACGTGCATAACCTGAATCGAGTCAATCACCATAATTCTGGGCTGCTCTTTCTCTGCAATTTGGCAAATTTTATCGACGTTGGTTTCTGATAGCATCTTCAGGTGCTCTTTTGGCAGACCAAGACGAGACGCACGCATCGCAACCTGTTGAAGCGATTCCTCACCCGTAACGTAAAGTGTCGGCATCAGCCCTGATAACGTACACATAGTTTGAAGAAGCAACGTCGACTTGCCCGCGCCAGGGTTACCACCTATAAGAATCGCCGCGCCAGGTACGACACCACCACCAAGCACACGATCGAGCTCTTTAAAACCACTAGTGAATCGCGGCACTTCTTGCAGATCGATTTCAGATAAGGTTTGGACTTTCGATTCTGTCGCCGAACCAGCATAACCGCTTAAGCGTTCATTACGAGCAACGGTTGGCGAAGCAGCAATGCGCACCTCTGTGATCGTATTCCATGCACCACACGCATTACATTGTCCCTGCCAACGTGGAAAATCCGCGCCACAATCATTACAAACATACGCTCGTTTTGCTTTCGCCATGATGCCTCGATTTTTTCTACAAATGTGACCAAGCACAGCCAAGTCAGATCTAATCTGAAATGAACTATTGATATACTTAAGTTTTACTTTACTTAGTCGATACAAATTAAAGTAACGACATACTCTAACAGAAATAATGCAGCAATCTGAAATTCTCTCACTCGCTGAAAGACTCATTCCCGTTTATGGTTCTGAAGACTTTGATTTTGTCCTTGGTCAATTGACCGAGGAAGAGCCGCCGTCGGCCAAAATCTTAGTGAAGATGGAACTGAACCGTCTTATGGCACCATGTAAGAAGAGCATTGATTTACGTGGTCGCGTCAAAGGCGAATGTCGTGAATATGTTTTAGATGGCATTTCGCATTGGTTGGACGATGTCGCTTTTAATGCTTATCACAAGAACATTAAGAAGTTTGGCACCTACACCGAAGGCATGTGGGAAGCACTGGTCAACACGCGCAATAACTTTCGTGTGATGAGCAAGCTCGCCACACAGGAAAAGTCTCATTCATTAACCGATCCTAAAAGCCCCTTTCTCGCAGAGCCGGTTCACCTCGGTTACGACTTAAAACGCCAAGAAAAGCGCTTGAAGGTTCAGTCGCAGGTAGAAATTCGCCGCGCCAAAGGGCAAATCCTTCATGGATTAAGCATCGATTTGTCGAGCTCTGGGGCAAAATTTAAAGTCCCGAGCGCATTTAAATACAACCTTGGTGAAATCATTCACGTTTCGTTTACCGAGTTTGCAGGCAAGTCGCAAGTCGCGGGCATCGAAAAGCCACTGTCGTATCGAGTATTGGCCGTGGACGATTGCTATGAAAATGATGCCGTGCGCTATCTACGAACCATTCGTCTAACGGAAACCAATGTCGTTGCGCGCGTCATCGACGAAGCATTAAACAGTGCCGCCAAACGCGCACGTCATGACAACCAAGATAAAATCATTCGTGCACGCACACGCGGTTATGAGCACATTGCACTCAAACACACGAGCAACTTACCACTGTTTTTTGATGGTAACGAACTCAAGCTAGCGATGCTGACACCAAACAACCAAAAGTTGTGGCAGTACTGGCACGATGAGAGAAATCAACAAGTGTTTGGCTCCTTGTTTAACGAGCAACGCGTCGCATCTTTGATCAAACAAGGCGTGAAAGGCACCAGTAACGTTTTGTACTCGTTTACTCATGAACATGAAAACAAAACGTACTTCTACTCGATGCTTAGACCCGAAGCGACTCGCGAACAACGCCAGCTGTTTTGGCATTTAGGGGCTAAGCGTGAAAGTTGGCGTGCGTTTCGAATTTCTATTTTTGAGTTATCTGAGCAAGAGAAAGAAGATCTCGCACTATTCTCTCCAGAGTTAGCCGAAACCTCTCAGTCACTGACTCATATCGGCATTTTGCAAGAAATCGCTGACGAAAAGTCGGGGCAAGATTACCTATTAACAGAAAAGCCGCGTTTGCCAGCCAACACGTTAAATGCCTTTCGTCATCCTCGAAAAATCACTGGCAACCCTAAAGGTATCTATTTCGATGCTCAATCGCGCCGTAAAGAACCACGCTATCGATTCAAAACGCCGCTTGAACTCAGTTCGGGTGAGTTAAAAGCAGCAGGTTCAACCGTTGATATTTCTAAGCGAGGCTTAGGGATTCGTTTAGATGAACCAACGATGTTACGCTCGGGACAAGAAGTGCAAGTTAACTTTCGTGAGTTACAACTTTACGATAAAAAGCTGCCTCTCATGGCCGTTCCATATCGCGTTATTCGAGTCAGCCCTGACGGTTGCAGCGTACAATTGGTTATTGATGAAAACAGCAAAACGATCCGTGTGATCGCTTTCTTCAACAGCATCATTGAACACAACCAAGATAAGCTGATCCCACAAAAAGAGATGTTGCCAAGCAATGCATTACTGGAAAGACTGCACAGCGTTTTGCTATCAAGGACGTTAAGCACACCCATCTTTATCAGCAAAAGTACAGCGTCGGCACTAAAAACTCCGGTGGTTGGAGTGAACCTGCCGTTGCCAAAACACATTGAGTTGTTTGCGCGCTTAGGTCACGATCAAAAATTCTCTTTAGAGCCAATTTTTAAAGGCCGCTCTAGCACGCTGATCGCAGAACCAATTAAGCGTGTCGACGGAGCACAAGCAAGACACCAAGACATCTACATTAGTACGGCGAAAATCGGCAACAAGATCACTGCTATCGAATCCAAACTGCACCAAGAATTTAATAGCGTGAAAGAGCGAATTCAGTTCATCAAAAAAGCGCGCATGATGGGCGATTTCTATGTCTTTCGAATGTCTACCGCACCCATTTTTGATCCTATGACGTCGCTGCTACGACAGGACTTGAGTGACCTTACTCAGTTTGGCGTTCATCAAGCCAGTAAACTAGAAAAGGAGCTGACGGCTTTGGTTGGCTACAGCGAGTTTGAAGACATCACCGAAGAAGTCGTCGTGCGACTTGAACTAACGGAATAAAAAACACCGCCAAGATAGGCGGTGTTTTTCTTTCTGATTCTATTAAGGCTTCGCTTTCCAACTGATTTTTTGCTGCTTCACGAGCGCGCCAGACAAAATACAGAGCACCCCACCTAACCCAGCAAAACGCACCGAGGTTTGTGCCTGTGCCTCTACTTTAGGTTTCGCGTGGTAGGCAATACCAAGGCCTGCGGCGGACATCATCACTAAGTCGTTGGCACCATCACCAACGGCAACGGTATTATGCTGTTCAATTTCGTATTCATCCGCCAGTTCAACCAAAATATCGGACTTGGTTTGCGCAGATACCACGTCACCAATCACTTGCCCAGTTAACTTTCCGTCAATGATCTCAAGCTGATTTGAACGAGCGAAGTCCAGACCGACTTTCTCTTTGATGTAATCAGAGAAATACGTGAACCCACCAGATGCAATGGCGGTTTTCCAACCGAGCGCTTTAAAGGTCGCAATCAACGCTTCAAAGTCTGGCATGAATGGAAGCTCAGAACGCACTTGCTCTAAAATCGCTTCATCTGCTCCTTTTAGTTTACCAACCCTTTGACGCAAGCTTTGTTCAAAGTCCAACTCACCTTGCATCGCACGTTCAGTTACTTCGGCGACTTCTTCCCCTACTCCAGCCAGTTTGGCAATTTCATCAATACATTCAATTTGAATCGCTGTGGAATCCATATCGAACACCACTAAACCAGGCGCAGAGAGATCCGGCACTTCATTCAGAGAAGCATAATCAATGTTGAGGCTTTTTAAGATGGTTTCGTGTTTAGATGTTAATTCGCCCGCCATCAATGCTACTTCATACTGACCGACTTTCCATGTTTCTAACACCGGGTTATAGAAACCAGTAAAGAAGTCGATATCTTCAAAATGGCGAGGGGAAAGATATTCAGCAAAAACGATCCAATTCGCTTTCGCTTTATCTAACTGGGTAGCAAATCGAGTTTCGGGCAGTCGGTTTAAAAGTGTCGTATGTTTTCTGATAGGCAAGCTTTTTGACGCGTCCATGTATATAATCCCTTATGACTTTGCTAAAACGTTACCTCAACAAACTAAAAAGGCAAGTCTTTGTTTTGTTTTAAATGGATGAGTAAAGAGCATGAGTGAATCCTTGTTCTCAGTAAGGAATGCCCTGCGAATTCTGGCACTAATCCTACTGTGCGTGATGTTATTCATCACCATCAAAAACAGTGTTGTGATCAGTAAGGGCAACGAGAAGATTCAAGCGCAGCAGCTTGAAACACTCACCAAGGTTTTGATCTCGCAGGCATCTTTGTCTGCCAGCGAAATGATATTAACCAAAGACCAAGAGCGATTGCTCAAGCTGACCAACCAGCTCGCGCAAGACCGTTTGGTATTTGATGCCACGATTTATGACTCACAAGGTGTGCGATTAGCATCGAGTGACGAGGCGCTGTCTGTTCGTGAAGTCCTAGGATTAGATACCCCACTGGCCACCGCATCTATTGGTCGCCAGCAATTGGTCGAGCCTGTCCTAGCTGATGGTGCTGTGATTGGTTTTGTACGTGTGACGTTTGAGACAGGCCGAGTGACGGCGATTTCTGATCACCATTATCGTAAGAGTGATCGTTACATGTATATGATGGTCTTGATGAGTTTTGTGTGTGGCATGTTGTTTATTATGATTTTACGTAGACAGCCGATCCGCCGTAAAAAAGCCGAAAACTTGCTGCTGACCAAGTAATTCCAACAGCCAACTTCAAATAAAAAACAGCCCGCTTTGAGCGGGCTGTTTTTTTAGTTCTTGAAAGCGAAGACGAATCTTTGTCGCTTATTCTGCGTCGCCTAGCAATACTGAATCTAACGCGATTAGCATCATGTCGTTAAATGTTGTTTGACGCTCGTCTGATGTGGTTTGCTCGCCAGTTTTGATATGGTCAGAAACCGTACAGATTGTCAGAGCTTTTGCGCCGTATTCTGCTGCCACGCCGTAAATACCCGCCGCTTCCATTTCAACACCAACAATGCCGTACTTGTCCATTACGTCGAACATTTCTGGATCTGGCGTGTAGAAAAGCTCCGCTGAGAATAGGTTGCCGACTTTCACATCAATACCACGTGCTTTTGCTGCATCTTCTGCTGCACGAACCATTTTGTAGTCTGCGATAGCCGCAAAGTCATGGCCTTTAAAGCGAATGCGGTTTACTTTTGAATCCGTACACGCGCCCATGCCGATCACAACATCACGTACTTTGATGTCTTCATTCACCGCACCACAGCTACCGACACGGATGATTTTCTTCACACCGAAGTCTTTGATTAGCTCAGTCGCGTAAATCGAACATGATGGGATACCCATACCGTGGCCCATCACAGAGATTTTACGGCCTTTGTAAGTACCTGTGTAACCGAACATATTGCGCACATCACACACTTGAACAACATCTTCAAGGAAGGTTTCTGCGATGTATTTTGCACGTAGCGGGTCACCTGGCATCAGTACTACGTCTGCGAATGCACCCATTTCAGCATTGATATGTGGAGTTGCCATTTTTCTTTTCCTTAACCTTTCTCTAGCGCTCCGCGCTTAAGGCGATGTAAGCCAGAGTATTCTCATTTCCGACAAGCAGTACTTGCATACTGCAAACATAAAACTAGGAGCATTCAGCTCCTAGTTTTTAATATCCTAATTATAGGAAATTCTTACCGTAATCCATTGGAGAAGTACCGAAGTAGCTCGCCAATGTTTGGCCGATATCTGCGAACGTTTCGCGGCGGCCAAGAGAGCCAGCTGGCACTTTTTGACCGTAAACCAATACTGGAATGTGCTCACGAGTATGGTCAGTACCTGGCCATGTTGGGTCACAACCGTGGTCAGCCGTTAGGATTAGCACGTCATCTTCACCCATCAGTTCGAGCACTTCGTTGATGCGACCATCAAAGTACTCAAGCGCCGCAGCGTAACCCGCCACATCACGGCGGTGGCCGTAAGCTGAGTCGAAATCAACAAAGTTAGTGAATACGATGGTGTTATCACCTGCTTCTTTGATTTGCTCTAGCGTTGCTTCGAACAATGCAGGAATACCTGTCGCTTTCACTTTCTTGGTGATACCGCAGTTTGCGTAGATGTCTGCAATCTTACCGATAGAAACCACATTGCCTTGTTTCTCTTCGACTAACTTTTGCAGAACCGTTGCTGATGGTGGCTCTACAGATAGGTCACGACGGTTACCCGTACGCTCAAATTGACCTTTACCAGGACCGATGAATGGACGCGCGATTACACGGCCGATGTTGTAATCTTCTAGTTCTTCACGAGCAATTTGGCAAAGCTCTAGTAGACGATCTAGACCGAATGTCTCTTCGTGACATGCGATTTGGAATACAGAGTCCGCAGAAGTGTAGAAGATTGGTTGGCCAGTCTTCATGTGTTCTTCACCAAGGTCATCAAGAACTTGAGTACCAGATGCGTGGCAGTTACCTAGGAAGCCATCTAGACCTGCACGCTCAAGAATGCGGTCAGTCAGCTCTTTAGGGAAGCTGTTTGCTTTATCTGTGAAGTAGCCCCAGTCAAACAGAACTGGTACGCCAGCAATTTCCCAGTGACCAGACGGAGTGTCTTTACCAGAAGAAAGCTCAGCAGCGTGACCGTAAGCACCGATGATTTCTGCATCAGCGTCTAGGCCAGGAGCAAAGCGACCTGTTGATTCTTTGTGTGCCATCGCCAGACCAAGCTTAGATAGGTTTGGAAGGCGGAGTGCGCCTTGACGTTTGTCGTTATCTGCTAAGCCTTTTTCACACTGGTCAGCGATATGACCTAGAGTGTCTGAACCTACATCACCAAATTCTTTTGCATCAGCAGTTGCACCGATACCGAATGAGTCTAGTACTAAAATAAATGCTCTTTTCATTGCTCTTTCCTTAGGCCCACTCGGCGAATTATTATGGTTGAGTAGGCCTTATGTAATTACTTAATCTTTTAGATGTCTTCTGCACGAATTTGACGGTAAACCTCTGGAGTTGGTGTATATTCACCACCCACTTTGATTGCACTGCGTAGTGCTTTTGCCGCTTCTTCCCACTGCTCTTCACTGCGAGCGTGGATAACTGCTAGAGGTTTATCGCTATCAGCAACTTCACCCAATCGGATGAAGTTATCAAAACCTACCGCGTAGTCGATTTCATCAGTTGCAACACGGCGACCGCCACCCATAGAAACCACAGCCATGCCAATAGCACGCGTGTCCATTGCAGAGACAATACCTGTTTCTGTCGCGTAAACTGGCTTGATGATTTCTGCTTTTTCTAGGTAGTTGTCGTAGTTTTCTACGAAGTCAGCTGGACCGCCAAGACCCGCAACCATTTTGCCAAAGCAAGCTGCTGCTTTACCGTTGTCTAGCACTTCCATCAGTTTCGCGCGTGCGTCGTCTGTGTTCTCAGCCAGTTTGCCAAGCACGAGCATTTCAGCACATGATGCCATCGTCACTTCAAGTAGACGCGGGTTGCGGTATTCACCTGTTAGGAAACGAACCGCTTCACGAACTTCCACCGCGTTACCCGCAGAAGAAGCCAGTACTTGGTTCATGTCCGTAAGGATCGCCGTAGTCTTCGTGCCTGCACCATTTGCTACAGCAACGATAGATTTTGCTAGCTCTTCAGACGCTTCGTAAGTTGGCATAAATGCGCCAGAACCGACTTTTACGTCCATCACTAGAGATTCCAGACCCGCTGCCAATTTCTTAGACAGGATCGATGCCGTGATCAGTGAGATGTTGTCTACGGTAGCCGTGATATCACGAGTCGCGTACACGCGCTTATCTGCCGGAGCAAGATCGCCCGTTTGACCGATGATCGCCACACCCGCATCTTTGGTTACTTGACCAAAAACTTCGTTCGTTGGTGTGATGTTGTAGCCAGGAATCGCTTCAAGTTTATCTAGCGTGCCGCCTGTGTGGCCAAGGCCACGACCAGAGATCATAGGTACGAAACCGCCACATGCTGCCACCATAGGGCCAAGCATCAGAGAAGTTACGTCACCCACACCACCGGTTGAGTGTTTGTCGACAATTGGACCACCGAAGTTCATGTGGCTCCAGTCGATAACCATGCCTGAATCACGCATTGCACACGTTAGGGCGATGCGCTCATCCATGGTCATTTCATTAAAGAAAATCGTCATAGCAAACGCCGCAATCTGACCTTCAGATACCGTGTTGTTCGCTACGCCTTGAATAAAGAAGTTGATTTCGTCGGCTGTTAGGACTTCGCCGTCACGTTTTTTACGAATGATTTCTTGTGGTAAATACATTAGTGCCTCCCAAGCTCTTTTGAGCCATGGTTGTAGTAGGATAGAAGAGGTTTGGTAGCACCCTTTTAGGTGCTACCGTTCAGACGTATTATTGGAATTAGTACGCTGTTGGATCAGCGACGTCGTCCGATACTTCTAATGTATTTAGTAGGTTGGTTAGCAGGCTAGACGCACCAAAACGGTAGTGACGAGCATCAACCCAGTTGTCACCTAGGATTTCGTCAGCCATTGCTAGGTATGCAGCTGCGTCTTCAGCAGTGCGCACACCACCTGCTGGTTTGAAACCAACAGTTTCTGCAACACCCATGTCGCGAATAACTTCAAGCATCATGCGAGCGTATTCTGGTGTTGCGTTTACTGGCACTTTACCAGTTGAAGTTTTAATGAAGTCAGCACCTGCTTCGATACAGATTTGAGATGCTTTCTTGATGAGTGCTTCTTCTTTAAGCTCACCTGTTTCGATGATGACTTTAAGAAGGATATCACCACAAGCTTCTTTACATTGCTTAACTAGTTCGAAGCCTACTTTCTCATCACCCGCCATTAGCGCGCGGTATGGGAAAACTACGTCAACTTCGTCTGCACCGTAAGCAACAGCCGCTTTTGTTTCAGCAACAGCGATGTCGATATCGTCGTTACCGTGTGGGAAGTTCGTTACTGTTGCAATGCGAACTTCTGGCGTACCTTGCTCACGAAGTGTCTTCTTAGCAATAGGAATAAAGCGAGGGTAAATACAGATTGCAGCTGTGTTGCCTACTGCTGTTTTCGCGTCATGACATAGTGAGATCACTTTTGCATCAGTGTCATCATCATTCAGCGTAGTTAGGTCCATAAGTTTTAGTGCACGTAGCGCTGCTGCTTTTAAATCGCTCATTTCTATCTCCGATCAATATTCAAAAAATTCACTACTCAGCCTCACATCACTTCTCTAACTATAATCAACAAGTCGAGATAGTGTGAGAAATTGGCTAAACAGTCTATTTATGAACGGACTTGGTTCCCTGAAGACTCGGCATATACAGCGAAAAATTCATATGCCAATTGCTATCCTTGTCACCGCACAGTACCAGTTTGGCCTATGGCACAACAATCTATGATTGCGGTGTCTTTAATATCACATCACACAGCGAAACGCCTATTAGATCTGATATTGCAGGGCAATTCATTTGCCCATCGAGTATGTAATATTCACTCTATGATTAAGTGGTTATCGTAACCATGATCTCGTGATTACTACATTATAGATATTCACCGCAAAACTGTAGCACCAAATAGAGCGCAAACGGTTTGTATCTCAAAATTTCCAAGCCGCTATTCCATTCGCTGCGTAAACCAATGCCTTGGGTTTACTCAGCGTAAAAATTTTGGTCCTGAAAAACGAAAAATGCCCCGCAGCAATCTCTTGCTACAGGGCATGGTTTAAAACGGCGTCTATAT
This sequence comes from Vibrio sp. S457-15, assembly GCF_000960545.1. NCBI lineage: Bacteria > Pseudomonadati > Pseudomonadota > Gammaproteobacteria > Vibrionales > Vibrionaceae > Vibrio > Vibrio sp. S457-15. Next base: position 217,261 of record NZ_JYOQ01000028.1, on the reverse strand, counting down.
ATTAAGAACCGATTCTAATTAAAATGCTGCAAGGCTTAGGCAGAAGCCTGCAATTGTCGCTGCCATAAGGTTAGACAACGTACCTGCAAGAACTGCTTTGATACCCATGCGAGCGATATCTGAACGACGGTTTGGTGCAAGGCTACCTAGACCACCAAGTAGGATCGCGATAGAAGAAAGGTTCGCGAAGCCACATAGTGCGAATGAGATGATAGCTGTTGTCTTCTCAGACATTACTTCACCAGTTGCTGCTACTACTTGAGCGCTGTCACCTAGGTAAGGTGTGAAGTTCAAGTAAGCAACGAATTCGTTGATAACTAGTTTCTGACCGATGAATGAACCAGCAACAACTGCTTCGTTCCATGGAACACCGATTAGGAATGCTAGTGGAGAGAATGCGTAACCTAGGATTAGTTCTAGAGTTAGCTCAGGCATGCCGAACCAACCACCGATGCCACCTAGCATACCGTTAACTAGAGCAATCAGACCAACGAATGCGATTAGCATTGCACCTACGTTTAGCGCAAGTTGTAGACCAGAAGCCGCACCGCCCGCTGCTGCGTCGATTACGTTAGCTGGTTTGTCGTCGCCACCGTCCATTGCTTCTTCGATATCTTCGTGAGGCTGATCAGTCTCTGGGTGAAGAATCTTAGCGAACAGTAGACCACCTGGTGCCGCCATGAATGATGCTGCTACTAGGTACTCTAGAGGAACACCCATAGATGCGTAACCTGCTAGTACACCACCAGCTACAGAAGCTAGACCACCACACATTACCGCGAATAGCTCAGATTGAGTCATTTTTGGAACGAATGGACGAACTACTAGAGGTGCTTCAGTTTGACCTACGAAGATGTTAGCTGCTGCTGACATTGATTCCGCACGAGAAGTACCAAGCGCTTTTTGAAGTGCACCACCAAGAATCTTGATAACCCACTGCATTACGCCAACGTAGTAAAGAACTGAAATCAGTGCTGAGAAGAAGATCAGTGTAGGAAGAACACGGAAAGCGAAGATGAAACCGCCGCCGCCGAATACTTCGAACATCTTGTCAGAAACAAGACCACCGAATAGGAACGATGAACCATTGTTACCGTAGTTGATAACGTTAGAAACACCAGTAGAGAAACCGTTCAGTAGATCACGGCCCCAAGGTACATAAAGTACGAATGCACCTAATGCGAATTGGATAGCGAATGCGCCACCCACAGTTCTTAGATTGATAGCTTTACGGTTATTAGAAAATGCAAATGCAATAGCAAGAAGCACTACCATACCGACTAGGCTCATAAACAGGCTCATAGTTTATGACTTCCTTATAAGTTATTTATTGGCGTGTTACAAAATGGAGCTATAAAGCGGGGGCAATTATACTCACGCAGAATCAATTAAAGTAATGCCACCCTCACACTTTCTTATAAGATTCATCATTGATTCACCCACCTTTGTGAGTTATCTCACAATAAGAAGGGAAACGTTTTCTATTTCAGACTACATCTTTAGATTTTATTCACAGATAGAGAAAGCAAAATTGCTATTTTCCCACAGCTGAGTGGCAATCGATTGCTTTCGCACACTATGCAACTCTGCGAGCTCATTGAATACATGAATGAGTTTGGCAGGGTGATTCGGCTCCCCTTGATAACCAAGTATAGGCATATCTGGAGCATCTGTTTCTATAACTAGATTTTCGAGTGGTAATCTTTGAATCGCGTCGCGAGTTTTATGGGCTCTCGGATAGGTAATGGTTCCACCAACACCGATGAAAAAACCTAATCTGACCCACTCCATCCCCTGCTGATAACTACCAGCAAACGCGTGCAAAACGCCACCACGAGGTAACTTCGCCGCTTTGACCATTTGAATGAGTCGATTGTGTGCTTTCCGGCTGTGCAAAATGACAGGAAGATTGAAACGCCTTGCCAGCTCAAATTGAGTTTCAAGCGCCCTTTCTTGTAGCTCAGGATCTACGTTAACTGCAAAGTCTAGTCCGCACTCTCCAATTGCCACACACTGTGGCGATTTTTGGTTGAGATAGCGTTCTAGTTCTGAAAGGTGCTGCTCAACGTTATCTTCTAGAAAATACGGATGAAAACCGAGCGCGTAATACAAATTGGCGTGTTGCTCTGCCAACGTTTGAATACGAGCCCAATTTTGCGGGCCGACGGAAGGAATCAGAATTCTTGCGACGCCTTGCGTTTTAGCAAGCTCAAGTTGATGCGCAAAGTCATCTTGAAACACATCAAAATCAAAGTGGCAGTGCGTATCAAAGAACTTCATCTTGAGACTTTTTATCGACGCCAGCAGACGGAGAGTCAGAAAAAGACAGAGCTTCGCCCTTCTCTTCGTTTTGATGGGCAGGATCTTTTCGATATGGGACGCAGCTGCGTTTTTGATCGGGCGTTAATCCCATTTGTTTGCACCAATCGTCGTAACGCTTTAACCCACGTTTGAACCAGTTCATTTTTCTTCCTTATATAAAAACGCCCTTGACTAAGTCTATAGCCAAGGGCGTTTTAAAATCTAGTTGCTTTAACGCGGCGGTTGATTAGTGCTCGCGAGTCGCACGGAATTCAACGTCTGGGAAGCGTTCTTTTGCAAGGTTCAAGTTAACCATAGTTGGGGCAATGTACGTTAGGTTGTCACCACCATCCAATGCTAAGTTCGCTTGGTTCTTACGCTGGAACTCATCCAGTTTCTTCGCATCGCCACACTCAACCCAACGAGCTGTCGCTACGTTAACGCCTTCGTAGATTGCTTCAACGTTGTATTCTGACTTCAAGCGAGCCACAACCACGTCAAACTGAAGCACACCTACCGCACCAACGATCAGATCGTTGTTTTGCAGTGGACGGAATACCTGTACCGCACCTTCTTCAGAAAGCTGAACCAAGCCTTTTAGTAGCTGCTTCTGCTTCAATGGATCTTTCAAACGAATACGACGGAACAATTCAGGCGCAAAGTTTGGAATACCAGAGAACTTCAGTGACTCACCTTGCGTGAAAGTATCACCAATTTGGATAGTGCCGTGGTTATGCAGACCAATGATGTCACCCGCGTAAGCGTGTTCTGCTCGTGAACGGTCACCAGCCATGAAGGTTACCGCATCAGAGATACTTACTTGTTTGCCTAGACGAACGTGGTTCATCTTCATACCTTGAGTGTAAGTACCCGATACGATGCGCATGAATGCGATACGGTCACGGTGTTTAGGGTCCATGTTTGCTTGGATCTTGAATACGAAGCCAGAGAACTTGTCTTCTGTCGCTTCAACATCACGCTCAACCGCTTGACGCGTTTTCGGCGCTGGCGCCCATTCAGTCAGACCGTCTAGCATATGGTCAACACCAAAGTTACCCAGTGCAGTGCCGAAATAAACCGGTGTCAGTTCACCCGTTAGGAACAGTTCTTTATCAAACTCAGGACATGCACCCATTACAAGCTCAAGCTCTTCACGAACGCTTGCCGCTAGGCTTTCACCAACTTTTTCATCAAGCTCAGGGTTATCCAGACCTTTGATGATGCGAACTTCTTGAATTTCATGACCGTGGCCAGATTCATAAAGGATCGTTTCGTCACGGTGAATGTGGTAAACACCTTTAAATTCTTTACCACAGCCAATTGGCCAAGTGATCGGTGCACACATCATACCCAGTTCGTTTTCTACTTCGTCCAATACTTCCATTGGATCACGAACATCACGGTCAAGTTTGTTCATGAAAGTTACGATTGGCGTATCACGCAGACGTGTTACTTCCATTAGCTTACGAGTACGATCCTCGACACCTTTCGCCGCATCGATAACCATCAAACACGAGTCAACTGCCGTTAGAGTACGGTAAGTATCTTCTGAGAAGTCTTCGTGCCCTGGAGTATCAAGCAGGTTTACTAGGCAATCGTTGTACGGGAACTGCATCACAGAAGTGGTTACCGAGATACCACGTTCCTTTTCCATTTCCATCCAGTCAGATTTTGCGTGCTGTGCATTACCACGACCTTTTACAGTACCTGCTTTTTGGATCGCGTTTCCGAATAAAAGGACTTTTTCGGTAATGGTTGTTTTACCCGCATCCGGGTGAGAAATAATAGCGAACGTTCTACGTTTAGAAACTTCGCTTAGAAAAGGTGTATTTGACATGAAACTGGTCTTCTTTGATGTCTGAATGCCTGCTGAAAAGCAAACACGCTTTTTGTAGATTCAATTTTGCGCGGTATTCTCGCCTATTATTGCTTTAGGGGCAACTTCCCGAGTAGTACGTCTAGTTAAAGAAGAGATAACTCATGATGATCGCGTCTTCTTTTCCATTGCCTGTTTTGGCTGGATAATAATCATAACGACGATCCACTTCGTTAAAACCAGCTTGCTCATAAATATGAATCGCAGGATGGTTACTTTCTCTTACTTCTAGCCACGCGCTGTCTGCTTTGGCTTGCTCACAGTGATTCAGAAAGGCATCCAATAACTTTTGACCGTAGCCTTTTCCTTGTAGCGCAGGGGCAACCGCAATATTGAGTAACGTCACTTCACCCACAATATTTTGTGCATAAAAGTAGCCAACTACCGAGCCGTCTTCGACCATCACGTGATGGCACGCACCGCGACTCGACAAATCGCGCACTAACGACTCTGCCCATGGGTGAGAATGCGCTTGCTGTTCAATTTGCCAAACTTGCTCCACATGCTCACTGCACATTGGGAGAATTTCAATCGTCATGATTTAACCTATTAGGTCGAAATACCGCGCCACAATAGAGCTTGGTATTCGATCTTTTACAAACGTTACGAGTAAGAACAAATTTGCTGCCAAAGTGCGCGTTTTTGTTCATTGTTGCCATCAATGTCTTGCAATAACGGCGAGGTTAGCTGCTTAGCATTTTCCATGCTGTTACTTTCACAGCCTGCAAACCATACCCACTCCAACTGATGTTCACCAAGCATTGCAAGGCGCTCAGGCTCGATATGCATGGCTTGTTCAAGCGTTAACTTCATACTTTTAAGTATCTTCTCGAACAGTATCGCTGTCTCATTCGTAGGACAGATGGATGAGACCAGCAGAAGTTTGCAAGAACTTGGCAAATCTATAGTTGGCGGTTGATAGCCTGCCAACCTTTCTGGGTGAATCAACTCCCACGAGGTGATTCCCATTTCGTGTAAATACTGTTTCTCGTTAATTGACATTTTTCGTCACCTGTTTGAACGAGGCAATCCTATCAAAAAGTCAGAGGTGTTATGAAGCTTTTCCAATCACTCTTTACTGTGATGATGGTAGCGACCATCAGTTTTTCCACATTTGCGAGCAGCAATAATGATGACTGGGAGCTGATCGCAACCAAGACCGTCAACTTCCAAACGGAGACAGACACCGTTACGCCAAATAGTCTGCTCAAAAACCGTAACTTCAGTAAAATCAAAATAAAGTGCATTCAAGGCACCGTCGATTTAAAAGACATCAAAGTCACCATGACCGACGGCAGCGAGAAAAAACTCACATCAATGGGCACGCTCACCAACGGAATGTCAACGCGAGCTTGGACACTACCAGGAGCGGAGGACGCGAAACTTAAGCACCTTGAAATGAAATACAGCAGTTGGGGAAACATGAAGCTCGACGTGTTGGGTGTCAGCAAAAAAGCAAAAGTCGAAATCTGGGGCAAAAAAAGAACCAAAAACGCTCAATAAACGTCATGCTTGTCGATTGACTGATGAAAAGCAAACAGCCCGCTATTTCAGCGGGCTGTTTCAGCATTTAAAGCTCTGAGAACTCAGGCGCGTAATCAATGCGTCCAGAACGTCCTGCACATTGGCCCTCGACGAGTTCAGCTACTCGAAACGCACCTTCAGGCACTTCCCAAGCGCATTCAAAGCCCATCTCTTCACCAGCTTCGAAACCTTGTCGTGCATAGTAGTTAGGTTCACCCAACACGACACAGACTGGATAACCGAAATCACGCAGAGATTCGAAACCTTCTTTAATGAGTTCAGCTCCAATGCCTTGACGGCGATAGTCCTCATGAACAGCCAATGGTGCAAGCCCTTGCCACGACAAATCTTCACCATTTAATGTAACTGGGCTAAATAAAGCATGGCCAATTACCTCACCTTCATCCGTACACGCCACCAGCGACAAGGTCAGCTTGCCGTTTTCACGTAAACGCATCACCAAGTTGGCTTCTGCATCGGTTGGAAACGCATGTTTCAATAGGCGGTCAATGGTCAGAATGTCCGCAGGGGCTTCAGTTCGAATAAGCATTCGCTACTCCGGGTTGTTGTGCAGGCTCTTGAACCCCTTTTTGGACAAAGTCAGCCAGTTGGTTCAACGCTACTTGCATTGCTTTTGGTAACTGCTCTAAGTCGACACTGTCCATCAAGTTTTTCACTTCTAAGCCAAGCTCAGTGTCACCTTCAATTGAAAGGCGACGTTGGAAGAACAGTGTATCAGGGTCTTCTTTACGACCAGCAATCAGTACTAGGTCGTTTAGATTACCACTAAAACTCACATCTTCCTGAACTGGTTTTTCAGCGACGACTAATTTTTCATCTTGATAGCTGATGTACCATGCTAAGTTCAAGTCTTTAATCGCAACTTTTAACCACTTGTCTTCAAGGAATTCAAAGTCGCCATCTTCTAACGCTTCTTTGAATACCATTTTCAGCCCTTCAAGCAAGGCTTTTTGTTGAACTGTTTGTGGTAATAACTGGACTGGAGAACGCAAAATGTTGGCTGCGTTCTTTACTAGTTGACTGCGAATCTTGTTTAACACGTTCATTATCCGTTACTTTGTCATTAGGTCGCTCATATTACGCAATCGCACCACCGCGATACCTGTTATGTATCAATAAACTGTTTGTTTTCAGTTGGTGGTTTATTGTCCACTAACGTGTCGTTTTTTGACCTTACGTGTATTATTGATGCGAACAGCTTGATAAACGCTTTAATAACCGTATTTTCAAAGTTATAGTTATCCGAGCGTATCCTCGTGATATCAAGTCACAGAATAAAGCCGAGTCAACCACTTAAAAATGACTCACTATGCAGGCTTGAGAAGCACGGCGGCATGTTCGCCAGGGTAGCGCTTTTGATTACACGGACGAATTAATCTGGCTCATTGGAGATCGGTAATACCCTAATGCCTTCCCAGCAATTACAACATTGGTTTGCCACGCTAACCTCAAATAGCCCTTTCTTTTTTGCCATTCTTGATAAAAAACACAATTATCGAATGGTGAGTGACCGCTATTGCGATATTGCAGGCTTAAATCATGAAGAAATCATCGGGTTAAACGATTGCCAGGTGCTAGGTGAGCAGTTTTATAAGAAGCTGGCACCTTACTACCAACGCGCATTCAAAGGCGTGCATGTCGAAGCTGAAATTACCTTAGATGAAACCGATTTAGAGACCAGCCTTCACTTTAGTTTGTCACCAGTGTATGAAGGTAACGAGGTACGTTTCGTAGTGTTTCACGCCGTCGACACCTCCGAAAAGCAAATTCTTGTCCGCTCTCTGGAAGAAGCCGAAAACAAATTTGCCAAGCTGACCCAACTATTGCCCGATGGCCTGCTGCTGATTGAAGATGACATCATCATCTCAGCAAACCCTGCCTCGGCTCGTCTGCTTGGGCTTAACTCCCCTCACGAGCTGCTCGGTGAAGAGCTCTCTCGCTTGTTCATCGACGAAAACACCAAAAAAGTTTTCAGTCACCGACTCAGCACGCTTATTTCGGACAAACCGTTTGTTTGCCTGACTAGCGCGCGTTGCGGATTTGAGCGCAAAGTCCAATTGCATGCGGACTCGACGGCAATTCTAGGCAGTGAATCTCAAATTATTCTTATCCAAGATGCGGATGACACACCAAAACACCTGTCGTCAGCCTCCAGTGAAGATTCTCATATCGACTCTTTAACCAAACTGTATAACCGATTTGGTTTCACCAAGCGCCTAGAGCAACTGATCAAAAGCCAAACACCGCTATTGGTGTTTTACCTCGATATCGATAACTTTAAGAACATTAATGACTCGCTGGGTCATCACATTGGTGACAAAGTCATCCAAGAAGTTTCTGCGCGTTTAAAACGACTGCTGCCAAACCAAGCGATCATCGGCCATCTTGGCGGTGATGAGTTCGGCATCATCCTTCCTGAGCCAGAAAACTCGCGCATGGCAGAAGTGTTATCAGATCGCATTATTTCTTTGATAAACCAACCTTTTGATCTGCACCATTTCAGTAAACGTCTTGCCTGCTCAATTGGTAGCGTCCGCTATCCGGAAGATGGGCAGGATGCTCGTATCTTGCTACAAAACGCCGATACCGCGATGTACGAAGCCAAAGATCGCGGACGAAACCGTCTGATCAAATTCAATGACCAAATGAACAAAGAAGCGCGTATGCGTTTGTGGCTCGAAATCGAACTGCAAAAAGCCCTGCAGCAAAATGGTCTTGAAGTTTGGTATCAACCCAAAGTGAACGCCCGCGATTTCAGTATCAATGGCGCAGAGGCTTTAGTACGTTGGAAACATCCGGTTGAGGGCTACATTAGCCCAGGATCATTTATTCCTGTGGCGGAACGAGCAGGTTTGATTGAGCATCTGGGTCGCGTGGTGATGCGTGATGTATTCAACACCGTAAAACGCTGGAAACAACAAGGCATTTTGCCGGGTCGCGTCGCGATCAACTTGTCTCCAGAACAGTTTGGCAACCCTCAGTTGATCGACTTTATGGAGAAGCTGCTGCGCACAACCGAACTTGATCCAAGTTGCATCACGTTTGAGCTAACGGAAAGCGCGGTGATGAGTGACAGCGAACATACGCTGCAAATGCTGAATGCGATTAAAAAGCTGGGCTTTGCTTTATCGATCGACGACTTTGGAACTGGGTATTCGTCACTGTCGTATTTAGCTCGTTTCCCGATTGATGAACTAAAAATCGACCGAGCATTCATTAATGACATTGACGCCCTGCCAAAACAGGTGACCGTCATCGAGAACATCATCAACTTGGGCAAATCTTTGGAACTAACGGTCGTTGCAGAAGGCGTAGAAACGCATCAGCAAGCTACTTTGCTTTCCAACCTTCAATGTAACTCGATTCAAGGTTTTCATTTCTACCGACCTCAGCCAAAACATGAAATCGAAGAGTTGTTTGTGCAAAACCGCCGCCACAAAAACTGATCCCCCTACTTCGTCAAATCAAACCTTTACCCCTACTCTCAAGGGGTAAATATTGAGTTTATTGAGCTAAACCTAACTTAGGTCAAATTAGCTATTCATAATTCTTCATAAAATGCGGGCACCTTTTCCTTCTCTATGATTGTGAGCATATGGAACTCTTGTGTCCTGCGGGTAACCTGCCTGCGCTAAAAACCGCGATTGATTGCGGTGCAGATGCCGTGTACATCGGCTTCAAAGACGATACCAACGCGCGTCACTTTGCTGGTCTTAACTTTAACGGTAAAAAACTAGAAAAGGCCGTGCAATATGTGCATGACCACAACAAAAAGATCCACGTTGCACTCAATACCTTTGCTCATCCAAACGGTTTTGAACGCTGGACGAACGCCGTCGATAACGCAGCGGCATTGGGCGTAGATGCACTGATTGTCGCTGACATTGCTGTTCTTGAGTACGCTGCTCGCAAATACCCTGAGCTTGAGCTGCACCTTTCCGTGCAAGCTTCTGCTACCAACGTAGCTGCGATTGATTTCTACAAGCAAAACTTCAACGTTAAACGTGTGGTATTGCCTCGCGTGTTGTCCATTCATCAGGTGAAACAACTGTCGCGTAACATCACCAGTGATGTCGAGCTGGAAGTATTTGCGTTTGGCAGTCTGTGCATCATGTCTGAAGGTCGTTGTTACTTGTCGTCTTACATGACGGGTGAATCACCAAATACGGTCGGAGCCTGCTCTCCAGCGAAATACGTGCGCTGGCAAGAAACTGAACAAGGCTTGGAGTCTCGATTAAACAACATTTTGATCGACCGTTACTGCGCGGGTGAAAACGCAGGCTATCCAACGCTTTGTAAAGGCCGCTTTGAAGCTGAAATTGAAGGCGAGAAAAAACGTTACCACGCGCTGGAAGAACCAACCAGTTTAAATACTCTCTCTATGCTTCCTGAACTGTTTGCAGCAAACGTAGCGTCGGTAAAAATTGAAGGCCGTCAACGCAGCCCTGCCTATGTAGAGCAAGTTACTCGCACTTGGCGCGCAGCAATTGATCGTTACCAAGCAAACCCAGAAGCTTACCAAGTCGAAGCAGCTTGGGATGCCGCACTGGCTAACGTTTCTGAAGGTACGCAAACCACGCTGGGTGCATACCACCGTAAATGGCAGTAGAGGTTAAGATGGAAAATTCAATGAAATACGCACTTGGCCCACTGCTGTACTTTTGGCCAAAACAAGATATCGAAGCATTTTACTTACAAGCAAAAGAAAGCTCGGCAGACATTATCTACTTGGGTGAAACCGTTTGTTCAAAACGTCGCGAGATGAAACCTGCTCATTGGTTCGATATTGCCAAAGACCTATCGGCATCCGGTAAGCAAGTGGTGCTTTCCACCATGGCATTGTTGGAAGCACCAAGCGAAGTCAATATCATGAAGAAGTATATCGATAATGGTGACTTTGCGATTGAAGCAAATGACGTGTCCGCAGTTCAACTGGCGTCTGAACACAAAGTCCCATTTGTCGTTGGCCCAGCAATTAACACTTACAACGCATACACCCTGAACCTGTTTTTAAAACAAGGGATGACTCGTTGGTGTATGCCGGTTGAGCTATCTCGTGAATGGCTAAGCGATACTCTGACACAATGTGAAGACTTAGGGATTCGTAACAAATTCGAAGTCGAAGTCTTTAGCCACGGCTATTTGCCATTAGCCTACTCGGCTCGCTGCTTCACGGCGCGTGCAGAAAATAAAGCGAAGGATGATTGCGAAACTTGCTGCATCAAATACCCAACCGGTATCCAAGTAAGCAGCCAAGAGGGGCAAGAAGTCTTCAACTTGAATGGCATCCAAACGCAATCGGGCTACTGTTACAACCTGATCAACGATCTGCCAAGCATGCAAGGACTCGTTGATGTCGTTCGCTTGAGTCCATTAGGCGTAAGTACCTTCTCAGAATTGGATCGCTTCCGTTCTAACGAGCAAGGCTCAAACCCAGACAAACTATCAAGCCGCCAATGCAACGGTTACTGGCATCAATTGGCTGGCTTAGAAGTGAAGAACATTTAACTCTTCCGACAAAGTAAAAAGCGAGGCACTAGCCTCGCTTTTCTGCTACCAACTTAAGACGCTTGGATGCTCGGTTCTACTGGCCTATCCACCATCAACTTTTTGATATCACGCCAAAGCATACTCATCACAACCAGACTTAACGCAATGTTGGATAGCGGGAATGCAATCCAAATGCCTGTCACACCCAACAGTTTTGGCATGATGAACAAGAACGGCAGTTGAATAAGCATATTACCTACCGTCACAAACATCGCCTTACTGCCTTTGTTGACCGATTGATAGTAAGCCCCTGCTACCACTAAGAAACCATCCAGAAACAGTGCGAACATGTGGAGACGAATTCCCACCACAGCACTTTCGATAAGCTGCTGATCCGCTTCATTAAAGACGGATACGAGCTGGTACGGGAAAAGGTTCATCAATACCACGAACACAACACCACCTAAAACCGATGTCCCCATGGCAATTTGTAGCAACTTACGAATGTTATCTTGATTTCGTGCGCCATGGTTGTAGCTCACCAAAGGCTGCATACCATTGGCAATGCCTTCCGCCACGAGATAATAGACCGTCACGATATAGCCTAAAATGGCGTAAGCGCCGATCAAAAGCGGGCTGCCGTATTGTGCGAATAATGCGTTGTGCAGAGCTACCATCGTAGATCCATAAGCGTACATAAAAAAGCTGGATGTCCCGATAAGCACAATTTTAGGAATAGCATCCAATTGCACTTTCAACTCTCTAAATGTTAGACGTAACTTCGCTTTAGAAGAGAAGAAGTAGCCCACACCTAGCACGGTGACAACCATCTGTGCCAATGCGGTCGCAATAGCCGCTCCTGTTAGCTCCCAGTTCATCCAAGCAATGAAAACATAGTCCAACACAATATTGATGATTGCACCTATCACCATCAAAATTGTAGCTAAGTTAGGGCTGTTGTCGTTACGTAGCAAGAATGGAACCGCAATAGAGCCAAGTGAAAAAATACACGCGACGATTAGTATCTGGAGATATTGCAAGCCCAACTCGTACACTCGCCCCTGAGCGCCTTGCCAACGAATAAAGTCATCAGCAAAGAAAAATAGAATCGTTGCGGCAATAGGCATCAGGGCCAACAAAAATAGCAAGCCTGTGGTTAAGACCCGTTTCGCACCTTGTTGATCTTGCTCTCCTTGCTTGATGGAAGTCAGGGCTCCCGTTCCCACACCAACCATCATCCCTATTCCCAGAATGCTACCAATCACTGGCCAAGCGACATTGATGCCCGCCAATCCGTCAGCGCCGACGTAACGGCCAATAAAAATACCGTCGACGACTTGGTACAGCCCATTGACCAACATGGCTGCGACAGTTGGAATGGTATATTTCCAAAACTGTTTATAAATGGAGTTTTGCATGATTCTCACCAATAGTTAGCAAAGCTAACTAAATAGTTAAATAAATGAATTTTTGAATTAATTTCCAAGCGCTTTATTGAGTAGCGACTGCAATTGTTTGGCTTCTTGTTCGTTTAGCTTTAGCATCATTTGATCCGAAATATCCTTATAAACAATTTGTTCTAAAGACATTTTTTCAGCGACCTCTTCCGTCAATAAGACACGCTTTGCGCGAGCATCTTCATTGCAAGCAATACGCTTCACTAACCCTTTCTTTTCTAAACGCACCACCATATTGGAGGCAGAAGGTTTGGTTACCTGTAACTCGTCAGCAAGATCAGTAATACGAACGCCTTCAGGAAACACCTGAATTACGCGTAAGTAATCAAATTCGTTAAAGCTAAGATGAGACAATGGATCTTCTTTAGCGTAAACACGCCAAGCTTTGGCGCAAAAACGCTCCAAATCGATCAAACTCTCTTCTAAAGCCATAAAGATTCACCAATTAGTTAGCAAGGCTAACTATTCTAAAGCGAGTTATCTCAATCATCAAGCGTAAAAAAGCCGCTTATGGAAGCGGCTTTATCATTATTGCTGTTCTTGTTGCTCGGCGGCTTTTAGCTTGGCCAACCTATCTTGCTGAAGTTGGTCATAAATTTGTGCTAACTCCAAGAAAGAGTAACGATGCTCAACATACTCGTACACATTCAACGAAATGGCGAGCTTATACAACGAAATCGCGCTGGCGATGTCACCTTCCAATTGATGACGTTTACCGAGATAAAAATAGGTTTCCGTCAATCGCTGAGCAAGGCGATAGTTTTCTCGCGTCCCATCCATAATCGCAGCAAGAGCCGCTTCATCAGAAACATCGCGCAGCATAAGAGCGACTAACACCCAACCCCATTCTTCACTGCGATCTTGTTGGTAACGCTGCTGAAGGTTTGCTTTTGCTTGCTCAGGGTTTTGATCCGCTTCAATGATGTATAACCACAATGCGCGAAATGGATCGCTTGGCATCTCTTGATAATGCTTGGTCATATCTTCTAAGGACAAATCAATACGACCGCCGTAGTATAGCGCTATCGCCCGATTGCGCTCTGCGTAAGAGTTATCTGGTGCAAGTTCGAGTGTTGAATCAAATGCTTCGTATGCCGCATCAAACTCTCCAACCTGAGTAAAGTAAACGCCGAGAAGATTAAATATATCTGGCTGAGCTGGGTTCAACTGCAATGATTGGTTGAAATCCAAACGAGCAAGGTCACGCAAGCCAACACTGTCGTAGTAATTACCACGTTCATAGTGCATTTTGGCACGCACTTCATCGCTGAGATCAGGGCGCTGCAGTAGTTGTGATAAACGCGCAATTTGAACTTCTTGTTGAACGCTCGGTTGTAAAGGCACAGCCATTGGTGGGTAAAGCCACTTCAGAGCTGAATGCTGAGAAGTATTTGCACAACCGGTCAGCGCGATAGCAACACATAAACTTGCGGTTTGAAACCATTTCACTAATTGATACTCCTGTTTGGACCGCCTTGGGTCTGTTTCCTTAATGCACTATAGGATAAATAACCTCATTTGAGGTCAAACTCCTCGAAACAGGCCAAAAAAAAGGGAGCGAAAATGCTCCCCTTTATAGCATGCTTTCAGGCTCTTAAGCTAATAAAAGACCGAAAGGCGAGTTTCAGATTACTCTTCTTTCGCTGCTGGTGCTTCTGCCGCTGCTTCTTCAGCAGGCTTCTCTACCGCTTCTTTCATGCTTAGACGTACACGGCCTTGACGGTCGATTTCAAGAACTTTAACTTGAACTTCTTGACCTTCAGTTAGGTAGTCAGACACTTTCTCAACGCGTTTTTCAGCGATTTGAGAAATGTGTACTAGACCATCTTTACCTGGTAGAACCGTTACAAACGCACCAAAGTCAGCTAGACGAGCCACTTTACCAGTGTAGATACGGCCTACTTCAACTTCAGCAGTGATCTCTTCGATACGGCGGATAGCTTCTTTCGCTGCTGCACCTTCAGTTGCTGCAATCTTGATTGTACCGTCGTCTTCGATTTCGATAGTTGTACCAGTCTCTTCAGTTAGAGCACGGATAACTGCACCACCTTTACCGATAACATCTTTGATCTTCTCTGCGCTGATCTTCATTGTGTGGATACGCGGAGCGAACTCAGAGATATCGTCACGAGCACCAGCAAGCGCTTCATCCATTACAGATAGGATGTGCTTACGTGCGCCTTGTGCTTGGTTAAGCGCAATTTGCATGATCTCTTTAGTGATACCTTCGATCTTGATGTCCATTTGAAGTGCAGTAACACCAGTGCTAGTACCTGCTACTTTAAAGTCCATGTCACCTAGGTGGTCTTCGTCGCCAAGGATGTCAGAAAGAACAACAAAGTCATCGCCTTCTTTCACAAGACCCATCGCGATACCCGCAACAGATGCTTTGATTGGCACACCAGCATCCATAAGTGCTAGAGATGTACCACATACAGACGCCATTGAAGATGAACCGTTAGATTCCGTGATTTCTGATACAACGCGAACTGTGTATGGGAACTCGTCAACAGATGGCATTACAGCTGCAATACCACGCTTAGCCAGTTTACCGTGGCCGATTTCACGACGCTTAGGAGAACCTACGAAACCAGTCTCACCCACACAGTATGGAGGGAAGTTGTAGTGTAGTAGGAAGTGATCTTTACGCTCACCAGTTAGCTCATCGATGATTTGTGCATCACGTTGAGTACCTAGAGTAGCTGTCACTAGAGCCTGAGTTTCACCACGAGTGAATAGCGCAGAGCCGTGTGTACGTGGAAGAACACCAGTGCGTACGTCTAGCGCACGAACCATGTCTTTCTCACGACCATCGATACGAGGGTTACCCGCGATGATGCTACGACGTACAACAGTCTTCTCTAGATCGTGGAAGATTGTGTGGATTTCTTTAGTATCCGCTTCAGGATCTTGAGCAAGCAGTGCTTCGTTTACTTCTGCTGCAATCTCATGGATGCGGTCGTAACGAGCCATTTTCTCAGTGATTTGGTAAGCCTCAACAAGCTTAGCTTCAGCAAGTTCAGCAATCTTAGTCTTAAGTGCTGTATTTTCTTCTGGAGCAACCCAATCCCAAGCTGGAGTAGCAACTTCAGCTTTGAACTCGTTGATAGCATTGATTACAACTTGTTGTTGATCGTGACCGAACACAACTGCTGCTAGCATTTCTTCTTCAGTTAGGTTGTCAGCTTCTGACTCAACCATTAGTACCGCAGACTCTGTACCTGCAACCACTAGATCTAGACGCGATGCGTTTAGCTCAGTTTGGCTAGGGTTAAGAACTAGCTGACCATCGATGTGACCAACACGTGCTGCACCGATAGGACCATTGAATGGAATACCAGAGATAGCAAGAGCCGCAGATGTACCAATCATTGTTGGGATATCTGGTTGAACGTCTGGGTTTACAGATACAACCGTTGCAATAACTTGCACTTCATTTTTGAACGCGTCCGGGAATAGTGGACGGATTGGACGGTCGATTAGACGAGCTGTTAGCGTTTCGCCCTCAGATGGACGACCTTCACGTTTGAAGAAGCCACCTGGGATTTTACCTGCAGCGTAAGTACGCTCTTGGTAGTTTACAGTTAGTGGGAAGAAATCTTGACCCGCTACTGCTTCTTTTTTACCAACAACTGAAACGAATACTGCTGTATCGTCCATTGTAACCATAACTGCTGCTGTAGCTTGACGTGCGATAACGCCAGTTTCTAGAGTAACCGTGTGGTTACCGTACTGGAACGTTTTAACAACTGGTTTTTCGAACATTGTTATTCCTTGTTTCTAAGCGCACCGATAAATAGCCGCTTAGGTGTGTTAATAAACACTCAAGGCATTACGAATCGCGACTAGTGAAAAGAAACTTACGTAAATTTCTTTTTAATAGCCGCGACCTTTTGGTCGACGAGGTTGACTGTAATGCTATGAGTTTAATAAAAATCTAATATACCTGACTAAACAGCGACTAATCACTCATCTAGAACGGTATCAAAAGATTAAGCCGCCAGTATTATAACCGCTTAAGGATGATTTGGCTAAGCTATGCAGTCAAAAATAAATAAGGGGCAACAAAAAAGGGGCATAAAGCCCCTTTTTTGACAAACTGCTATGCAGTCGCTTATTAGCGACGTAGGCCTAGACGCTTGATTAGGTCTTGGTAGCGAGCTAGATCTTTACCTTTTAGGTAATCTAGAAGCTTACGACGGCGAGAAACCATACGTAGAAGACCACGACGGCTGTGGTGATCGCCTTTGTGAGCTTTGAAGTGACCTTGTAGGTGGTTGATAGAAGCTGTAAGTAGAGCTACTTGAACTTCTGGTGAACCAGTGTCGCCTTCAGATTGTGCGTATTCTGCAACGATTGCTGCTTTAGTTTCTGCATTCAGAGACATAATTCTCTCCTAATAAGAGTAAGTTAATGTTTGTGCCAGCCAATCTCTGATTCAGCCGACACGAGAAGCGCGAATTATAAGGAAGTTTGCTTATAGGCGCAATATAAAAATACCGGCCTAAATGCCGGTATTTTTCAAGTGAGATAGAGATTACTCTTCGTCGCGGAAAACGACTAAACGTTTTGGTGCGATCTTACCATCATCGTTCATTTCACCAACACCGATAAACAAACGCTCTTCGCCCATAGTCAGGCGTAGAGACCCCTGCTCTGGTGCACCTAATACTTGAACCGGTTGGCCATGCTGAACCATATCTGCTAATTCAGGAATTAGGTTTACTTCTGGTAAGTCTTCAACTGCAGTGTCCATTGGCATAAGCAGTGGATCGAGCAACTCTCGAGGAGCGATTTCTTCACGATGAGCTTGCTCAAGCAGCTCATTAAGCTGCTCAAGAGTCACCATTTTCTCGTAAGGGTACTTGGCTACAGCTGTACGGCGCAGCATAGTTACGTGAGCACCACAACCGAGCATTTCGCCCAAATCATCGACGATAGTACGAATGTAAGTGCCTTTTGAACAGTGCACCTCCATCTCAACTTCATCACCTTCAAAACGGTGAAGAATGATTTCGTATACCGTAATTTTACGAGACTCACGTGGAACTTCGATACCTTTACGAGCGTACTCGTACAGAGGTTTGCCCTGGTATTTCAAAGCAGAAAACATCGAAGGCACTTGGTCAGATTCGCCACGGAACTTCTCAATACTCGCTTCTAGTTTCTCGAGAGTCACATCTACTGGACGCGTTTCTACCACTTCACCATCAGAGTCTGAAGTGTTAGTACGTTCGCCAAGTTTCGCGATCACGCGATAGCGTTTGTCTGAATCCAGTAGGAACTGAGAAAACTTGGTTGCTTCACCTAAACAGATCGGCAACATACCCGTCGCTAGAGGGTCCAACGCACCAGTGTGACCCGCTTTCTCAGCAAAGTAGATTCGCTTTACTTTTTGCAGTGCATCATTGGAAGAGATACCTGTTGGTTTATCCAACAAGATAACACCATTAATTGGACGACCTTTACGACGACGAGCCATTATTCTTCGTCCTCACGGCCAGAGTTCTTTTGCTTCTGCTTGTCTGAGTTAACCACTTCGGTTACTAGGTTAGACATACGCATACCTTCTACGAGCGTGTTGTCGTAGTAGAAGCGGATTTCTGGAGTTAGACGCAGACGAATACGCTTACCAAGCATCATGCGAATGTGAACTTCATGCTCACGTAGTGCCGCTAGGCATGATTCTGGTGTTTGCTCACCTACACACAGGAAAGTCACGAACACTTTTGCGTAAGCAAGGTCACGAGAGACTTCCACATCGGAAATGGTAACCATACCCAAACGTGAATCACGAACTTCACGTTGAAGGATCATTGCTAATTCTTTTTGCAGCTGCTGTGCAACACGCTGCGTGCGGCTAAATTCTTTTGACATATCTTTTCTCTTATATAGAAAGAATGGGGGGTTGGTCAAAGCCAGCCCCCCATGGTGTATTCAACA
Source organism: Vibrio sp. S457-15 (assembly GCF_000960545.1). Taxonomy (NCBI): domain Bacteria; kingdom Pseudomonadati; phylum Pseudomonadota; class Gammaproteobacteria; order Vibrionales; family Vibrionaceae; genus Vibrio; species Vibrio sp. S457-15. The sequence goes on along the minus strand of NZ_JYOQ01000028.1, from coordinate 198,649 downwards.
ACCAATTACTACTTATCTATCAAAGATAATATGAGTAATTTTAGTCAATTAGTCTAGAGTACGTTGAATTTCAACGATTTCGAATACTTCGATTTGGTCACCAACGCGAACGTCATTGTAGTTCTTAACGCCGATACCACATTCGTAGCCATTCTTAACTTCTTGAACGTCATCTTTAAAGCGACGTAGTGACTCTAGTTCACCTTCGTAAATAACAACGTTATCACGTAGAACACGGATAGGGTTGTTGCGCTTAATTAGACCTTCAGTAACCATACAGCCAGCGATTGCGCCCAGTTTCGGTGACTTAAACACGTCACGAACTTCAGCAAGACCAATGATCTCTTGCTTGAATTCTGGAGCAAGCATACCGCCCATTGCCTGTTTCACTTCGTCAATCAATTGGTAAATGATTGAGTAGTAACGTAGGTCAACTGCTGCGGCTTCAACTGCACGACGAGCAGATGCATCAGCACGTACGTTAAAGCCAAGAATGATTGCGTTTGAAGCTTCTGCTAGTACTACGTCAGTCTCAGTAATACCACCAACACCAGAACCAACGATGTTCACTTTCACTTCGTCAGTCGATAGTTTCAGTAGTGAGTCTGCGATAGCTTCTACAGAACCTTGAACGTCAGCTTTAAGAACAACGTTAAGCTCTGCAACTTCACCAGCAGTCATGTTAGAGAACATGTTCTCTAGTTTAGATTTCTGCTGACGAGCAAGTTTCACTTCACGGAACTTACCAGCACGGTAGTTAGCAACTTCACGCGCTTTACGTTCATCACGTACTACAGTAGCTTCGTCACCTGAAGCTGGCACACCTGAAAGACCAAGGATCTCTACAGGAATAGATGGACCTGCTTCTGTGATTTCTTGACCTAGTTCGTCGCGCATTGCACGAACACGGCCGTACTCTTGACCACAAAGTACGATGTCGCCTTTATGTAGCGTACCAGATTGAACTAGTACTGTAGCAACTGGACCACGACCTTTATCAAGACGAGATTCAACTACCACACCAGACGCCATACCTTCTTTCACAGCTGTAAGTTCTAGAACTTCAGATTGAAGAAGGATTGCTTCTAGCAGACCATCAATGTTTGTACCCTGTTTTGCAGAGATGTGAACGAACATGTTCTCACCGCCCCATTCTTCAGGGATTACGTCGTATTGAGCTAGCTCATTCTTAACGTTGTCTGGGTTCGCATCTTCTTTATCGATCTTGTTCACAGCAACAATCAAAGGAACGCCTGCCGCTTTCGCGTGCTGGATCGCTTCTACTGTTTGTGGCATTACGCCATCATCTGCTGCAACTACAAGAACAACGATATCTGTCGCTTGAGCACCACGAGCACGCATAGCAGTAAACGCCGCGTGTCCAGGAGTATCAAGGAACGTGATCATACCGTTTTCAGTTTCAACGTGGTAAGCACCGATGTGCTGTGTAATACCACCCGCTTCGCCTGAAGCAACGTGTGTACGACGGATGTAGTCAAGTGTTGACGTTTTACCGTGGTCAACGTGACCCATGATCGTTACAACTGGAGCACGAGGTACTGATTCAGCATTAGTGTCGCGGTCAGATAGTACTGCTTCTTCCAGTTCGTTCTCTTTACGAAGAACAACTTTGTGACCCATTTCTTCAGCAACAAGCTGTGCTGTTTCTTGGTCGATCACTTGGTTGATAGTCGCCATAGCGCCCATCTTCATCATCACTTTGATAACTTCTGTCGCTTTAACCGACATCTTGTTAGCAAGTTCTGAAAGAACAATTGTTTCGCCAATCACAACATCTTGCTTAGCAACAGTCGCCGACTTATCAAAGCCGTGCTGCATTGATGTTGGTTTAGCTAGCTTACCTTTACGGCCGCCTTTACCGCCACGTTGGCTACGACCGCTATTGCGTGCCTGCTCGTCTTTAGTCGAAGGTTTTTTCTTCTTCTTATTACGACGACCGGCTTCTTCTTTGCGATCTGCTTCATCTTCGGCTTCACGTGCGTATTGTGAAGTCGTTACATGGTAATCTGTATCTTCCATATCACCCTTTTTCTCTTCTGCAGCAGACCAACGCTCTTTATTCTTTTCAGCCAATTCGCGAGCTTCCTCAAGCTTGCGCTGACTTTCCTCTTCAGCCTTACGCTTAGCTTCTTCTTCCTGACGACGTTTAAGCTCGTCGGCCTCTTTTCGCGCTGCTTCTTGCTTAATTTTCTCTTCAGCATCACGTTTTGCTTTTTCTTCAGCATTACGTTGTGCATTCGTATCTGCGTCGCGCTTCGCTTTTTCTTCAGCTTCGCGTTTCGCTTTTTCTTCCGCTTCACGTTTTACAGCATCTTCAGCTTCACGTTTTGCAGCCTCTTCAGCTTCACGCTTAGCAGTTTCCTCTGCTACGCGTTTTGCTGCTTCTTCTGCTTCACGTTTTGCTACTTCTTCTGCTTCACGCTTAGCTTCATCTTCAATTGTGCTACGCTTCACATATGTACGTTTTTTGCGCACCTCAACCTGAACATTCTTACTCTTACCACCACCCGCATTCACACTAAGTGTACTACGAGTTTTACGCTGAAGCGTTAGGCGAGTCGGCTCTGCATCACCAGATTTATCACCGTGTTCTTTCTTTAGATGAGAGAGAAGCTTTTGCTTCTCTTCATCAGTTACATTGTCAGAGCTCGCCTTTTTCATGCCAGCGTCAGCAAGTTGTTCAATCAAGCGGTCGACTGGCGTACCAATCTCATCACTCAGTGCTTTAACTGTTAATTGTGTCATGCCGCTTTCCTCCTTGCCGAAATTATGCTTCTTCGCCGAACCAACAGATGTTACGTGCGGCCATAATTAGCTCGCCTGCACGTTCTTCGGTCAGGCCTTCGATACCTTCTAAATCGTCAATGCCTTGGTCAGCTAGATCTTCCAGTGTCGCTACACCTTTAGCTGCCAGTTTGAATGCCATTTCGCGCTCTAGACCTTCAAGACCTAGTAGATCGTCTGCAGGTTCTAGACCTTCAAAAGATTCTTCTTGTGCTAATGCAATTGTTGTTAGCGCGTCTTTCGCACGACCACGTAGCTCTTCTACAAGCTCTTCGTTTAGGCCGTCGATTTCTAGAAGCTCGTTAACTGGAACGTATGCGATTTCTTCTAGAGTAGAGAAGCCTTCTTCAACAAGCAGCTGAGCAAAGTCTTCTTCGATGTCTAGGTACTTCATGAAGTTTTCGATAGACGCTTGTGATTCTTCAGCGTGTTTCTTCTGAAGATCTGCAACTGTCATTACGTTCAGTTCCCAACCCGTTAGCTGAGATGCTAAACGTACGTTCTGACCGTTACGACCGATAGCCTGTGCTAGGTTGTCGGCTTCAACTGCGATGTCCATTGAGTGTGCATCTTCATCCACGATGATAGAAGCTACGTCTGCTGGAGCCATTGCGTTGATAACGAATTGCGCTGGGTTATCATCCCAAAGCACGATATCGATACGCTCACCACCAAGCTCACCAGAAACAGCTTGTACACGTGCGCCACGCATACCAACACACGCACCAACAGGATCAATACGTTTGTCATTTGTTTTCACTGCGATCTTAGCGCGAGAACCAGGATCACGAGCAGCGCCTTTCAGTTCGATGATTTCTTCAGCGATCTCAGGAACTTCTACACGGAATAGTTCTTCAAGCATTTCAGGCTTAGAACGAGTGATAAACAATTGGAAACCACGCGCTTCTGGAGCAACTTTGTACAGAAGACCACGTACACGGTCACCTGGACGGAAGTTTTCACGAGGAAGTTGGTCATCACGTAGGATTACCGCTTCTGCGTTGTTACCTAAGTCAAGAACGATTGTGTCGCGGTTTACCTTCTTAACAACACCAGTGATTAGATCACCTTCGTTGTCGATAAACTGCTCAACGATTTGTGCACGTTCAGCTTCACGAACTTTTTGTACAATAACTTGCTTAGCCGTTTGAGTCGTAATACGGTCAAACGTTACTGATTCGATTTCATCTTCTACGTAATCGCCTAGCTCAACTGAATCATCTTCATATTGAGCAGCTTCTAGAGAGATCTCTTTCGTTGGGCTTTCTACTTGGTCAACAACCAACCAACGACGGTAAGTTACAAACTCACCAGTTTTACGGTCAATAGCAACACGAACGTCGATTTCGATTTCGTACTTTTTCTTTGTAGAAGTTGCTAGAGCAATCTCAAGAGCTTCAAAGATACGCTCACGAGGTACCGCTTTTTCGTTCGATACCGCTTCTGCTACCGCTAAAATTTCTTTACTCATTGTATTTAGCCTCTAAGCTTAAACTTTTTTAGGGACCTAAAATTTAGGGATCAGGTTAGCTTTTGAAATGTTACTTAAAGCAAACTCTTCTTGCTGACCTTCAACAGTAACTGTCACTGTTTCGCCATCCACGCCGTGGATAATGCCTTTCCACTTACGACGGTTTACTACAGCCATTTTCAAAACGATGCTGACCTCGTGACCAATAAATTGCTCGTAATGTGCTGCTTTGAATAGTGGTCTTTCTAAACCTGGAGAAGACACTTCTAGGCTGTAAGCAACAGAAATTGGATCTTCAACGTCTAACACTGCACTTACTTGGTGGCTAACTTCTGCACAGTCGTCCACGTTAATACCATTTTCATGGTCGATGTAGATGCGTAACGTTGAGTGCGCGCCAGCACGAATGAATTCTAATCCAACTAACTCATAGCCTGATGCCTCTACTGGCGCTTCAAGCATTTCAGTAAGTTGTCTTTCTAAACCAGTCATTTAAACCACTCCAGAAACAAAAAAAGGGCTCAGAGCCCAATCAAAAAACCAAGCAGTGACCTGAGTAATTTAAAAAACTCAGATAACAAAAAACCCCGATAGTCGGGGTTTTATGCTGCTGGACCCTGATACGTTAAGAATAGTCAAAATTACTTTTCTTAACTCGTAGTGTGGTTAGCACTACGCAAACTTGCCAATCTGCCACTTCTTTATTGAAAGAAAGAGATTGGTTGCGGGGGCCGGATTTGAACCGACGACCTTCGGGTTATGAGCCCGACGAGCTACCAAGCTGCTCCACCCCGCGTCCGACTTGCTGAGCATTATACTCGCAAACAAGTGATTTACAAGTTTGTAAATACATGGTGCCGAGAGAGGGACTCGAACCCTCACACCTAAGGCACTAGCACCTCATGCTAGCGTGTCTACCAATTTCACCATCTCGGCACAAAACCTTACAGCTTATTGAGGAATTTCATCACCAGTAGGTGCTGGAACTTCACTCGCTGCGTCTTTAACTTGTTCAACTACTGGTTGACCTAACGTTGGGTCTACCCATTGAGACTCGGTCTTGTGTGTAGACATACGACCAAGTAGCAAGCTAACGACAAAAAATACGGTTGCTAAAATAGCAGTTGTTCGGGTTAAGAAATTACCTGAGCCACTAGCACCAAACACTGTGTTTGAAGCACCAGCACCGAACGAGGCTCCCATATCTGCGCCTTTACCTTGTTGAATCAACACAAGGCCAATCACACCAAGCGCTGCCAACAGGTAAATCACAAGTAGAACTGAAAACATTTTTTCCACCTATGTTCCAAATTGTTGAGCCAGCGCCGTTCAATATCGAAACATCGTTAATGAACAAGGCTAGCGACCTCCTAACGGGAGGCGGAGCAATACTAGCGAAAGCCAGTAACGCTGACAAGGGAAAATTAGTAAAAAATCAATGTCGGCGGGTTAAGCGCTCAAAAAAAGGGCAAAACTTGCCCTTTTCTTTCTTTAAATACGTTAAAGCAATGATTAACAACTTGCTTTTACTGCATCCGCAATCTTAAGCGCTGAGCTTTGAACAAGCTCGGCATCTTCACCTTCTACCATTACGCGAATCAAAGGCTCTGTACCTGATTTACGTAGTAAAACGCGACCTTTATCGCCTAGCTCAGCTTCAACTTCTTCTACAGCAGCCAGTACTGCTTGCGCTTCTAGAGGGTTGTTTTCACCAGCGAAACGTACATTTTCTAAAACTTGTGGGTAAAGCGTCATGCCTTGCGACAAGTCGTGCAATGACATGTCACTGCCAACAACAGAAGCAAGCACTTGTAGAGCAGCAACAATCGCATCTCCCGTTGTTACTTTATCTAGCAAGATAACGTGACCAGAGTTTTCGGCACCGATCTTCCAGCCTTTAGCCAGCAATTGCTCCATTACATAGCGGTCACCGACAGCTGCACGAACAAATGGAATACCTAATTGCTTCAGGCCATTTTCCATACCTAGGTTAGTCATCAACGTACCAACCACGCCACCTTTTAGTTCACCACGACGCAAAGCATCACGTGCGATAATGTAAGCAATTTGGTCACCATCGACTTTATTACCTAAATGATCAACCATGATGATACGGTCACCGTCACCATCGAATGCAAGACCAAGATGAGCTTGCTCTTCTACAACGCGTCTTTGTAGCGCGCGAACGTCTGTAGCACCCACTTCTTCATTGATGTTGATACCATTTGGCTCAACACCCATCGCGATTACATCTGCACCAAGTTCTTTGAAGACATTTGGAGCAATATGGTAGGTAGCACCATGAGCGCAATCAACGACGATCTTTAAGTTAGAGAGACTTAGTGTCGATGGGAATGTGCTTTTACAGAACTCGATGTAACGACCTGCAGCATCATTTAAACGAGTCGCTTTGCCCAATTCAGAAGACTCAACACATTCAATGTCTTTGTCCAATTCAGCTTCGATAGCAAGCTCGATATCATCAGGCAATTTTGTGCCCTCAGATGAGAAGAATTTAATACCGTTATCGTAATATGGGTTATGCGATGCAGAAATCACAATGCCCGCTTCTGCGCGGAAAGTTTGCGTTAAGTAAGCAACTGCAGGTGTCGGCATTGGACCTGTAAAGGTTGCTTTCAGACCTGCGGCAGCAAGACCTGCTTCTAGTGCAGATTCAAGCATGTAGCCAGAGATACGAGTATCTTTACCAATAATAACTTTCTTTGTGCCTTGTTTTGCTAGCACACGACCAGCAGCCCAGCCAAGCTTAAGTACGAAGTCTGGAGTGATTGGGTACTGTCCAACTTTACCGCGTACACCGTCCGTACCAAAGTAACGTCTTTTATTCGACATAAACTTACCTTTATTATTTTTAAATATTGTTTTGCGTCATTTCGACAATTTTCATTGCTTCAATAGTTTCTTCAAAATCATGAACACGAATGATCTGCGCGCCTTTCATGGCAGCAATCGTGGCACAAACGACACTGGCGTTAGTGCAATCTGCTGCGGGCTTATCAAGCAGCTTGAAAATCATTGATTTACGAGACATGCCCGCCAAGATAGGCAGACCGAACTCACGAAACTTCTCGAGATGAGCGAGCATATGATAATTGTGTTCAATGGTTTTGCCAAAGCCAAAACCAGGATCGAGGATAAGTTGAGACTTATTGATACCTACAGCTTCACAAGCAGCTATGCGCTCTTCTAGAAACTGAGCGACGTCATCCATCAAGTTCTCGTACTGAGGGCTTTCCTGCATAGTTCTAGGTTGCCCCTTCATATGCATTAAGCAAACAGGTAGTTTTGATGCAGCCGCAACTTGAAGTGCACCAGGTTCTTGTAACGCACGGATATCGTTAATTAGATCCGCACCAACAGCGATAGCCTGACGCATTACTTCTGCTTTACTGGTATCGACAGAGATCCATACATCGTATTTTTCGCGGATGGCCTTTACAACAGGAACAACGCGTTGCAGCTCTTCTTCTAGAGAGACATCTGGCGCCCCAGGGCGTGTAGACTCACCACCGACATCAATGATGCTAACTCCTGCTGTAATCATTTTTTCGACTTGAGCAAGAGCAAGTTCTAAAGAATTGAATTTACCACCATCAGAAAATGAATCAGGGGTAACATTAAGAATCGCCATTACATGTGGACGAGAAAGGTCGAGAGATTTGTTATTTGCTGTAATAATCATAATAAATACAAAAACCCCGAGCTAACTCGGGGTTTATTATTATCAACACTCTTTATTCAGAGTCTTTCTTTTCTGGAACTTCACTTGAAGCAGAATCTTGAGAAGTAACTTGCTCTGCGGCATTCGCAGAATCCGTTGCTTTCTCTTCCTCTTTCACTTCAGGCGTTACTTGAGGCTTATCGTCATCCTTTGGCTTATTCATCGGGTTATCACCCCAGCCTGCTGGCTCACGAATTTCCGCTTTACGTTCCATGAGATCATCAATTTGGCGAGCATCAATGGTTTCATACTTCATTAGCGCATCTTTCATCGCATGCATGATGTCCATGTTGTCTTCCAAAATCTTTTTAGCACGGTCGTAATTGCGGTCGATGATTTGGCGAACCTCATCATCGATCAACTTTGCGGTATCATCAGACATGTGTTTAGTCTGCGTTACGCTACGACCAAGGAATACTTCACCTTCATCTTCTGCATAAAGTAGAGGACCAAGTTTTTCAGAGAAGCCCCATTGTGTCACCATCTTACGAGCAATATCTGTCGCACGTTCAATGTCGTTGGAAGCACCTGTCGATACTTTTTCAGGACCGTAAATTAGCTCTTCAGCAAGACGACCGCCATATAGGCTTGAAATCATAGATTCTAAGTGCTGACGAGACATACTTACACGGTCTTGTTCTGGCAAGTACATCGTTACACCAAGTGCACGACCACGTGGAATGATAGACACTTTGTACACAGGATCATGCTCAGGTACTAAACGGCCAACAATCGCGTGACCAGCTTCATGGTACGCTGTTGACTCTTTGGTCTCTTCTGACATCACCATAGAACGGCGCTCTGCACCCATCATGATTTTGTCTTTCGCTAGCTCAAACTCAACCATAGAGACATTGCGTTTGTTGCCACGTGCAGCAAATAGCGCAGCTTCGTTAACTAAGTTTGCTAGGTCAGCACCAGAGAAACCTGGCGTACCACGAGCGATTAGAGAAGGCTCTACGTCACCAGCTAATGGCACTTTGCGCATGTGTACTTTTAGAATCTGTTCACGACCGCGTACATCAGGAAGGCCTACAACTACTTGACGGTCAAAACGACCCGGACGTAGCAATGCAGGGTCTAATACGTCTGGGCGGTTGGTCGCAGCAATAACGATAATACCTTCGTTGCCCTCAAAACCATCCATTTCTACTAGCATTTGGTTCAGTGTTTGCTCACGTTCATCGTGACCACCACCTACACCAGCACCACGCTGACGACCTACTGCATCGATTTCATCGATAAAGATAATACAAGGCGCGGCTTTCTTCGCTTGCTCGAACATATCACGTACACGAGATGCGCCAACACCAACGAACATTTCTACGAAATCGGAACCTGAAATAGTAAAGAACGGTACTTTTGCCTCACCTGCGATAGCTTTTGCAAGTAACGTTTTACCCGTACCTGGAGGACCAACCATTAAAACACCAGTTGGAATCTTACCACCCAGTTTTTGGAAACGGCTTGGATCACGTAGGTAATCAACAAGTTCTTTTACGTCTTCTTTTGCTTCGTCACAGCCTGCAACATCAGCGAAAGTGGTTTTGATTTGTTCTTCGCTCATCATACGAGCTTTACTCTTACCGAAAGACATAGCGCCTTTACCGCCGCCGCCTTGCATTTGACGCATGAAGAAAATCCACACACCAATCAGTAAGATCATTGGGAACCAAGAAATGAAAATTGTGCCAAGCAAGCTTTGCTCTTCAGGAGGCGTACCTTGCACTTTCACGTTTTGGTTAATTAGGTCATCTAGAAGCTTCTGATCATACACTGGCATGTAAGTGACCATTTTGGCACCGCCGCCACGACGAACAAAGCTAATTTCACCGTCTTTAAAAGTTGCTTCTTGAATCTGGCCTTGGCCAACTTCCTGTACAAACGTGGTGTAATCCACGGTTCTGCCATTGCTCTCTCCAGGGCCAAAGCTCTGGAATACCGACATCAATACGACAGCGATAACAAGCCACAGAATTAAATTTTTTGCCATGTCACTCAAGGTGTAAGCCTCTCGATAACTAATTGTAATTAAAGGTAGGGTACTACAGTTCACTCACTGTAGCTATAGTGTTAACACGCTCCCGAAAGAGCAAAATAGTTAACCTTTGTAACCAGTGGCTACAACAAAGACTTCTCGGGAGCGAGCTCGCGATGAGTCTGGTTTTCTGATTTTTACGACTTTAAACATGTCTCGGACTTCTTTCACGTATTGATCGAAGCCTTCACCCTGGAAAACCTTTACGACAAAGCTACCATTAGGCGCTAGAACTTGTCGACACATATCTAAAGCCAATTCAACTAAATACATTGCGCGTGGTTGATCGACAGAGTTGTTACCTGCAATGTTCGGCGCCATATCAGACATTACAACATCAACCATTGATGGTTGAATTCTATCAAGCAACGCCTCTAACACGGCATCGTCTCGGAAGTCACCTTGCAAGAAACTTACACCAGCTATTGGATCCATAGGAAGTAAATCACAAGCAATAATCTGACCACTATCTCCTACTATTTTAGCAGCATATTGAGACCATCCACCCGGAGCAGCACCTAAATCGACCACTGTCATGCCAGGTTTTAACAACTTATCTTTTGTTTGGATTTCATCAATCTTGAAGTACGCACGTGAACGATATCCTTTTTTACGGGCTTCATTCGCGTATTTATCATCAAAGTGTTCTTTCAACCAACGACCAGAACTAGCCGAATGTTTTTGTTTACTCATTTTAATCCCAACAAGGCGCAAATAGGAGCTATTGTTTTAATAGGCACAACCTATTACTCAATAAATTATAGTCTTCAGCAATAGATGGCGTTAAAATAGCTTTTTTCAACCCTTATTTTAAAGAAAATTGGCCGCGTAATGAACCTAAGCACCAAACAAAAGCAGCACCTAAAAGGCCTGGCTCACAGTTTAAAACCTGTTGTGCTAATGGGCGCAAATGGACTTACAGAAGCCGTGCTAGCAGAAATTGAAATCGCTCTAAACCATCACGAACTGATCAAAGTAAAAGTTGCTTCAGAAGATCGTGAAACAAAACAGCTAATCATTGACGCTATCGTACGTGAGACAGGCGCTGAAAAAGTTCAGACAATTGGTAAAGTGCTTGTGCTATACCGCCAGTCTGAAGAGCGTAAAATCGAAATTCCTCGTAAGTAATTCACTTACGTTGTTGAAGAAAAAGGTCGCCAATGGCGACCTTTTTTGCATTTAACAAATAGTGGGCATTCAAGATGCCACTTAGATGTATTCAACTCGGTCAATTTCGAAATCTTTCGCTCCACCAGGAGTCTGGATAGCAACCTCGTCGCCTTCCATCTTGCCGATCAAGCCACGAGCAATTGGAGAGCTCACTGAAATACGGCCAGCTTTAATATCAGCTTCATCGTCACCAACGATCTGGTATGTCTTTTCTTCATCGGTATCGACATCAATCAAAGTTACCGTTGAACCAAAGATAACCTTGCCAGTATTTTCCATTTTAGTTACATCAATTACTTGCGCAACAGATAGCTTATATTCAATGTCACGGATTTGCGCTTCACAAATACCCTGCTCTTCTCGAGCGGCATGATATTCAGCATTTTCCTTCAAATCACCTAGTTCTCGTGCTTCAGCAATCGCTTCTGAAATTTGAGGACGTAGCTTAAGTAGACGTTCTAGTTCTGTACGTAGCATTTGTTCGCCACGTAGTGTCATTGGAACTTTTTCCATTATGTAACCTCAAGCCCAAATGGGTCTTTGGACAATAAAAAGCCCACCCAGTCGTAGGACTAGGTAGTGCGGTTAAAGATGTATTTTCAACTAGTGTAAACAAACTCCTGAGCGAAATCATCTTAATTCGAAATTCAACATTGCTATGCCTTTGCAGCATAACGAACCGAATCAATTTTAGATCCAATCATTATCGCAATTTATTGAAAAACAACACTGTTCATTACACTAAAAACATCAAAAAACATAAAAACTAATCAATGTCAGACCAATGTCATTGAAGAATTACCATATAAAAAACAACAACTTAACAAGCAAACAAACACAATCGAACAGTGTTCATCAGTATGATTTATATCATTTTACTAACTCATCATGAAACTTTAGCAGTAAAACATGTCCAGCAAGTTGTTACATCAAAGGCTTACAGTTGCGGAAAACTCTCGCAGATGAAGCCAAATATAGACCAATAACTTGTGAGAGGTCATCTCTCCCCCATACAACAATGATTATGGACAGCTAACTAGGACAAATAAGATGAAAAAGACTCTAATTGCTCTTTCTGTATCTGCAGCAGCTATGGCAACTGGCGTTAACGCAGCTGAACTTTACAACCAAGACGGCACTTCTCTAGAAATGGGCGGCCGCGCTGAAGCACGTCTATCTATGAAAGATGGCGACGCTCAAGACAACTCTCGTATCCGTCTAAACTTCCTTGGTACTCAAGCTATCAACGACAACCTTTACGGTGTTGGTTTCTGGGAAGGTGAGTTTACTACAGCTGAAAACGGCGGTGTAGATGGAAACAGCAACCTAGACACTCGTTACGCATACGCTGGTCTTGGCGGTGCATGGGGTGAGTTCACTTACGGTAAAAACGAAGGTGCATTAGGCGTTATCACTGATTTCACAGATATCATGGCTTACCACGGTAACTCAGCAGCTGACAAACTAGCAGTGGCTGATCGTTCAGACAACATGATGTCTTACAAAGGTCAATTCGAAAACCTAAACGTTAAAGCTAGCTACCGCTTTGCTGACCGTGAAGAAGTAAACGGTGAATACACAGACAACAAACAAGACGGCTACTCTCTATCTGCAATCTACGCAGTAGCAGACACAGGTCTTGAGCTAGGTGCTGGTTACGCAGACCAAGACGAAGCTAACGAATACATGCTAGCTGCATCTTACACTATGGGTGACCTATACTTCGCTGGTATCTTCACTGATGGTGAAAAAGCGAAAACTGAAGGTGACTACACTGGTTACGAACTAGCTGGTGCTTACACTCTAGGTCAAACAGTATTCACAACAACGTACAACAACGCAGAAACTAACAACGAAACTTCTGCTAACAACTTCGCTGTTGATGCATCTTACTACTTCAAGCCTAACTTCCGTGGTTACGTTTCATACAACTTCAACCTAATCGACTCTGGCGATAAACTAGGTAAAGTTGGTGGCAACACTACAGCATCTAAAGCTGATGCAGAAGACGAGCTAGCTCTAGGTCTACGTTACGACTTCTAATTCCAGTCTTTAGACTTGAATACTTAGTGCCCGCTTATCGCGGGCATTTTTTTATCTTTCATTTCTCATCTTAATAGCGCGTTCTTTTAACCACTTTGTCTCAATATTAATGATGAACCGAGCATTCTTGGATGCGCCTAGCATATTGAGTGGACTTGCGTATACTCAATTACATAACTAACCCTAGAAAATCACACTATGCGTTTATGTTGGCCTCTACTCATTTCTTCTCTTATTTTTCCGCTATTGTCCTATGCGTATCCTCATCAAGAGGTATTGCCAGAGGGCGCCCGTATCAGCTTAGTTGCAGAAAAACTAAACGAAAGTTCCACGCTCGATGGTATCCGTCCAACGGACCAACTATTTCCACCAGCAAGCACCTTAAAAATTGTCACAGCCTTAGCTGCTAAATTAGAGTTAGGGGACAGCTTTGCATTTCGAACAAAGCTTGAAACCTCGAGTTCCGATGCCGTTATCTACTTTGTCGGAGATCCCACCCTACAAACCCAAGATTTGAAAGCGTTGCTGTCATTGGCGAAAAAAAATGGTTTAACGCGCATTAACGGTGACTTGTGGTTAGACAACAGTGCCTTTACAGGGTATGACCGAGCGGTGGGTTGGCCGTGGGACATTCTGGGGGTTTGCTACAGTGCTCCGGCTTCTAGCATTACACTCAACAACAACTGTGTCCAAGCTTCTATCTATACGCAAAAAGATGGCAGGACTCGAGTCTATGTGCCAGAGCATCAACCTATTCGTGTTAAAAGTTCGGTCGAGACCGTTTCTAAGACGATTCAAAAGAGCCGCCATTGCGATTTAGACCTGCTTGCTAACCCAGACAATCGCTACGAATTAAAAGGATGCTTAGTCGAACGAGAAAAGCCGCTGCCTCTCAAATTTGCGGTTCAAGATCCTGAACGTTATACCAGTCAAAATATCAGTACGTTACTCAAGCAATTAGGTATTGAGCTCAAAGGCAAAATTAAGATTGGTTCAGCGCCACAGAAACAACGTAAATTGATGGCATTACATCAATCAAAGCCGCTATCCGATTTACTTGATGACATGCTCAAGCATTCTGACAATTTGATCGCAGACACATTAACGAAAACATTGGGTGCGAAGTTTTTTGTTCAACCCGGAAGTTTTACCAATGGTACAGAAGCGATCAAACAGATCATTTTCGCCAATACTGGCATCGATATCCGTAACGCACGCTTGGAAGATGGATCGGGCCTTTCAAGAAACAACCGCATTTCTGCGACCAAAATGGCAGAAATCCTACGTTATATTTGGAAAAACGAAAAAACACTGAAGCTGATTGCCATCATGCCTAAATCAGGCGAATCGGGTACGCTGCAATACCGCCAAAGCATGCGGAATGCCCCAATTAAAGGTCAACTGATTGCGAAGAGTGGTTCATTGTACGGAACCTACAACATGGCGGGTTATGGTTTAGATAAAAATGGCCAGCCGAATACTATTTTCGTCCAGTTTGTCTCAGACTACTTCCCAGAAAAAAGGGACGATAACAAACCTGTCATCGCCCCTATTACGCATTTTGAGCAGTTATTTTACCGTGACATCGTGAATTATAGTCAGGCGATGCCTAAGAAGTAATTCACCACAGTAAAGTAAATCCACATACCTGAAATATCAACGATTGATGCAAGCACAGGGCTCACCAATACGGCTGGGTCTAGCTTGCAAGCACGGGCAATTATTGGCAACAAACCGCCAAGCGTCGTGGAAATTGAGACTTGAATAAACAAAGCAACGGCGATTGCAAGTGCGATGTCTGTCAGCTCAAAGCCCCCCGTAGATTGGCCGGCACTAAAAAGCATAATGCGTCCAACCATAACTATTGCGATCGCTAGTGCGAGACACAGCGCTACGCGACTTTCTTTCCAAAGTACTGCTAACCACTGACGCTTTTTAAGTTCACCAGTGGCCAATGCACGAATGACCAATGTGGCCGCTTGAGTTCCCGTATTACCACCAGCCGCCGCAATCACCGGCATGTACACTGCAAGTAAAACCAGTTGGCTCAATGTATCTTCATACTGAGCAATAATCAGCCCAGAAACGATCCCCAATAAAGCGAGTGCAATAATCCAGCCTATTCGCTGCTTTACATGCTCAACTACGCCTGTTGATAAGTAACCGTCAGGAGTATCAACTTCCGACACATGCAAACCCAATTGGTGCGCATAGTGACGCGCACGCTTATCATGACCCGCATGCTCAAGTTGAGACATCAAACTGTTCACATACCCTACAGAACAGTGCTTCAAAATCCCCACCGCTTCATCTATTGGCATGATAGTGAGCAAATGAAGTTGCTGCTCTTGATCGTATTTCAAAAAGGCATTGCGAGCTGCACCAATTTCTACTTCAGAAAAGTTTGGTGTTGTTTCAATAAAAGTGTTGTTCATTACCGTCATGGCGAATCTCCCGATTGGCATTGGTAACGACCATCGACAACACAAGCACAAGCTCATCACGCCTTTATGCCGATAGATGACACAAACACGCGAATTCACCAATGCAAAAGCACTGTCTATTCAGAATGTATGAAGGAAATAACGAGAAGAAAATTAGAAAAGATGCCTCACCACTCGGGTAAGACGGAGATCGCCAATACCGAAGCGGGTTATTTCGCTCCCTTAATCTTACTCACCCAACGACTGGGAGGATGGTCGGTATTGTTCATGTAAATCTCCGATATCGCTGCCCTGATTGGCAGCGCAAGTATAGTAGCAAAGTTAATCCATATTTACAGGTGGGCTTTGTTCTTTTTTTGCCAATTTTAAGAACAAAAAAAGCGCCCATAGGGCGCTTCCATACGTAATAATTATGGATTACTTAATCGTAATACGTGCAAATTTACGTTTACCAACTTGGAATACGTAAGTACCAGCTTCTGGTGCAAATTTAGCGTCGGCAACTTTCTCGCCTTCAACCTTTGCTGCACCTTGTTTTACCATGCGCATCGCTTCAGACGTTGACGCACACAGACCAGCATCTTTTAGAAGATTCGCTACTGGAGTACCAGCATCAAAGTCAAATTCTGGCATTTCGTCAGGGATTTGGTTCTTAGCGAAACGGTTCACAAACTCTTGCTCTGCCGCATCTGCATCAGCTTCACTGTGGAAACGCGCAATGATCTCTTTAGCAAGTAGCACTTTGATATCACGTGGGTTTTTACCCGCTTGAACATCCGCTTTAAACTGTTCGATTTCCTCTAGAGGACGGAACGATAGCAGCTCGTAGTAGCTCCACATTAAGTCATCAGAGATCGACATGATCTTACCAAACATTTCGCTTGGCGCTTCGCTGATACCAATGTAGTTACCCGCAGACTTAGACATCTTCTTCTCGCCGTCTAGACCAACAAGAAGCGGCATCATAAGTACAACTTGAGGTTTTTGACCGTGAGATTTTTGCAGTTCACGACCCATTAGAAGGTTGAACTTCTGGTCTGTACCGCCTAATTCAACGTCCGTTTCCATCGCGACAGAGTCCCAACCTTGCAGAAGTGGGTACATGAACTCATGGATAGCAATTGGTTGACCGCCTGCGTAACGCTTTTTAAAGTCGTCACGTTCTAGCATACGAGCAACGGTTTGGTTTGCAGCCAGACGAATCATACCTTCTGCACCCAGTTCAGACAGCCACTCAGAGTTAAACTGAATTTTAGTCTTCGCAGGATCTAGAATTTTGAACACCTGTTCTTTGTACGTTTCAGCGTTACGCAATACGTCTTCGCGGCTTAACGGTGGACGAGTTGTGTTTTTACCTGTTGGGTCACCAACCATTGCAGTGAAGTCACCGATTAGGAACGTCACTTCATGACCTAGTTCTTGGAACAAGCGAAGCTTATTGAAAATAACCGTATGGCCTAGGTGAATGTCAGGTGCTGTTGGATCGGCGCCCAATTTAATACGTAGAGGACGACCTTCTTTTAGTTTTGCGATTAGCTCTTCTTCTGGAATCAGCTCTTCAACACCGCGCTTAATCTCGGCTAGTGCAGCTTCAATGCTCGCCATTCTTGTTCACTCCCACAGATTTGGCAAAAATATAATAGCTGAACATATTACTTGAATAGCGATGCATTTTGAAACACGTTAGACTAGGTAGTTGTCACTTTTTCCGTTTAATTTAGCAATCAAGTACCTCATGCATTCGATTTTTGTCCGACTTCCACTCTTGCACAAAGTATTGATCGGTTTTTTTAGTGCTCTGATCATCATTGCACTGTTCTTTCTGCCCGATCCGCAAGACCTCAACCCGCAACAAAGCCGATTAAAAGTTGGTCAACACTATCCTGTGCCGATCTCACTTGAATTGACGACATTAAATGGCTCCTCTCAGATGTCTTCGGTTTTGCGCTGGGAAACTTACAAAGTAAAAAATGGCGAGAGCGCCGCCATTCTATTTAATCGAGTGGGACTATCTGCTCGTCTACTGCACGAGTTAGTGTCCTCCGATAAAGAAATTGAACAGCAGTTAACTCGTCTTCGTCCGGGCGATAAATTGCAATTTGGTTTTGATGAGAAAAACGACTTGGTTCAACTGCGCCGTACGTTAAGCGCATTCGAAACCTTTCGCATCAAACTGCAAGACGGAAAATACGTTTCTGAGGTCGATAAAAAAGAGGTCGATTACCAATTCAACTACGCCGAGGCAACCATCAAATCCAACTTCTGGAACGCAGGAATTTCGTCTGGCTTGAATGGCAACCAAATCATGGAGCTAGCAGGAATTTTTGGCTGGGATATCGACTTCGCACTCGATATTCGCAAAAACGACTCTTTCCGAGTGCTGTATCAAGAAGAAGTTGTAGAAGGTGAAGTCATTGGTCGCGGAAAAATCATCGCTGCGATATTCAAAAACCAGGGCGATACGTTTACGGCTATTTTAGATGAAAAAACGGGCAAATATTACGACGAAAATGGCCGAGCGATGAAAAAAGCCTTCTTGCGCGCTCCACTGGATTTCCGTCGCGTGACTTCAAACTTTAACCCACGTCGTCTTCACCCAGTTACGGGTCGAGTACGTCCTCACCGAGGCACTGACTACGCAGCACCTGTTGGTACGCCAATTTGGGCCGCTGGTGATGGTGTGGTGCAAAAATCGGCTTACAACAAGTTCAACGGGAACTACGTGTTCATTAAGCACAGCAATACTTACATTACCAAGTATCTGCACTTAACGAAGCGCACAGTCAAAACGGGTCAACGTGTTAAACAAGGTCAAACTATCGGTACGCTTGGTGGAACAGGTCGTGTGACAGGACCTCACTTACATTATGAGTTCCTAGTAAATGGCGTGCACAAAAACCCAAGAACAGTGAATTTGCCGCAATCCAAATCGTTAACAGGTAAAGCAAGACAAACCTTCATGGCGAATGCAAAAGTCAGTATGGACAAGCTGGATCGTTACAGTAAGTTACTGGCAATGAGATAAACGGAAAAGTAAAAAGAGGCAGCATTACGCTGCCTCTTCGCTTTCATCAGGTTCGGGCTTAGCAAGATGATCTCTTCCCAACATAAGCAAACAAGGCGTAAGCACCAACGTCAACACCGTAGCAAATGCCAATCCCCCCGCTACTGCCGTCGCTAACTGAGACCACCATTGCGTACTCGGCGCACCAAATTCGACTTTTTGATTAACTAAATCGATGTTCATTTCTAGAACCATCGGTAACAACCCTAAAATGGTCGTAATTGTGGTTAATAGCACCGGTCTCAAACGTTGCACACCGGTCCGCAGGATAGCCTCTGCTTTGTCCAGTCCTCTTTTTCGCATTTGGTTATAAGTATCAATCAGTACAATGTTGTTATTAACTACGATACCAGCCAAGGCAATCACACCAATGCCAGACATGATGATGCCGAATGGTTTTTGGAAAATAAGCAACCCAGCAAAAACCCCGACCGTTGAAAACAGCACCGCACTCAAAATCAAAAATGCCTGATAAAAGCTGTTGAACTGCGTGATGAGAATGAGCGCCATGACGCCAAGAGCCACAACAAAAGCGTTTTGCAAGAATGCTGATGAGTTTTCCTGCTCCTCATTTTGACCCCGAATCTTATATTCAACGCCTTCCGGTAAACCGAGCTGTTCCATTTCAGCCGCAATTTTTGGTAACTCAAGCGCCAAATTGTAGCCTTCCACCATATCCGCTTTAATGTTGATAACTCGATGGCCATCAACACGGCGGATAGTATCTTGCTTGTGGTCTGGTTTAATTTGAGCAAAGTTGGTTATAGGCACTAAACCTGCAGCGGTTTTCACTCTTAGCTGATCGAATCGACCAATATCTCGCTTCTCTTGTGGGTAGCGCACCAAAATATCGACTTCTTCATCCGCATCGTCAGGTAAATAGTCCCCTATTTTCAGACCATTCGTGACAAATTGAACTGTATTTCCCACCAAAGTTGCATCGGCAGCAAAACGAGAAGCGTCGTCGCGTCGAATGTCAATTTGCCAGTCAATCCCCTCTTTATTGGTGGTATCACTCAAATTAGTCAGTGCTGGGTTGCTATCAGCCCAAAGCCTAACGAGCTTCGCGGCGTCATCTAGCTCGCCTATACTCCTACTTCGAGAAGAAACTTCAATCACCAAATCATGTTCAACCGGAGGGCCGGCATCCGGGAATTTGTACTCTAACTCAACGCCATAAAATTGGTCGGTGGTAGCTTTTAGTTCTTCAATGATCGTTTTGACTTTACGACGATATTGCCAATCCACAGGAGTTATTTGAATCTGACCGATTTCGTCACCATTATCGCTCGATCCAGTGCGAGTGTAGACACTTTCAAACTCATCATGACCCAGCATGACCTTTTCAATTTCTCGCATTACGATATCTTTCTCATTAATGGAAAGATCCCCGTAAGAGCGTACTTTTACGGTGAAAAATGGCGGATCGACTTCAGGGAAAAACTCAGCTCCTAACCCCGCTTTACTGTAAGTAAATCCAACACCACCCGCCAGCAATACCGCGCTCAGCAGCACTTTCCAAGGATGTTTAATCGCCACAAACAAAGTTTTGTAATAAAGCTTGGTAATTCCTGTCGCTTTCTCAAAGTTTCCGTTGTGTAGCTCCACCATTTCTTGTTGGGCTTTAGGATTGATAACCTGAGGTTTACCAATAATGCCGCCAATAACAGGCACAAATAGCAAAGCCATCACCAATGACGCCGCTAACGTCGCGATTAGCGTTAACGGTAAGTACTTCATAAACTCACCGGTAATATCCGGCCAAAAAAGAAGCGGAGCAAATGCCGCCAACGTAGTCGCGGTAGAGGCGGTGATCGGCCATGCCATGCGTTTGGCTGCGTCTCGGTATGCCTCTTTACGCGGCGTGCCTTCTTGCATTCTCCGATCGGCAAACTCAGTGACGACGATTGCACCATCCACCAGCATGCCGACCGCCATGATTAAGGCAAACAGCACCACGATGTTTACGGTAAGACCAAAAACAGAGAGGACTAACAACCCCGTTAAGAAAGAGCCTGGAATAGAGATCCCAACCAACAATGCCGTTCTTACCCCCAAGATCGCGATAATAACGATGACCACCAAAATGATTGCCGAGAGAATGTTGTTTTGCAGATCACTAAGCATCAGCTTGACATCATCCGACTGATCCCAAGTGTATTTCACCTGCAAATTACTTGGCCACTCTGCACGCAGTTGCCCTTGAGCAATCACCTCTTTAACTAACGCGACGGTTTCAATAATGTTCTCGCCAGCACGCTTTTTCACGTCAAGCACAATGGCAGGCTCACCATCCAAGCGGGCAAAGCTTTCCGGGTCACGAAACGCTCGGCGAACTGTGGCCACATCACCAAAGGTGATCACTTCTTTACCATTCACTTTGATAGGCAATTCGAGAACATCTTTCAGAGAATCAAACACCGACGGAACTTTGACCGAAAAGCGCCCATATCCAGTATCGACAAAACCAGCCGCAACCACTCGGTTGTTTAGTGCGATCAAGTTATAGATATCGGCCTGATCCAATCCATAGCTTTCCATTAAAAGCGGATCGACCACGATCTCGACAATGTCTTCACGATCACCAGCAATATCGACTTCCAAAATCTGGCGGAAGCTTTCTAATCTGTCACGCAACGTTCGTGCGATTTGAACAATGGTTCTCTCTGGCACCGTGCCATAAAGCACAACGGTTAAAACTGGCTCCTCTGAAGCAAAAGTAACTTCATTGACCGTCGGTTCATCACTGTCTGCTGGTAGCTTAGGTTTCGCCAGATCGACCGCGTCGCGAACATCCGCCATCGCTTTATCGAGATCCACGCCGACGCTAAACTCCAAAGTGACTGAGGCGTGGCCTTCGGAGGCAACCGATGTCATCTCTTTCACCCCTTCAATTGAGCGCAGTTCTTGTTCGATAGGACGAACCAGTAAGCGCTCAGCATCAGTTGGAGAAATACCTTGATGCCCCACAGAGACGTAAATGATAGGAATAGTGATATCAGGACTAGATTCTTTTGGGATGGTGACGTAAGTAATGACCCCTGCGATGAGGATCATCACCAACAAGGTCAACATCGTTCTTGATCGGGATAACGCAGCGTCAATTATACTAAACATGCTGCCTCCCTATTTTTCGGCCGCATCGGTAGCGACATCACCGACTTTATTCGCAATCACGGTATCGCCATCACGAACAAACCCCTGTCCTAATACAATAATGTCCGCTCGCTCGCCAAGCCCAGATAACCAAACGCCATCTTCTTCTGCTTTGACTAACTGAATAGGAACAAACTTAACGTGTTCATCTTGCAGTGTTTTGACACCTAAATTCCCTTCTTCATCTAACGCCAACATTGCAGCGGTAATTTTAATCGCTAGCACTTCATTCAAAGGGAGCTGCACTTCCGCGCTGATCCCCGCTGGGATGAACGAATTGCGATTATCTATTTCGATTTCAATCGGAAACGTATTGGTCGATACGGAAGAAACACGACCAATATAACGTAAAGTCCCCAAGTGATGCTGACCATTGATAGTTCTGACATCCGCTTGAAGACCTTCTTTAAGATACTGGATATGGCGCTCGCTAACGTCGGCCTCAATGACCAGAGTCTCTAAATCAATCACTGTCGCTATTGGGTCGCCCACACCGACAAAGTCACCCACTTCGACAAAATGATGATCAACAATGCCATCAAAGGGCGCTTTAACTTCGGTATTCTTGAGAGCGGTTTGGACATTATTGAGGTTCGCTCTTGCATCGACTAACGCGGCTTCCGCAGTCGCAAAGGCCACCTCGCCTTGTAACCCCCTGCTTTTGAGGGATTTTGCGGCATTAAACTCCTTTTCTTTCACTCGCAGCATAGCCTGAGCGCGTTTGAGCTGACTGTCCAAATCCCGCTTATCAATGTTAGCAATCACTTGCCCTTGCTTAACAAGTTGCCCTTTATTGATGTTGAGACTGACAATTTTACCGGCCACTTCTGCACCAAGACGAGCTTGGCGATTGGGTGCGGTTCGGCCATAAAGTTCTATCGTTTTACTGGTAGGTTTTGCGGTGAAAGTATCAAACATCACCTTAGCTAAGGGCGTGTTTTCAGATTGGAGAGATGGGGATGAGGTGTGGTCACCTTGTGCTTTGAGCTGCCCTGCAGCCAACCAAGCAACAAGTAGCAAAATAAGGATGAGAGATACTAGCCATGGACGTTCGACAAAACGTCGCCCAAACGAAGTTCCAGACATACAAAGTCCTTTTTATTATTCTCTCCTGCGGAGCGCTGAGAGCATGTTTACGTGACATCCTGCTACGTAAAACTCAGGCAGCCAATTGGCTGCCTGTCATCGTGTCAATTACACGCTAAATGATGCACCACAACCACATGTGGTTGTTGCATTCGGGTTGTTAACGAAGAAGCGAGCGCCTTCCAACCCTTCGGTGTAATCCACAATGCCGCCAATCAGGTATTGCAGGCTCATTGGGTCAACAACCAGTGTCACGCCACTGTTTTCGATGGTTGTATCGCCGTCATTTACGTTCTCATCGAAAGTAAAGCCGTATTGGAAGCCGCTACAACCGCCACCAGTAATGTATACGCGCAATTTCAATGCCGGGTTTTCTTCTTCTGCAATCAGTGCCTTAACGCGAGATGCTGCAGCATCAGAAAAAGATAATGGTACGTTTACTTCGCTCACGAAGACCTCTCTCACTCGTGTAATGCGTCAAGCCTGGAGCAAGACGTCAAATTTGTGCTAATTGAGGACGATTATCCAATACCTGACAAACTCGTTCAAGTATTCGCCGCCGATTCTTTAGATTGGTCGCTGATATGTAAGATTACACTGCGAAACAACACATAAATTAAGCAAAACGTTTCTAACTTGATTATAGCTAGGTACAATGCGCCCCACTTGGTCCGAGCAATCAAAAGAGGATAACCCCATGACCAAATCATCAGAGCTGTATCAAAAAGCTCAGCAAACCATTCCTGGCGGTGTAAATTCACCAGTTCGTGCATTCAATGGCGTTGGCGGTTCTCCGCTATTTATCGAACGAGCAGACGGTGCACTGATTTTTGATGCCGATGGTAAAGCGTACATTGATTACGTTGGCTCTTGGGGTCCAATGATTCTTGGCCACAACCACGCTGTTATTCGTGAAGCGGTTATCGACGCGGCACAACGTGGCCTGAGCTTTGGCGCACCAACAGAGATGGAAATCGCGATGGCAGAACTAGTGTCTGAACTCGTACCATCAATGGAACAAATCCGCATGGTAAGTTCTGGTACAGAAGCAACCATGAGTGCGATTCGTCTCGCTCGTGGCTTTACTGGTCGTGACAAGATCATGAAGTTTGAAGGCTGTTACCACGGTCACGCAGACAGTTTGCTAGTAAAAGCTGGCTCTGGCGCACTAACTCTAGGCCAACCAAGCTCTCCAGGCGTTCCTGCAGACTTTGCTAAGCACACGCTAACGGCAACATTTAACGATCTAGATTCTGTACGTGAACTGTTTGCAGCGAACAAAGGTGAGATCGCATGTATCATCGTTGAACCAGTAGCGGGCAACATGAACTGTATCCCACCAGTAGAAGGCTTCCACGAAGGCCTGCGTGAAATCTGTGATCAAGAAGGCGCACTGCTGATTTTTGATGAAGTAATGACAGGCTTCCGTGTCGCACTTGGCGGCGCACAAGCACACTACAACATCAAACCAGATCTAACCACACTAGGTAAAGTAATCGGCGGCGGTATGCCTGTGGGTGCTTTCGGTGGCCGTAAAGAAGTGATGCAATACGTTGCGCCTACAGGCCCTGTTTACCAAGCTGGTACGCTTTCTGGTAACCCAGTGGCAATGGCTGCAGGTTTTGCCTGTTTGAACCTTCTAAAAGAAGAAGGCAATGAAAAACGCCTAGCTTCTAAAACTAAGCAACTGGCAGATGGCTTTAAGTCTCTAGCAGAGAAACACGGTATCCCACTAGTTGTTAACCAAGTGGGCGGCATGTTCGGCTTCTTCTTCACTGACCAAGAAACAGTAACTTGCTACGAAGACGTAACTAAGTGCGACATCGAACGATTCAAGCGTTTCTTCCACTTAATGCTAGATCACGGCGTATACCTCGCGCCATCAGCATTCGAAGCAAGCTTTACGTCTCTAGCGCACGGTTCAAAAGAGATCGACGCGACACTAGAAGCGGCGGATCGCTGTTTTGCAATCATTGCGGCAGAAGCAAAATAAGCGCTATACGCAAGTTATAAGAAAAGGACCGGAAGGTCCTTTTTTATTGCCAGTTCAAAATTACCAAGACAGCTAACACGCCTAGAACAATGCCAAACCACGGAATACGTTTGGTTTTCTTCTCAGATTTACATTTCTTATCGCCGTTACAACAACCCATTTTTCATCTCTTGATTGATAACCATCTGATTTGTAGTCATTATAACAAGGTCATTTACCCCTTCCCAATTCAGCTGTGTCATAAGGCTGAAAGGAAAGCCGGTGCAAAGTAATAAAGGTTTCGCGCTGATATCAACGCGAGCCACTGTAAACGTCATCCGTAAGTTGGATTTATCTCATGCCAAACAACGTAAAAATCACGTCGAGTCATCGTGTATTAATGATCGCTCTACTCGCCGCTGCTTTTGCTTGCTATTTATTGGTCGAGCCTTACATCAATTCGATCGTAATGGCTTTCATTATCTCACTGCTTATGTTTCCTGTGCATGAGTGGTTTGAGCGTAAAATGCCAAAACACAAAAATTCGGCATCGCTGCTCACGTGCGTAGTTTTGACTTTCATTATTGTCATTCCACTACTGTTTGTGTTTGCTGCAATTGTTCAACAAGGCTCCGTTTTTTCTCAGAACACGTACAAATGGGTCACCAATGGTGGCATTCAAGATATCTTCCAACATCCTTGGGTTATCAAAGGTCTATCCATTGTTAATGAGTACTTACCTTTTGATAAAATCGAGCCCAAAGCCATCGCCGAAAAAATCGGGCAATTTGCTACCACTTTTGGTTCAAACCTTGTCGCGATCAGTGCGAAAATTCTGGGTGACGCAACAAACTTCTTGATGGATTTTTTCTTGATGCTGTTTGTGCTTTTCTTCCTATTACGTGACCACGACAAAATCATTTCGGCAATTCGACATATTCTGCCACTCTCTCGTAGCCAAGAAGATAGAATCTTGACCGAGATAGAACAAGTTTCGAAGTCCGCAGTCATGGGCTCGTTTTTAACGGCTATCGCGCAAGGCTTAGCGGGCGGTATCGGTATGTGGCTAGCTGGCTTCCCTGGTTTATTCTGGGGCACCATGATGGGCTTTGCTTCCTTCATTCCAGTTGTCGGTACGGCGTTGATCTGGATACCAGCCGCCGCGTACTTGTTCCTCACCGGTGATATGACGTGGGCAATCTTCCTAACCGCATGGAGTGTAGTCATCGTCGGTTCGATTGATAACTTGTTGCGTCCATTGTTGATGCAAGGCAGCGCAGGCATGAATACCTTAATGATTTTCTTCTCATTATTGGGTGGTCTGCACTTATTTGGTTTGATTGGTTTGATTTATGGCCCACTGATTTTTGCGGTCACCATGGTGCTGTTTAATATCTATGAAGAGGAATTCAAAGACTTCCTCAACCAACAAGACAACAGCTAGCCGCCACTGAATAGTAAGCAACAGCTTCAAGCTTGGGCCAGATTGTGCGAAAATCTGGCCCTAATTATTTCTGATGAACCAAATTTATGTCTGCCTATATCGCTCCAAGCCAAATCGCTCAGCGTCAGCTAGAGTACTTCAACGGAAAACATGTTTTAGTTGCAGGTGAAGTCGAAGATATGTTCCCTCTGGAACTGACCGCACACTGTGAATCGGTCGAAGTTTTTACTTCAAACTACAGCTATTTCCGTCAAATCCGTCACTCAGACAAAATAAAAAGCCATTTTGGTTCTGAATTTGATGTGGATACTCAAGCCGACATGCTCCTGCTGTATTGGCCAAAAGCGAAAGCAGAAGCCGAATATTTGCTTGCCATGCTTATGGCTAAACTGGGCGTGAACACGGAGATTGTGGTTGTCGGTGAAAACCGTTCCGGTGTAAAGAGCATTGAAAAGATGTTCAAAGAATATGGCCCTGTGAACAAATACGACTCAGCTCGCCGCTGCTCTTTCTACTGGGGTAATTGCTTAAATGAGCCAAAGCCATTCAATCAAGAAGATTGGTTTAAGTCTTACACGGTAACCCTTGGTGAGCAGTCACTTACAGTAAAAAGTTTACCGGGCGTATTCAGTCATGGTCAATTTGACTTAGGCAGCCGTCTACTACTGGAAACCTTACCTAACTTGTCAGGCAAAGTGCTCGATTTTGGTTGTGGTGCCGGTGTTTTAGGCGCGTTCATGGCGAAAGCAAACCCAGAAATTGCGATTGAGATGTGTGACATCAACGCGTATGCCATCACCTCAAGCCAAGCAACGCTTGAAGCCAACGGTTTGTCTGGTCGCGTGTTTGCGTCTGACATTTACTCAGATACGGCCAATGACTACCGATTTATCATCAGCAACCCGCCATTCCACAGTGGTTTAGACACCAATTACAACGCTGCTGAAACTCTGTTAGGTCACGCGCCACAACACCTTTCAAACCATGGTGAGATGATCATTGTTGCGAACAGCTTCTTGAAATACCCACCAATTATTGAGAATGCATTCAATAATTGCGAGACGCTAAATAAGACCAATAAGTTCTCTATCTACTACGCGAAAAAATCGTAATGGTGAGCCGCGCAGGCAAGAACCTGCGCGCTTCTTTCCTAAAATTGCCCCATTTGTAAGAAAAACTGCGTGACTCTGCACGCTTTGCAACTAACTTTCTTGTCAAAGAAAAAAAACTCGTTAATTTTGTTAATTCTATCGAATTTAACTTCTTATCCGTTTTTAACGAGAACCTAGGCGAGCACCTTCAACCCGTGCAAGCCCTTTACGAGTTGTAATCTTATCCATGTTTAAATTCTACAAAAAACAGAAATTTAAGCGCCTTCAGAGTACGCTGATGACTGCGTTTCTTGTCCTCAGCATTACGCCTCTTACCATCACTGCGATTTTTTTCCTGCAATCCCATAGTAAAGATCTGCAAGAACAGAGCACTTCACATCTGCTTTCTGTTCGTGATACCAAACAACAACAGATCCTCGACTACTTCGAAGCGCAAGAAACCGAAGTCATGGGATTTGTACGCTCTGAGCTCGCGTATGCCAGTGGTGGTCGTTTTTACGGCCTCGTCAATGCATTTAGCCGTTTAGGCAATGATATTGAAGAAGCACGTGAAAATGCTCAGCAACGTTATATCGAAGGCAGCGGTGACCAAATCAAAACATCGATTTTGCCGGAGTCCTCAAATTATGTCGGCAGTGAACGTTATCGCTTACTCCACAAACGTTATCACTGGGCGTATCTGGAGCTACTCAAACGCTCAGATTTTAATGATATTTTGCTGGTCGATATTAACGGCAACGTGACTTATTCCATCAACAAAGATGACAACTACGGTACTAACCTACTAACGGGGCGCTACAAAGACTCGGCATTAGGTAAAACCTTTAAACGTCTAGCTGATGACGTCAACGAACGCCGCAAAGTGAATGAAGATTATACGCCCGTCATTATTTCTGATTTTGAACTGGAACATGGTCGACAAGTCGCTTGGCTTGGTGCACCTATCGTTCAACAAGGCTATTTGCACAGCTATGCTATGTTCCGTTTACCAAACAACGGCATTACCAAGCTGATCGCAGATAAGAACCGTGAATCGTCCATCAACACTCTACTGGTCGGCAGCGATCAGCAGCCACGTACGATTAATACCAAGCAAGACAGTATTCAAAACAGTCTTGAAGTCATCGATAAAGCTTTAGCGGGACAAACCGACGTTGGCACCTACACCAATGGACTTGGCGAAGAAATTATCGCTGCATTTGCCCCAATTCAAACACGCGGTATTACATGGGCGCTCGTGGTTCAACTTCCAGAAAAAGAGGCGTTTTCACGCATTCATCAACTGGAAAAGCTCTTCGTTATCGCCATGCTAATCGCGATCATTCTTGTGGTGATTGCATCGCATTATTTGTCCAACTTCATTACATCACCACTGCTGAAGCTGACTTGGGCGGCGGAGAAAGTATCCGCTGGCGACCTCGACGAAACGACATTCAATACCGAACGTAAAGATGAAATCGGTCGCTTGGCTATCAGCTTCGAACGTATGCAGCGCTCGATTCGAGAAAAAATCCAAACCATTAAACAGCAAAACGAAGAACTTGAAAGCAACATCAAGCTGATTCAAAAGCAAAATGATGAGTTGCAACTGGCTGATAAACTGAAAGATGAGTTCCTCGCAACAACCTCGCACGAATTGCGTACACCGCTACATGGCATGGTTGGGATAGCAGAAACCCTTGTGTCAGGAGCAAATGGAGTCATTCCCGCCAGTCAAAAATACCAACTTGATATCATTATCAAAAGTGGTCAACGCTTAGCTAACCTCGTAGACGATTTATTGGATTACCACAAAATGCGCTATGGCAGCATGGATATCCAAAAATCGGCAGTAAGCTTAGCCAGTGCAACACGCTTGGTGCTTGAGCTTTCTAATCACCTGCTAGGCAATAAGACCATTCGCATCATCAACCAAGTACCAGCCGACCTGAAAGCCGTTTCGGCCGATCCTCAACGCCTAGAGCAAGTGCTGTATAACTTGATTGGCAATGCCATTAAATACACCTCAGAAGGTAAGATCGTCATTTCCGCTACCATTGTTGACGATCACGTCCGAGTGCAAGTGGTCGATACTGGTCAGGGGATTCCAGCAGAACATCTTGAGCATATTTTTGAGCCTTTAATTCAAGCTGGTCAAGATGCAAGTCGCTATCGTCAAGGTGCGGGACTGGGACTATCGATTAGCCGCCAACTGATTGAGTTGATGGGCGGTTCGCTTTACGTAAGCAGTCAACCGATGGTCGGCACCACGTTTAGTTTCACCTTGCCATTGGCCAGCGAAGAAGAAATCCAAGCAACTCAAACCTTAGTGGCGCGCGGGCACTTTCAAATTCCTGAGATTAATTTGGAAAATGGCGACGACTTATCGCTACCCGAGAACCCTGATGGCCCACTGCTTTACGTCGCAGATGATGAACCCGTTAACTTGCGAGTACTGGAAAGCTTCTTGCGCCTAGAAGGATACCGCGTTCGTACCGTTTCAGATGGCCCAGAAACGCTGGCGCTGGTTGAACAAGAAAAGCCGGAACTGCTGTTACTCGACATTATGATGCCCGGCATGAGCGGCTACCAAGTATGTAGTGAACTACGTGAAACCTATGATCATGCTGAGCTACCGATCATTATGCTCACCGCTCTCAGCCAAACAGAAGACCGTGTGAGAGGCTTTGAAGCAGGCGCGAATGACTACTTATCGAAGCCATTCAACAAACAAGAGTTGGCGGCACGTATCCAAGCGCATTTAACAGCAAGTAAAGCGGAAATGCGCCATATGGAAAACAAAGTGCTGGAGTCAGAACTTCGACAACGTGCTGTCGTCGAAGCAAGCCTTCTTGAAACTCAAGGTCGTTTGTTGGAACAGCTAGAATCTGCACCGGAAGCTATTATTTGTCTGCGAGAAGATCAGCGTATTCGTTTTGCTAACGAAGCGGCTTGTAAGCTATTCAAACGCAGTTTAGAGCAACTTAAACGCTCGTCAGCTGACGAACTGATCGCACCAAAATATTTGACGGTGAAGCAGCCTCATTATTGCGGCAAAATTGATATCTACATTGAGGATATTCGTCAAAACATTGAAGCCGACATTCTAAAACTGCCAGAAGGCTCCGGCTTAGATGTGATGTACATCTTTAATGTCGGTGGTGGAGCTAACGCCGCGCGTATTCATAACCTAGAAACTGCGGTAGAAGTACTCTCAAGTTATGCATTCGATGGTGATAGAGACCAGTTGCAGAAACTCAAAGAGCTTGGTGGCGAGTTTACTCGTTTGGCTGATAAGGCTTTGGGCAACAAAAAAGATAAGCAAGATTTGATGCGTGAAGTGTTAGTCGATGCCATGACGCATGCATTAGACTATTGGGAGTCTGTTACGGGTGAAAGTAAATTTGCGTTTGCCGAACAAAGTGGACTGTGGCGCGTCTACCTCGACCGAAGCACACTGCAAACCCGAACGCTCGATAAATACATGCGTATCGAAACTCTGCCTAAAACACCGCGCTGGAGAACGGTTCTGAGTTCGATTGAGTTTATTCTTGAACACTGTAAAGAACAGAGCCCTGAACGTGCTTACATCGAAGCACAGCGCGATAAATTGCAAAGACTGCTCACTAGCTAAACCTCTCATAAAATACAAGCCTCGCTCAATGCGGGGCTTTTTATACCTATTGTTTTCTACCTATGGGTGGTACGCACTCTCCCCTCTCAAAAAACAAAATGCATGACATGTAAACGGTGAATGTATGCTCCTATGCACTCAACGAACAAGTACGAGCTGACATTTTCACAAACACCATTAATCTTAGCGACGACCTCAAGCACTCTTCTTAATTGAGCTCATTTCCTAGCAGCTTCGACGGAACTCTCCTCTTCTTTAAACGAAAAAACACCGTAGTTAAAAAGTGTTGTATTGCACTATTTATCAATCCGCCATTCTTCTTTGATAAATGGGAAATTAGACTTCATTTTTCTTGTAAAAAAAGCATAATCACCCCCTTAATTTCGCTGGTAAAAAAGACGATTTTTCATATTCCAAACGGAAATTGACCAACAATTGACAGAGATTGCGAAGTCAATCACAACAGAACGGCAGATTAAATTTCACCTGATTAATTAACGCTTTCAGCGCATGTGAGCTAGATCTCCGAACCTTACAAAGACAGAAAGAACCCCTTAAACACCTAGACCTCAATGTTAGCAACCACTAACACACAAGAAAAACACGGATATAAACTGCGACACATATCAATGTTCATTTTTCAACCAAGAACGAGCTAAAAGCAAACAAAATGACGTTTATGACGTGGACGGGTGTGTTTTTAACGTTTTTAACGGGAATCGAGTTTGATTATTTTATGGATAAGGTGTTTTCTTACTCCTGCCTAAGGCCTACAGGCCACTCTTAACGAGACTTAATGTGAAAAGCGTAAGTAACGAAAAACGAAGAGGTAGGTCTTGGAGAGTGTTTATCAATTGATGACATTCAATTCCATTTAGTGAAATGAAAGCAAATAGTAAGGAACAGCTATGCTTGCCAATATTAAAAAAACAGCACTAGCAACAGCAATTATTGCAACAGCTACTACAGGTTTTGCATCGGTAGCTACTGCGGCTGAACGCAGTGAACTGACTATCCACCCTAAAGAGTTTACAACTTTCGTTCGTAACTTTAACCCTTTCTTGGGTGCAACTAACTTGCACACAACAACCGACTTCATCTACGAGCCACTAGTTGTTTTCAACGAAATGCACGGTAACACTCCGGTATTCCGTCTAGCTGAAAACTTCAAAATGGCTGACGACCTAATGAGCGTAACTTTCGATATCCGTAAAGGCGTGAAATGGTCTGATGGTCAAGCATTCACTGCTGAC
Organism: Vibrio sp. S457-15; assembly: GCF_000960545.1. Taxonomy (NCBI): domain Bacteria; kingdom Pseudomonadati; phylum Pseudomonadota; class Gammaproteobacteria; order Vibrionales; family Vibrionaceae; genus Vibrio; species Vibrio sp. S457-15. The sequence continues at coordinate 166,236 of NZ_JYOQ01000028.1, read as the reverse complement.
GACGTTGTTTACTCTTTCAACCTAGTAAAAGAGAAACCTGAGCTAGACCAGTCAGGCATCAACTCTTGGGTTACTGGTGTTGAGAAAGTTAACGACTACCAAGTTAAATTCCGTCTAAGCGAAGCAAACTCTAACGTTCCTTACGAAATTGCTAAAGTACCAGTTGTACCTAAGCACGTATGGAGCAAAGTGAAAGATCCAGCAACGTTTACTAACGAAAATCCTGTAGGTTCAGGCCCATTCACAGTGATCGATACGTTCACTCCACAATTGTACATCCAATGTCAAAACCCGAACTACTGGGATGCTGACAACCTAGATGTTGACTGTCTACGTGTACCTCAAATCGCAAACAACGACCAATTCCTAGGTAAGATTGTTAACGGCGAGATGGACTGGACTTCTTCATTCGTTCCTGACATTGACCGTACTTACGCAGCAGCAAGCCCGAACCACCACTACTGGTACCCGCCAGCGGGTACTCAAGCGTTCGTAGTGAACTTCAAAAACCCAGACGCTGCTAAGAACGAAGCACTAACAAACGTTGACTTCCGTCGCGCGTTCTCTATGGCGCTTGACCGTCAAACTATCATCGACATCGCATTCTACGGTGGCGGTACAGTGAACGACTTCGCATCTGGCCTTGGCTACGCATTCGAAGCTTGGTCTGACGAAGCAACTCACAACAAGTACAAAGGCTACAACACGTACAACGTTGAAGGTGCTAAGAAACTTCTAGCGAAAGCTGGCTTCAAAGACGTGAACAAAGATGGCTTCGTAGACACACCATCAGGTAAGTCTTTTGAGCTTCTAATTCAATCGCCAAACGGTTGGACGGACTTCAACAACACAGTACAACTAGCGGTTGAGCAACTAGCTGAAGTTGGTATTAAAGCACGTGCTCGTACTCCAGACTTCTCTGTGTACAACCAAGCAATGCTAGAAGGTACTTACGACGTTGCTTACACCAACTACTTCCACGGTGCAGATCCACACTTGTACTGGGATAGCGGTTACAACTCGAAGCTACAATCTGGCGATGGTATGCCTCGTTTCGCGATGCACTTCTACAAGAACGACAAGCTAGACAGCCTACTTAACAGCTTCTACAAAACAGCTGATAAGCAAGAGCAGCTAGAAATCGCTCATGGTATCCAGCAAATCATCGCTCAGGATCAAGTTACTATCCCTGTGTTGTCTGGCGCTTACATGTACCAATACAACACAACTCGCTTCACTGGTTGGTGGAACGAAGAAAATCCTAAGGGCCGTCCAAACATTTGGGCTGGTATCCCAGAGCGTCTACTTCACGTACTGGACCTAAAACCAGTTAAATAAGTAGAAGTTCATTTCTCGCGGCACACATCCCGTGTGCCGCCTATAAAAATCCCCTAATAACGAAACCAATATGTGGCGCTCGTCGTCAGGGGATTTTTCGCTCTAAATTTCGCTAGGGGCGACCTGAAACCAGAAACAGGGGAAAAATCTGGGTGAGTAAGGTGTGAGTTATGGGTTATTTTTTAAGACGTTTGTCGTTCTATCTTGTCGCGCTCTTAGTTGCGGCGACGTTAAACTTTATTATTCCGCGAGCAATGCCTGGTGACCCAGTTACCATGATGTTTGCGAACGCTTCAGTACAGGTAACGCCAGAGCGAATCGCAGCAATGAAAGAATTGCTAGGTTTCGTTGATGGTCCTATTTACATCCAATACCTGTCCTACATTAAAAACATTCTAAGCTGGGAGCTAGGTACTTCAATTCAGTTCTATCCGCTTTCAGTAAACTCTCTACTTGGCAGTGCATTTGGCTGGTCTCTGTTCCTAGCTGGTACAGCGGTTGTACTTTCTTTCTCAATCGCATCAGTTCTTGGCATCTTCGCCGCTTGGAAACGTGGTAGTCGTTACGATGCCTTCGTAACACCAGGCACACTGATCATCCAAGCTATCCCACAAATGGTTATCGCAATGCTAGCGCTGTTTACCTTTTCAATTGGCTTGAAATGGTTCCCATCTGGCTACGCTTATACACCAGGCACCGTGCCAGATTGGTCAAGCTGGGCATTCATTAAAGACGTTGGTTACCACGCGGTACTGCCTCTATTTTGTGCAACGATTGTTCAAATCGGTGGCTTCTTAGTAAACATGCGTAACAACATGATCAACCTTCTAGCTGAAGACTACATCACAATGGCTAAAGGTAAGGGTCTAAGCGAAAACCGTGTGGTATTTAACTACGCCGCTCGTAACGCTCTACTTCCAAGTGTGACTGCACTTTCAATGTCTCTAGGTATGGCTATCGGTGGTCAGTTGATTATCGAAATGATCTTTAACTACCCAGGCCTAGGTACTGTTCTACTGAACGCTATCCACGCTCGTGACTACCAAGTACTTCAAGGTCAGCTAATTATCATGACGATGTTCATGCTGTGCTTCAACTTAATGGCTGACATGCTGTACATGATTCTAGACCCTCGCCTACGCAAGGGAGGCAAATAATCATGAAAAACTTATTCAAACTGATTTTAGGCAACTCGTTCGCACGTATTGGTTTAGCCATTATCACGATCTTCATCTTCGTTGCAGTGGCAGCACCATTAATTACAAAACACGCACCAGACAAGCGTACTGGTAATCCTCATGAGTACCCAAGCTTTGTTGTGAAACAAGCGCAAAGTAACCCTGATGGTTGGGTGGCTAAGAACCTAGCAGACGATCGTCGCACGCTGGTTATGTCTAAAAAAGCAGATCACGTATTAGGTACTAGCCGTATGGGCCGCGACATCTGGTCACAAGTGGCTTACGGTGCCCGCGTATCACTAGGGGTAGGCTTCGGTGCTGGCATCATCGTGTGTTTCCTAGCTACGGTCATTGGTATCTCGGCAGGTTACTTCGGCGGTAAAGTGGATGACGTATTGAGTGCTGCAATGAACATCATGCTAGTAATTCCTCAATATCCATTGCTGTTTGTATTGGCGGCATTCATTGGGGAGGCAGGTCCTCTCACCATTGCCTTAATTATTGCAGGTACTTCCTGGGCTTGGGGCGCTCGTGTTGTTCGCTCGCAAACCATGGCACTGCGTGAGAAAGAGTTCGTTAAAGCAGCCGAAGTTTTGGGTGAATCTCCATTCCGCATCATCTTCGTTGAAATTCTGCCAAACCTAATTCCTATCGTAGGTGCAAGCTTCATCGGTTCAGTAATGCTGGCAATCAACACCGAAGCCGTTATCTCGTTCTTGGGTCTTGGCGACGCAAACACCATCAGCTGGGGCATCATGCTGTACAACGTACAAACATCTTCAGCAATGTTGATTGGCGCATGGTGGGAAGTACTCGCACCTTGTATTGCACTAACACTACTGGTTACTGGTCTTGCTCTGTTGAACTTTGCCGTTGACGAAATTGCGAACCCTCAGCTTCGTTCTCACAAAGGCATGAAACGCTGGAAAAAACTAGCAGCAAAAGACAAGAAAGAGCGTGAGCCTGAATTGGCACCGCAAAATGCACTATGGAGCGGAGATAAATAATCATGACTGCACCACTAATTTCTATCCGTAACCTATGCGTAGACTACATTACAGATGCGGGCGATGTCCGTGCCTGTAACAACGTAAGCTTTGATATTGCACCGGGCGAAGTCTTTGGTCTGGCTGGTGAATCAGGCTGTGGTAAATCAACCGTTGCTTTCTCACTAATGCGCTTACATAAGCCGCCAGCGTTTATCACCGGAGGTGAAGTTATCTTCAATGGCGAAGACATCCTCCAATACAGTGATCAACGCATGCAATCATTCCGTTGGAGTGAAATGTCGATGGTATTCCAAAGTGCGATGAACGCGCTGAACCCAGTTCTCACTATGGAAGAACAGTTCTGCGACGTAATCATGCGCCACACAGGACTCACTCGAGCTCAAGCAAGAGTTCGCGCTGAAGGCCTATTGGAAATTGTTGATATTCATCCTAGCCGCTTGAGCGATTACCCGCACCAGTTCTCTGGTGGTATGCGTCAGCGTTTGGTTATCGCTATTGCTCTGGCTCTGAATCCGAAGATGATCATCATGGATGAACCAACTACGGCACTAGACGTGGTGGTCCAACGTGAAATTCTGCAAAAGATTTACGCGCTTAAAGAAGAGTTTGGCTTCTCGATTCTGTTCATTACTCATGACTTGTCGCTGATGGTCGAGTTTTCTGACCGTATCGGCATCATGTATTCAGGTGAATTGATTGAAGTCGCACCTTCGAAACAAATTCTGGAAAGTCCTTACCACCCTTACACCAAAGGTTTGGGTAGCTCTTTCCCTCCACTAACTGGCCCTAAGACCAAATTGACTGGTATTCCAGGCAACCCTTTGAACCTATTAGAGATTCCTCAAGGCTGCCGCTTCCAAGCTCGCTGTGACCGTGTCCACGAAGCTTGTACACGAGTACCGACTCAGCTGCGTCAAATTGAACCTGGTCGTTATTCAAACTGCCACTTGTACGGCGATACGATTGCTCAAACCAAGGTTTAAAACCAGAAGTCACGCTAGCTAAGAACAAAATTACACTGGAGAGAATTATGAGCAAACAACTCGGCGAACTGCTGGTTGAGGGTAAAAACGTCGTTAAGGACTTCCCGTTAAACAGTAACTCAATCAAGCAGTCAAAGATGCGTGCTATCAACGACGTATCTTTCAAAATGTACAAAAGCCGCGGTTTGTCAGTAGTGGGCGAATCTGGTTCAGGTAAATCGACCACCGCTAAAATGATTGCAAAAATGTACGCACCTACTGACGGCATCATTGAGTACAAAGGGCGTGATATTCAAGACATCACCTCAAGACAAGACTTGATGGCATATCGTGAAGGCGTACAAATGGTGTGGCAAGACCCATTTGGCTCGCTAAACCCAACGCACAATATCTTCCACCATATTGCGCGCCCGCTGCTGATTCATAAGAAAGTAGCACCGGGCAACAAGAAAGAACTGGAAGAACGTGTGTACGACCTACTTGAACAAGTTGGTCTTATTCCCCCAAAAGAAACGGCACAAAAGTTCCCGCACCAGCTATCTGGCGGCCAGCGTCAACGTGTAAACCTAGCTCGTAACATCGCAGTTGGTGCAGAAGTGGTATTGGCGGATGAGCCAACATCGATGCTCGATGTATCAATCCGTGCCGGTGTTCTGAACTTGATGGAAGAGATGAAGTTCGAGAAACAAATGTCTCTGCTTTACATCACTCACGACATCGCAACAGCGCGTTACATTGCTGAAGATCTCGCGGTCATGTACGTAGGTCACATGGTTGAATGGGGCGATACTGAAGAAATTATTCACGATCCTCAACACCCATATACGCAACTGTTGGTATCTGCGGTTCCAGATCCATCGAAGTCTATTCACGAGAAGCTGAAAGGCAACAAAGGGGAAATCCCACTTTGGACACCAGAATCTGTCGGCTGTCCATTTGCAGGACGTTGTGTACACGCTACCGACAAATGTCGCGAACGACTACCGGGCGTCACTCAACTGTCCGACAACCACTTTGTCCGCTGTTACTTATTTGAAGATTAATCATAACGAGGGTCAGGTTCAGCCTGGCCCATTCCTGTTTTTATCGTTTCCCGGAGACATTGAATGCTGCTACTGACTAACCACATTGGTTATGAACGTCTGGGCCCCAAAAAAGCCATTATCCAGACCGAACAACCACACTTGTCTTCTTACACTGCTCAATTGATTTGTGCCACTAGCGAGCAAACAGTGGCAACTTTTGCGGTTGAAGAACAAGGTAAAGTGGCGAACTGGCATCAGGGCTATTTCTACCTCATCGACTTTTCATCTTTCACAGATTCAGGCGACTATTTCCTACAAGTGGAAGATTCGCGTTCTTCCTCTTTCACTGTTGGCGAACATATTCTGTTGAATCAAACCCTGTCAGATGTGATCCACTACTTCAAATCACAACGTTGCGGTGGGGTTTTCGATCAACAAGATCGACAAGTGCCAGTGCTCAACGCCAACCAAACAGTTGATGTTCACGGTGGCTGGTACGACGCATCTGGAGACGTTAGTAAGTATTTAAGTCATCTTTCATACGCTAATTATTTGAACCCTCAACAAACTCCAATGGTGGTTTGGAACATCCTAAAAGGGCTTTCATTGCTTGAAGGAAGCGAAGACATTGCAGCCTTCACACGCACACGTCTTATTGAAGAAGCCCTGTTCGGTGCAGACTTCCTTGTTCGTATGCAAAACGAAAAAGGCTTCTTCTACATGACGGTCTTTGATAAGTGGAGCAAAGATACCGCACAACGAGAAATCTGTGCCTACGAAACGCAACTTGGTCACAAATTTGACGACTACCAAGCAGGCTTTCGACAAGGTGGCGGTGTCGCCATCGCGGCGCTGGCCGCGGCGTCGCGTTTAGGTGTTCACGGAGAATACGATCAACAGAAATACCGCAACGCTGCTGAAAATGGTTACTGGCACTTAAAAGAGCACAATACGCAATACCTCAATGATAGTGAAGAAAACATTATCGACGAATACTGTGCGCTACTAGCTAGTGTAGAACTGTTTAAAGCCACCAAAGAAACTCGCTACTTGGAAGAGAGCCGTTTGTGGGCACAACGCTTAGTTGCCCGCCAAATGAGCGACGAGCAGATTCAACACTTCTGGTCAGCAAACGAAGACGGCAGTCGTCCATACTTTCACGCTGCCGAAGCAGGTCTACCAGTTATTGCCCTATGCGAATACCTAGCAATTGAAGACGACTCCGTACAGACAGAATCGGTAAAACGCATCGTTAACCGAGCGTGTGAGTTTGAGATCAAAATATCGAATAAAGTGACCAACCCATTCGGTTACCCTCGCCAGTATGTTAAAGGCGTAAATGAGTCAAAACGCGATGCATTTTTTGTCGCACACAACAATGAATCCGGCTATTGGTGGCAAGGCGAGAATGCTCGATTGGGCTCACTCGCGACCATGGCATACCTTGCTCAACCGCATATAGCATCGCAAGAAATACAGCAACAACTTTCCGTGTTTGCTCAAGATGCATTGAACTGGATTGTAGGCTTAAACCCATACGACATGTGCATGCTTGATGGCCACGGTCGTAACAACCCTGATTACCTTCCTCAATATGGTTTCTTCAACGCTAAAGGCGGTGTGTGTAACGGAATCACTGGCGGCTTTGAAGACGAGGAAGACATCGCATTTAACCCACCAGCACAAAAAGACGACATGTTACAAAACTGGCGCTGGGGCGAACAATGGATCCCGCATGGCGCTTGGTACTTACTCGCGATAATGAGTCAAGCTCAGCATATTTCTCAGTTGGCAACCTCTAAAAATATTAAGGAACAATAATCATGGGGATGTATTTTGTCGGTATCGATGGTGGCGGTACGTCATGTCGAGCCAGGATCAAAGATTCACAAGGTAATTTTCTTGGCGAGGCCAAAAGCGGCAGCGCCAACATCATGCTAGGTGCTGAAGTTGCAATGGCTTCGATTCTTGAATCCATCACTTCGGCTGCCGAGCAAGGTGGCCTGACACAACAAGATTTTACATCGATGCATGTCGGCTTAGCCCTTGCAGGTGCTGAGCACAAAGCATCTTGGCAAGCCTTTATGTCTCTTCCTCATCCGTTTGCCAGTATGACTCTTAATACTGATGCTTACGGCGCGTGCGTTGGTGCACACAATGGCGAAGATGGCGCAATCATGATCGCAGGAACGGGCTCTTGTGGCATCTACCTTAAACGATTGGAGCAGCACGTTGTCGGTGGTCGCGAATTCCCTATTTCGGATCAAGGTGGCGGCGCAGTGATGGGGCTTCGCCTAGTTCAACAAGTTTTGTTAGCAGAAGATGGCATCAGAGAGAAAACGCCTCTAGCACAACACGTCATGGCGCATTTCGAAAATGACGTTGATAACGTGGTGGCTTGGTCTAAACAAGCGCTTCCTCGTGATTATGGCCAGTTTTCTCCTGCGATTTTCCAACATGCAGAACAAGGTGATGCACTAGCAATTGAGATGCTGAAGCAAACTGCAGCTGATATAGAAATGTTTCTCGTGGCATTAAACAAGCGCGGCGCAACGCGTATTTGTTTAATGGGCAGCATTGCTGAACGTATTTTACGTTGGCTTTCGCCACCAGTTCAGCAATGGGTTGTTGAGCCACAGTTTGACGCGATTGAAGGCGCAATTATGTTTGCAGGTAAACCTGAACATAACCTTTACTCGCTCAGTGCGGCGTAGGAGTAGATATGGAATATCGTGTTGATCTCGTCGTCCTATCAGAACAAAAGCAAAACTGCCGTTTCGGACTGACTTTCCATAACTTGAGCGATCAAGATCTCCACAATTGGAGCCTGATTTTTGCTTTTGATCGCTACATTCTGCCGGATAGTATTTCGAATGGTCAGCTCAAGCAAATTGGCAGCTACTGCACCCTCAAACCAGAAGGGTTGGTGCTGGCAGCTAACCATCATTTTTACTGCGAGTTCAGTATTGGTTCGAACCCATTCCGTTACTATTCTGATGGATTCAATGAAGCCTTGGTCAACTTTGAAGTCAACGGTAACCTGCAGCGAGCTCAAGTCGATGTCACGCCGATCGTATTGGCTTCGCCGTACCGTGAACGTAGTGAGATCCCTTCCAGCTTGACGCATGCGCAGCCTTTATTGCCAAAACCAAACCATATAGAAGTCAGCGATCACTGCTTTAGCTTTAATCATCACGCTGGCGTTGCGGTTTATTCAAACTTAGCCAATTCAGCTAAAGAGTGGTTACTTGAAGAGCTTAAGCGCATTCATCAATTTGAGTTCGCATCAGACAATGGCAGTCAGATCATCTTCAAAGGCAACCCAACCTTGGATGAAGGCGTCTACAAGCTGAAGGTAGCAGAAGAGTCGATCAAAATTGAAGCTGGCTCTTCGTCTGGTTTTACCCATGCTTGTGCAACGTTATTGCAACTGATCAAAGTTGGCGATCAACCAGCCTCAATGGAAGTGGTTTGCTGTTCAATCAAAGACCGAGCACGTTTTCGTTACCGCGGTATGATGCTAGATTGTGCTCGCCATTTTCACTCCGTTGAGCAAGTCAAACGTTTGATCAACCAGTTGGCTCACTACAAGTTCAATACATTCCATTGGCACCTTACCGATGATGAAGGTTGGCGAATTGAGATCAAATCATTGCCTCAACTAACCGATATTGGCGCATGGCGTGGGTTGGATGAAACCAATGAGCCACAGTACACGCACCTTGCTGAGCGTTACGGCGGTTTTTACACTCAAGAAGACATCAAAGACGTGGTTGCCTTTGCTTCTAAACGAGGCATCACTGTTATCCCTGAAATCGATGTACCAGGCCACTGCCGAGCTGCCATCAAGTCGTTACCACACCTATTGGTAGAAGCAGAAGATACCACCGAATACCGCAGCATTCAGCATTACAACGACAACGTCATTAACCCAGCTCTGCCGGGGAGCTATGAGTTTATCGATAAAGTGTTGGAAGAAGTCTCCGCGTTGTTCCCTGCCCCTTATGTTCATATCGGTGCGGATGAAGTACCTAACGGCGTATGGTCAAAAAGCCCTGCATGCCAAGCACTAATGGAACAACTGGGTTACAGCGACTACAAAGAGTTACAAGGGCACTTCTTGCGTCATGCCGAAGACAAACTGCGCAAACTTGGCAAGCGCATGCTGGGTTGGGAAGAAGCACAGCATGGCGACAAAGTCAGCAAAGACACAGTGATCTATTCGTGGCTAAGCGAAGAAGCGGCGTTGAACTGCGCGCGCCAAGGTTTCGATGTGGTGCTACAACCAGCGCAAACCACCTACCTAGATATGACCCAAGATTACGCACCAGAAGAACCGGGCGTGGATTGGGCTAACCCGTTGCCGCTAGAAAAAGCTTACAACTATGAACCACTCGCTGAAGTGCCAGCCGACGATCCAATACGTAAACGCATTTGGGGCATTCAAACAGCATTGTGGTGTGAAATCATCAACAACCAGTCTCGCATGGACTACATGGTCTTCCCGCGCTTAACCGCAATGGCAGAAGCATGTTGGACAGACAAGCAACACCGAGACTGGACCGACTATTTATCACGTTTGAAAGGACACCTACCGCTGCTTGATTTGCAGGGAGTGAATTACCGTAAACCGTGGAAGTAATACAGAGCTGATGTAGAAGCATCACGCTTGAAGAGTTTTTAAATTTTGGCTGCAGACGCAGCTTTGTAAAAAGGAAATACACAAATGAAATACGGCTATTTCGATAACGAGAATCGTGAATACGTCATTACTCGCCCTGATGTACCTGCTCCTTGGACCAACTACCTAGGTACAGAAAAATTCTGTACCGTTATCTCGCATAACGCAGGTGGCTATTCGTTCTACAACTCTCCAGAATACAACCGTGTTACTAAGTTCCGTCCAAATGCGACATTCGATCGCCCAGGACACTACGTTTACCTACGTGATGATGAGACGGGAGATTACTGGTCAATCTCTTGGCAACCAGTTGCCAAAAGCCTAGACGAAGCGAACTACGAAGTTCGTCATGGTTTGTCGTACTCTAAATTCAAGTGTGAATACAGCGGCATTAGCGCAACCAAAACGCTCTTTGTACCAAAAGGCGAAGATGCAGAAATTTGGGATGTAGTAATCAAGAACACCTCTGACAAACCGCGTACGATCAGTGCATTCTCATTTGTTGAGTTCTCATTCAGCCACATTCAATCTGATAACCAAAACCACCAGATGTCTCTCTACTCTGCTGGTACGTCATACAACGAAGGTGTGATTGAATACGACCTGTACTACAACACTAACGATTTCGAAGGCTTCTACTACCTAGCTTCAACGTTTGATCCAGATTCATACGACGGTCAACGTGATAGCTTCCTAGGTCTATACCGCGACGAAGCAAACCCACTAGCAGTAGAACAAGGTAAGTGTTTTAACACCGCACAAACGTGTTACAACCACTGTGGCTCTCTGCACAAGCAATTTACTATCCAACCAGGTGAAGAAGTTCGCTTTGCTTACATTCTAGGTATCGGTAAAGGCAACGGTGAGCGTCTGCGTGCTAAGTACCAAGACCTTGCCGAAGTCGACAATGCATTTGCTGGCATCAAAGCACACTGGGATGAGCGTTGTGGCAAGTTCCAAGTGAAATCGCCAAACGAAGGCCTAGACACCATGATCAATGCTTGGACGCTATACCAAGCAGAAACATGTGTGGTTTGGTCTCGCTTTGCTTCGTTCATCGAAGTGGGTGGTCGTACTGGTCTTGGTTACCGCGATACGGCGCAAGACGCAATTTCCGTTCCTCACGCGAACCCGAAAATGACTCGTAAGCGCATCGTTGATCTACTTCGTGGTCAAGTAAAAGCGGGTTACGGCCTACACCTATTCGATCCTGATTGGTTCGATCCTGAAAAAGCAGATGTTAAACCATCTAAGTCTCCAACGGTTGTTCCTACTCCGTCCGATGAAGATAAGATCCACGGTATTGAAGACACTTGCTCTGATGATCACCTATGGCTAGTACCAACCATCTGTAAATACGTGATGGAAACCGGTGAGCACAGCTTCTTCGAGGAAGTGATTCCTTACGCGGATGGCGGTGATGCAACCGTGTATGACCACATGAAAGCTGCGCTAGACTTCTCAGCTGAATACGTGGGTCAAACAGGCATCTGTAAAGGTCTACGTGCCGACTGGAACGACTGTCTAAACCTAGGTGGCGGCGAGTCTTCAATGGTGTCTTTCCTACACTTCTGGGCGCTACAAGAGTTCATCGACCTTGCAAAATACCTAGGCAAAGAAGCTGACATTGAGAAATACACCGAGATGGCAGCAAACGTGCGTGAAGCGTGTGAAACACACCTTTGGGACGAAGAAGGCGGCTGGTACATTCGTGGTCTAACGAAAAACGGCGACAAGATTGGTACAGCGCAACAAAAAGAAGGTCGTGTGCACCTTGAGTCAAACACTCTTGCGGTGCTGTCTGGTGCGGTATCTCAAGAGCGCGGTGAAAAGGCAATGGACGCAGTCGACGAGAATCTATTCTCTGAATACGGCCTACATCTGAACTCACCATCATTCGCAACACCAAATGATGATATCGGCTTTGTAACCCGCGTTTACCAAGGCGTAAAAGAAAACGGTGCGATCTTCTCACATCCAAACCCATGGGCTTGGGTTGCTGAAGCAAAATTGGGGCGTGGTGACCGTGCGATGAAGTTCTACGATGCTCTCAACCCATACAACCAAAACGACATCATCGAAAAACGTATCGCAGAACCGTACTCCTACGTGCAGTTCATTATGGGTCGAGACCACCAAGATCACGGTCGTGCAAACCACCCATGGCTAACTGGCACATCTGGTTGGGCTTACTTCGCAGTGACCAACTTTATCCTTGGTGTGCGCACAGGTTTTGATGGTCTAACTATCGATCCATGTATTCCAACTAACTGGCCTGGATTTGAAGTCACTCGTCAGTGGCTAGGCGCGACTTACAACATCAAAGTTGTTAACCCTGATTCAGTCAGCAAAGGCGTGAAATCTATCACTCTGAACGGCGAAGCTATCACTGGCGCATCAGTACCAGTTCAAGCGGAAGGCTCCGTGAACGAAGTGATCGTAACACTAGGTTAATCGCTTAAAAATGCCCCAATGCACTTTTGCTCTTTAGCTTGTGCATTGGGTTCGCTAGCAAAATTTTAAGGCGCGGTGTATTGCCGCCCTTATTGAGGTTCGAATCATGATCAAATTTGGTACAGGCGGTTGGCGCGCATTCATCGGTGAAGAATTCACTAAAGATAATGTTCGTTTGGTTGCTCAGGCAGTAGCAAACATCACTAACAGAGAATCAGTGGCAGATCGTGGCTTTATCATTGGCTATGACCGACGTTTTCTGTCTGATAAAGCGGGCCGTTGGTTTGCCGAAGTTTTATCGGCAAATGGCATTGTAGTTAGCTTTATCGATAAGTTTGTTCCAACACCAATCGTGATGTTCAAAGCAAAAGAGATGGGCTGTGCTTACTCGGCGTGCATCACCGCATCGCATAACCCTGCAGATTACAATGGCATCAAAGTCTTCATTGAAGGTGGTCGTGATGCAGATGAAATCATTACCGAGAAAATTGAAACTCAAATTTCCACACTTACCGCACAAGATGTGAAAAGTGTCGATTTTGATCAAGCGGTTGAAGACAAGTTGATTGAAATCATCAACCCGATGAACGAGTTTGTTGATTCAATCATCGACTTTATCGACATTGAAGCAATCAAAAAAGCCAACCTTCGTGTGCTGATTGACCCGATGTTTGGTGTCGCGAAAAACGCACTGCAAACCGTTCTAATCAACGGCCGCTGTGAAGTAGACGTGATCAACGACGGAAAAAACCCAGACTTCGGCGGTTTAATGCCTTCTCCAAGTGCTGCGACCCTGTACCGCTTGATGCACCTTGTCGAGCAAGAAGGCTACGACATCGGTATTGGGACTGACGGCGATGCAGACCGTCTTGGTATCATCGATGAGAAAGGCAACTTCATTCATCCAAATGAAGTGCTGATCCTGCTGTATTACTACCTATTGAAATACAAAGGTTGGAAAGGCTCAGTCGTACGTAACATCGCGACAACACATCTACTAGACAAAATCGCCGAAGATCACGGTGAGAAATGTTTTGAGGTTCCAGTTGGCTTCAAACACATCAGCTCGCAAATGGAAGCAGATGACTCACTGATTGGTGGAGAAAGCTCTGGTGGTTTAACTATTCGCGGTCATATCAAAGGTAAAGATGGTGTGTTCGCATCGAGCTTACTGGTTGAAATGATCTCGGTAACGGGCAAAAAGTTGTCTGAACTACTGGATGAAATCTATGGCAAGTACGGCTACGCGTACATGGCAGAAGGTGATTGCAAATTCAAACCAGCGCAAAAAGAAGTCCTATTCAACAAGATATATGTTGAAAAACAACTGCCTGAGTTTGAGTTCGATATTGAAAAAGTCAGCTACGAAGATGGCGCGAAAGTCTACTTCAAAAACGGCGGTTGGATCATCGCGCGCTTCTCTGGTACTGAGCCATTACTACGTATTTTTGCAGAAATGCAAGATAAGGACACTGCGGAACGTGTTCTTCAACAGTTTAAAGACTTCTTGTCTCTATAACTGACCTTGTGCCCGCTTCGAGCACAATGATGAGAGCCGACGCTGTCTGGAAAAGGCGATCATCAACAGGAGAAGAGCACTTGCCCGGCATCACTGCCGGGCTTTTTTGTATCTATAAATCGAGAATGGATTCGCAATCCCGTATGCAGAGACATTAAGCGAACGCTAGCACGCCTTGAGTTTCGATCTTCACAGCAACACGCTCACCGATATGAAGCGGCTGTGATGCGATAGCCAGTAGACGATCACCATTAGCATCAATCACATAACGACAATGATCACCCATGAAGTGCTGCTCAAGCACAGTGACCGCACTGTCTTCATCCGACTGAATTTGGACATGTTGTGGTCGCAGTAGTAATGAACAAGCAGATTGCATTTGAATCTCTTGCTGTGCACTCGCCTCAACTACACCAATATGGGTTTCGTATTCCGTATCTGAAATGCGCGTTGCGGCTAGGTAGCTACCACCACCTAAGAAGTCTGCAACAAACTTGCTCGAAGGTTGGTAGTAGAGTTCTGAAGCCGTGCCGTATTGCTCAATAACACCGTGGTTCATCACCGCCATTTTGTCGGCAAACGCAAATGCTTCTTCACGACTGTGAGTCACGAAAATCGCTGTAACGCCTTGTGCCTTAAAAATCTTACGGATCTCGCTGATTAACTCGTGACGAACCTGAGTATCAATATTGGAAAACGGTTCATCCAAAAGCAGTAAATCAGGGCTGTAAGCCAGAGAACGGGCAATCGCAACGCGCTGTTGTTGTCCACCAGAAAGCTGATGTGGATAACGATCGGCGTAACCTTGAAGGTGCACGAGTTCTAGCATTTCATCAACTTTCGCGCGCTTTTCCTGTGCTGATTGATGCTTCAAGCCAAAGGCTATATTTTGCGCAACTGTCAGATGAGGAAATAGTGCATAATCTTGGAAGATCATTCCGATATTGCGCTCTTCTGGCGGCAACCAATTTTCACCATCATCAATCGTCTGACAATTTAAGCTCATTTGACCAGAAGTAAGAGGCAGCAAACCAGCAATCGCTTTCAACAATGTCGTTTTGCCACAACCACTCGCCCCTAAAAGACAAACGATTTGCCCCTGTTCAACTTCAAGCGACAAAGACTCTAAAACGGTTTGAGCATCGTATTGGCAAGTTAGGTTTTTAATTGATAGTGCGCAGCTCATCAGTGATTTTGCTCCAGTGAACGGTTAACAACAACAAGCGGGATCAACCCAACAAGAACCAACAATACAGCAGGCAGAGCTGCCAATTCTAAATGCTCATCCGAGGCAAAGTTATATACGTATGTTGCCAGTGTTTCAAAATTGAATGGACGCAGAAGCAGAGAGGCATTGAGCTCTTTCATCGACTCAATAAACACCAACAATGCCGCAATCAGTGCACCACGTTTTACCAGTGGGAAGTGCACTCGCCACAGCATCGTATTAGGCGTACATCCCATCGTGCGTGACGCCATATCTAACGATGGAGAAATTTTATTTAGATTACTTTCGATACTACCAATCGCAACAGCAGAGAAACGCACCACCATCGCAAAGATCAACGCAAACATTGAGCCTGAGAAAATCAGCCCCGGTCTACCCCATTCCATCGCCTTCGCAATATCGTTTACGCGATAGTCCATAAACAGCACGGCAACCATCACGCCGATCGCCAATACCGTTCCAGGTACTGCGTAGCCCATTGAGGAAAGACGCATAAAAGCAAGGCTTTCACGTTTGCCATTGACTCGGTGAGTAAAGTTAACCACAAGAGCAACGGCCACGCCGATGATCGCAGCAATGACAGACACAACAAGACTGTTCCACGCGTACTCACGGAATTCTGGTGTCCAGCTTTGCTCAAAGTAAGTAATGGAGTAATCAATCAACTGAAGTAATGGCAAAATGAACGCCACAGCAACCAGCCCCCAACACCACACCAGTGCCGCCCATTTTTTCCAGCCACTTAACTCGTAACGAAAATCTTCATGGCTGTTAAATTGGCTTTGGAATAGTTTCTGCTTTCTGCGGCTATAGCGTTCTGTACTGAGTAGCAGCACAACAATCAACAGCATAATTGCGGAAATTTTAGCGGCCGCGTTAAGGTTAGAATAACCAAGCCACGTGTCGTAAACCGCTGTCGTTAATGTGTTAACGGCGAAATAGCTGACAGTGCCGAAGTCCCCAATGGTTTCCATCGCCACCAGCGACAAACCCACGGCAATAGAAGGTCGCACCAAAGGCATCGAAATACGCCAAAAGCTCTCCCAAGGTGAGCATTTCAGCAAGCGGGCACTTTGCAGCAGTGAAACATTCTGTTCCATAAACGCCGCGCGGCACAGTAGATACACGTAAGGGTATAACACTAGAGACAGGACAAAGGTCGCCCCCGGTAAGGTTCGAATATCAGGGAACCAATACTCGCCAGGTCCCCACCCGGTGACATCACGCAGGAATATTTGAATTGGGCCAGCAAAGTCGAACCAATCCGTAAATATGTAACCAATAATGTAACCCGGCATTGCCAATGGCAATACAAGCGCCCACTGTAACCACTTTTCCGTTGGCAACTTACACATTGCCATCAACCAAGCGCTTGGAATACCGAAAATAAGAGACAGGCCCATAACCCCAATCGTTAAGACGACGGTGTTATAGATATAGGTTGGCATCACCGTCGACATCAAATGTGTAAACAGGTTATCCGTTTCACCAATTGCGGTGTAGAAGATCGCTAAGATCGGCAAAACCAGTAACAGAGTTATCGCTCCACTACTGGTTTTCCATAGAGAATGTCTATCTTTCATTGCCTAATTACTGCAAGGCTTTATGAAATACAAATGCTGGTGCAAATACATCTCATATCCTTTAATCAAATGGGGGTATAGTTATACCCCCACAAGGAATTAAAGGTCAAATTTCACTTCATCTAGTAGCTTAATCGCTGCTTCATGGTGAGAAGCGATATCATCTAGAGAAAGCGTGTCTGCTTTAAAGTCGCCCCAAGATTCCACAAGTTCAGAACGCTTAACGCCTTCTTTTACTGGGTACTCGTAGTTCACTTCTGCATACATCTTCTGAGCGGTTTCGCCAGTCAAGAATTCCATTAGCTTAAGCGCGTTATCTCGGTTTGGAGCGTACTTCGCCATCGCCATACCAGAGATGTTCACGTGCGTGCCTGTTGTTTCTTGATTCGGGAAATTGATGTAAACCGCATCAGCCCAAGCTTTTTGCTCTTTGTCGTTAACCATTTTGCCTAGGTAGTAGCTGTTACCCAAAGAAACATCACATAGACCTTCTTTGATCGCTTTTACTTGTGCACGGTCGTTACCTTGAGGTTTACGAGCAAGGTTCGCTTTTACGCCTTCCAACCATTCTTTCGTTTCTGCTTCGCCGTAGTGAGCGATCATCGAAGAAACAAGAGATACGTTGTATGGGTGCTTGCCGCTGCGAGTACAAATCTTACCTTTGTATTCTGGTTTGGCTAGATCAGCATAGTTAAAGTCCGCACCTAGTTTGCCAACACGGTCGCGAGAAGAGTAAACACTGCGAGTACGTAGCGTAAGTGCAAACCACTCATTCTCTTTGTCTTGGTACTGAGCTGGTACATTTTCTTCAATGATCTTGCTATCAACTTTCTGAACTAGACCTTTGTTTGTCAGTTCTGCTAGACGGCTGATATCAGTAGTCAGGACAACGTCCGCTGGGCTGTATTCGCCTTCCTGAGCTAGTTTCTCTGCTAGACCTTCCTTCGCAAATTTAACGTTTACTTTGATGCCAGTTTCTTTAGTGAACTCGTTGAACATTGGTTCAACTAGAAAAGGTTGACGGTAAGAGTAGACGTTCACTTCTTCAGCTGCCATTGCTGTTGGAGCTAGAGTTGCGCAAGTCAGTGCTGAAAGAGTTAGCAGTTTTTTCATTGTTTAATCCTTTACCATGCTAATGATAACGTTTATCAGTTGCGTTATTATATGTATGTTCAATAAGAAAACAACGACCAAAATAAAAAAACCTGCTCATCGGAGCAGGTTTTTACATACCGAGAATGTAACTATTTATTACAAGGCATATTTACTTCACAGTTACGAATTCAGGGTAAGCACCAACACCACAATCGTGCATATCCATACCTTCCATTTCTTCCTCTTCCGTAACTCGAATACCAACCGTAGCTTTAAGAATCGCCCAAACCACTAGGCTTGCACCAAATACCCAAGCAAAGATCACTGCGGCACCAAGAAGCTGCGCACCAAACGTTGCTTCACCGTTGCTTAGAGGAACAACCATTAGACCGAAGAAACCACAAACACCGTGAACTGAAATTGCACCCACAGGATCGTCAATCTTCAGTTTATCGAGACCGATGATGCTAAATACCACTAGCGCACCCGATACCGCACCGATTGCTACAGCATACAAAGGTGATGGTGATAGTGGGTCTGCCGTGATAGCTACCAAACCAGCCAGCGCACCGTTAAGGATCATGGTTAAATCTGCTTTACCCCAAGTGGTTTTACACACAAACAATGCAGCAATCGAACCCGCAGCCGCAGCCGCGTTCGTGTTAAGGAAGATTTGACCAACCGCCGTTGCGTTTTCAAAGTCTGAAACCATCAATTGAGAACCGCCATTGAAGCCAAACCAGCCGAACCAAAGAATAAACGTACCCAGTGTTGCTAATGGCATGTTCGAGCCAGGAATTGGGTAGATTTCACCGTTCTTACCGTATTTACCTTTTCGAGCACCAAGCAGTAACACGCCAGCTAGCGCCGCAGACGCACCTGCCATATGAACAATACCTGAACCCGCGAAGTCGCTAAAGCCAGCTTCAGATAGGAAGCCACCGCCCCATGTCCAGTAGCCTTCCATTGGGTAAATGAACGCGGTCAAAACAGCTGAGAACAGCAAGAATGACCAAAGCTTCATGCGCTCTGCAACGGCCCCCGAAACAACAGACATCGCTGTTGCAACAAATACCACTTGGAAGAAAAAGTCGGATTCAAGAGAATGGTCTGCGCCTTCACCCTGGGTACCAATCAACCCACCGAACGATGGTAACCAACCGCCTTCTCCGTTATCGACGTACATAATGTTGTAACCAATAACAAGGTAAGTGGTGCACGCTATCGCGTACAAACAAAAGTTTTTGGTTAGAATCTCAGTTGTGTTCTTAGAACGCACTAGACCCGCTTCTAACATGGCAAAACCTGCTGCCATCCACATTACCAACGCACCGGAAATGAGGAAGAAAAAGGTGTCGAGTGCGTAACGTAACTCGGTTACTGTTGTTGCTAATTCCATAATAGTGTCTCCAATCCCTTGAATACTTAAAGTGCTTCTGCGTCCATTTCACCCGTACGGATGCGCACCGCTTGGTTCAGGTCGTACACAAAAATCTTACCGTCGCCAATTTTTCCGGTCTGCGCCGCTTTTGTGATCGCCTCTACGACGCGATCAACATTGTCTGCATGTGTCGCAATTTCTATTTTGACCTTCGGTAGAAAGTCCACTTGGTATTCCGCACCGCGGTACAACTCAGTGTGACCCTTCTGGCGACCAAAGCCTTTCACCTCTGATACTGTCATCCCTTCGATACCGACATCAGCCAATGCCTCGCGAACATCGTCTAACTTAAACGGCTTAATAATGGCGTTGATTATTTTCATGCAATTCTCTCCGAAGCTTTCATCCTGAAACACTTCTAATAATCCAATCTGCGTGCCAAGTTTTTAAACTATTGAATTAGATAGATTTATAGTAATTTATAGGTTTATAAACAAAAAAGGCGCACCGATATGGTGCGCCTTTTTCACAAATATAAAGCAATCCCGATGGGATTACCCAAAACTGTGCATTAAATGTTCAAAAAGTCTTTCCATTGCTCAATCAGTGCAACAAAGTCTTCAATGCCGCAGCTTGCTGTACTCTCTGCATCATAGAAATCAAACTCACTTTCCATCTCTACATCGTAATCGTGCGATAGAGCGTTCTCCTGCACCAGAACTTCATCCCCTTGAATCATCAAGCTGATCTCAGTGCCTGTTAAAGTATGCTCTTGAGAAGGAAGAGAAAACGCCTTATCAATTAAGGCTTCTACTTGAGCAATCTTCGCTGGATCTTTCCCGATTTCTTCTTGTAACCAGCGCCCTACGATCTCATGCCCCATGCTGCATTTTACGTAGTACTCGCCCATCAACGTATTACGGATGAATTCAAATTCCATCGAGGTTGCCTTTTCGTATCAATTTGGTGCGGAGTATAACGAATTACGTCCATAAAAAAAGCACCTCAAGTGAGGTGCTTTTCGTCGTTTAGCTTTGCTTATGCTGGCTCTTGGAAGATAACTTCATCAGCTTTCTTGGTGTACTGTTCCATTTTATGGAAGTTCAAGTAGCGGTAAGTATCTGTTGCCGTTGCGTCGATTTGCTTCGCGTATTCTAGGTATTCTTCTTTGGTTGGAATCTTACCTAGGATTGCACCTACTGCCGCTAACTCCGCAGAAGATAGGTAAACATTCGCGCCAGTACCTAGACGGTTCGGGAAGTTACGCGTAGACGTAGACATGACTGTCGATTTGTCAGCAACGCGTGCTTGGTTACCCATACATAGTGAACATCCTGGAGTTTCAATACGAACCCCTGCACGTCCGAAGATGCCGTAGTAGCCTTCTTCTGTCAGTTGGTCTTTATCCATCTTCGTTGGAGGCGCTACCCAAAGGCGCGTCGCTAACTGACCATTGAACTTATCAAGCAATTTACCTGCAGCACGGAAGTGACCAATGTTCGTCATACAAGAACCGATGAACACTTCATCAATCGCAGTGCCTTGTACTTCAGATAGCAAACGAGCATCATCTGGATCGTTTGGTGCACACAGTACTGGCTCATGGATTTCGGCCATGTCGATTTCAATCACATGCGCGTATTCCGCATCTGAATCCGCTGACATCAATTCAGGTTTCGCCAACCACTCTTCCATCGCAGTGATACGACGCTCGATTGTACGGCGGTCACCGTATCCTTCCGAGATCATCCACTTAAGCATTACGATGTTCGAGTTTAGGTATTCTTCGATTGATTCTTGAGATAGCTTAACGGTACAACCCGCAGCAGAACGCTCAGCTGACGCATCAGACAGTTCGAATGCTTGCTCAACCGTTAGTGTTTCTAGACCTTCAATCTCAAGGATACGGCCAGAGAATTCATTCACTTTACCGGCTTTTTCAACAGTCAGTAGACCTTGTTGAATCGCGTAGTAAGGGATGGCATGAACTAGGTCACGAAGTGTGATACCCGGTTGCATCTTGCCTTTAAAGCGAACCAAAATTGATTCAGGCATATCCAATGGCATAACGCCTGTTGCCGCTGCGAATGCAACCAGACCAGAACCAGCTGGGAATGAAATACCTAGCGGGAAACGAGTATGCGAGTCGCCACCAGTACCGACAGTATCTGGCAGTAGCATACGGTTTAGCCACGAGTGGATAATACCATCGCCTGGACGTAGAGAAACACCGCCACGGTTCATGATGAAATCAGGAAGTGTATGGTGAGTATTCACGTCAACTGGTTTAGGGTACGCAGATGTGTGACAGAACGACTGCATAACTAGGTCTGCTGAGAAGCCAAGACACGCAAGGTCTTTAAGCTCATCACGCGTCATAGGACCCGTTGTATCTTGAGAACCTACGGTTGTCATCTTAGGCTCACAGTAAGTGCCCGGACGAACACCTGCTACACCACATGCTTTACCAACCATTTTCTGTGCAAGCGTGTAACCCTTGCCAGAATCAGCGACTTCACCAGGTTTACGGAATACATCAGAAGACTCAAGACCTAGAGCTTGGCGCGCTTTATCTGTTAAACCACGACCGATGATCAATGGGATACGACCGCCAGCACGTACTTCATCAATCAGCACGTCTGTTTTTAGAGAAAACTCAGCAAGTACTTCACCTGTTTCGTGGTTACATACTTTGCCTTCGTATGGGTAAACGTCGATAACGTCGCCCATATTCAACTTCGTTACATCAACTTCGATAGGCAGTGCGCCCGCATCTTCCATTGTGTTGAAGAAGATAGGTGCAATTTTACCGCCAAGCACGTAACCACCAGCGCGTTTGTTAGGTACGTAAGGGATATCATCGCCCATGAACCATAGCACTGAGTTAGTTGCAGATTTACGAGAAGAACCAGTACCAACAACATCACCAACGTACACTAGCTGGTGACCTTTTGATTTTAGCTCTTCGATTTGTTTGATTGGACCGATGGTGCCTGGCTGGTCAGGGTTAATACCCTCACGTTCGTTTTTCAGCATCGCAAGCGCGTGTACTGGAATATCAGGGCGAGACCATGCATCAGGAGCTGGAGAAAGATCATCCGTGTTCGTTTCACCTGTCACTTTAAAGACAGTCAGCGTGATTTTTTCTTCAAGCTTAGGCTTAGATAGGAACCATTCAGCATCCGCCCAAGATTGAAGCACTTTTTGTGCATGAGCATTGCCTGCTTTTGCTTTCTCTTCTACATCATAGAAAGCATCAAACATCAGTAGCGTATGAGACAGAGCTTTCACAGCGATTTCAGCCAAGGCTTCATCGTCTAGTAGCTCAACTAACGGTGCAATGTTGTAACCGCCTTGCATTGTACCCAGTAGCTCAGCCGCTTTTTCTCGGCTTACAAGCGGTGAAGACACTTCACCTTTTGCTACTGCAGTCAGGAAACCAGCTTTAACATAAGCGGCTTCATCTACACCTGGTGGAATACGGTTTTCTAGTAGGTCAAGAATGAACTTTTCTTCACCTTGCGGGGGATTTTTCAGAAGTTCTACAAGTCCAGCAACTTGCTCTGCGTCTAGCGGTTTAGGAACAACTCCTTCGGCAGCACGCTCTTCGACGTGTTTACGGTAGGCTTCAAGCACGACTTTTTCCTCTCATTGCGGTTCCTCCTCTATTATTACTATTGTTAAAGTAAAGGAGTGAACATCCTTGGAAACTTGGCTCTCCATTGCCCTTGTTTTCATTCAATTCTGATTGAGAAACAGCGCCGTAGAGGCCAAACTGTGGGCAAAAGAATAGCAAATTTAACCTTAAATTAAAATCTTATCATTTTGACCAACATAGCAACTTACGACTAAAGTCCTGCTAATTTTGACCAAATATGCCAAGGTTTTGCTTTCTACAGCCCAATTATTTAAACGACGTTCCTACGATCAAATACACAGCTTCCATATTCTGCTCCGTACGACCGTATGCCAACATAATAGGTCCAATTGGCGAGTCCACACCAAAGAAAATTGATGCGGCGTTATACAATGGTGCTTCATTCAATTTCAGATCGTTGTCTGACCATGTACCGCCATGTTCTAGCGACGCGCCAACATAAACTGGCGCTTCAAACAATCCAAAATCATTGTCGAACCATTTGTAGCGATATACCAAACTGCTGAAGAATAAGTTTTGCCCTATCAAGCTGTTTCTCGGTATGCCTGACAAATGCAAAAAGCCCCCTAACTCACGAGGGTCCAGCGTTATCGACGAATTTTTACTTTGCACAAAGCTGTATTCTGCTTGTCCGACTAAAGTATGACGCTGATAGCTCATTGCCCCCTTAAATCGAGCGTCAATTTCATACACTGTATCTTCCACAATATCTTCAGGCTTGGACTGACCTATCTCTTGAGGGCTGGTATCGTGAGAAACCAAATATTCTAGGTCGACCAACAAACCTCGCGTAGGAAAAGCAAAATCATCGAGGGTGTCTAAGCGGTAATTGGCAAACAAGCCTCTTCGCTCAAAATCTAGATTGCCTACAGACGCCAATGTCGATAACTCAATGCTACCCGAAGAGTATCGACCGCCCAATCTCAACTCTTGCCACAACGTAGGCTGAATGCCAATCGCTATCTCGGAAACAAACTCGGTATAAGACACTGGCAAAAAATCGTTCACCGAACTTAAACTCGAGTCATCATCACTGACCGGCAAGTTTCGCCCTTCACTGCTGTACGCCACCTTACCAGCAACAAAAAACTCTTGGCTAGACAGAACCGGAGAATACAGCTCCGCCTCAATGAGCTTATCTGTGCCCATCTCAACGTTGAGTGCCATTTCAGCACCGTGAGAGTTTAAGTTGGTAAAGTTAGTCGACATCCCTATGCCGTATTGGCTGTCGGTATCAAAGTCATCTTCGAGGAAGAAACGGAAGTTGAGGTAGTTTGGGCCCCAAGATTTTTCGTTAACGTCAAACACCAATAAATTCGAACCATCGACTTCTTCAAAGTGATAAGTAATTAACTCAAATCGGTCCAATGCATAGAGGTTTTCTACCGCTTTTTCGATTTCAGCCGTTTCGATTTTACGGCCAGTTTCCAGTTCCAAACGGTTGGTCAACAAAACATCGCTATAGTGGGTATTGTTTACAATCACAATCTCATCCACTACGCGATCGTCACCATAAACGAGCTTTTTGCGAACTTCCTGCTTATGGTCGATGTACTTTTGATACTCCGCGTTTGATAAACGCAGTCCCGCTAACTTCGACTCCATTTCTCTGGTGATGTCATAACCAGATTGAAAAGCCCAAGGCATTTTGTCGAACTCGACGGTTTCCATTTGGCCGACATTGGGACGAATGTAAACATCGTGTTCTTGCAGGGTTTCGACTTGCTGTTGGGTACTGCGACGCACCAGATAGTTGGAGAGTTGGTCTGCAACGGTAAACAGCCCAGTAAAATCATCTTCGGTTTTGTAGTCGGTACTGATGTCTACCGCGATAACCACATCCGCGCCCATCGCACGCGCAACATCCACTGGCATATTGTTGACCACGCCACCATCAACGAGCATGTGACCATTTAACTTATACGGAGGGAGAGCACCGGGTACAGACATACTGGCCATCATGGCATCAACTAAGTAACCATTGCCGATCACCACTTCGTCCAGTTCTAAAATATCTGTCGCGACGGAACGGTAAGGAATGGCAAGCTCATCAAAGGAGTCAAAACGTCCGAGGTTACCTGTGGTTTCGCGCAACACACGCAACATGTTTTGCCCTTGAACCACACCAGTTGGTGCACGAACTTCGCCGAACCGTAAACCAAGGTCGGTCGTGATTTGATAGCGGTCTTCATATTCTTTGTCACGAACGCGACGCTGACTGCGATCGACGCGATCACGATAACCACTGTTCCAATCAACAGAATAGATAAAACTATCGATTTCATCGGCGCTCATGCCTGTCGCGTACAAGCCGCCAACATAAGCCCCCATACTTGTCCCTGTGATGATATCGACAGGAATGTGCATTTCTTCTAGCGCCTTGAGGACACCAATGTGGGCAGCGCCTTTTGCGCCGCCACCAGCGAGAACAACCGCGACTTTAGGACGAGTCGGAGTATCCTCATTTTTGACTTGAGCAACAGAAGAAGTGGCTATCAAAAACAAACTTACCCACAACGCGAAATAGCGCGACATCGGGCTTGATGACAGCGTTTTGAACATCCACTTCTTCCTTTACTGAATACTTGATCACTAATATGTACTAAGAATTGACCAGTGAAACAAGTCCATGTTGTTGATTTGGAGATCCTACCAATCAAACAAACTATTCAACCAGTTAGATTTTTTCTCACACTGTTGTTTGATTTGACCCGTTTTATCCCATACTGGAAGTTTGTAATCGCTGCGGCAATTCATCTCTAAACCACCGTTGGAGGTCGGTTTAAAGCCAAGCGTCGTCACTTCTTTAGGCCAAGGCAACTCCAAACGCTCAGGAATTCGCTGCGCCAAGTATTCCGCGTAAACACGCAATGCACCGCTTGACCCCGTAAGGTTGATTGGCTTGTTATCATCACGGCCTAGCCAAATGGTCGTCACTTCACGGCCATCAATCCCGACAAACCAGCTATCACGAGTATCGTTACTGGTGCCCGTTTTACCCGCCAATGCAGCCCAAGCGAATTGGCTTTGAAGGTAGCGGCCCGTACCTTGTGCGACACCTTGTTTCATCGCGTAAGTCGTTAGCCAAGCCGCTTGTTCATCAACCGCGCGAGAGGAACGAGGCAACGATTGATAAAGCACGTTACCGTCCATATCGATGACAGAACGAAGCGCGGTCAGCTTAGCGCGTTTACCCGAGTTAGTCAGAGTTTGGTACATTTGCGCCACTTCAAATGGCGTCAATGAAAACGAGCCCAAGAACATAGAAGGCACAGGACGAATCTCATCTTTGTTGACGCCTAAACGTTCAAGCGTGCCAGACACTTCTGGAATACCAAGCTCCATCCCCAACCTTACCGTTGGTACGTTCAATGACTTCGCAAGCGCAAGGTAAAGTGGCACATCACCACGATATTTACGGTCGTAGTTACGCGGAGTCCACACCGAGCCTTTGCTACCTTTCAAACTTAGAGGCGTGTCGTGCAGCGTCGTCCCCAAATTGTATTTGTCTGGCTGTTCAAGCGCGGTCAGGTAAATCGCCGGCTTGACCAACGAACCAATTGGACGACTAGCATTAAGCGCACGGTTAAAGCCTTCATAACCCACGCGTTTACCACCAACCATGGCTCGAATTTCACCACTGTGGCGATCAACAGCCACGGCAGCAGCTTCAAGCTCTTTGCCGCCTCGCTTCGCTAAATCCGGTATTTTCTTCGCGATCGCCTGTTCCATTTTACTTTGAGAGACAGGATCAAGAGACGTAAACACGCGCAGACCAGTTTCAGCCTTGAAGCGATCACCGACCTTCTCTTTCAGCTCGATATTCAATTGCTGGAAGTATGCAGGCTGACGGCTCGCAATACGTGGTTTGCTTTGTGTATCAAGAGGTCGACTCACAGCTTGTTCATATTGCTGCGATGTGAGCATGTTTTGTTGCATCAGCAATCGAAGCACCAAGTCTCGACGCTCTTTAGTGCGCTCAGGATAGCGAACTGGATTGTAGTACGACGGTCCTTTCACCATGCCCACCAGCATCGCAAGTTGATCAATTCGCAACTCTTGGATTGGCTGCCCAAAGTAGTAGCGTGATGCTAAGCCAAAACCGTGGATCGCTTCGCCGCCGCTTTGGCCCAAATACACTTCATTGAGGTAGGCTTCTAAAATGCGGTCTTTGCTATAACGGTAATCAAGAATAAGCGCAATATAAGCTTCGCGGACCTTACGCCACAGCGTTTTATCACGGGTTAGAAATAAGTTTTTCGCTAGCTGCTGCGTTAAGGTACTGCCACCTTGCACGGTGCGACCCGCTTTGATGTTCGCCACTAAAGCACGAGCAATAGCCAATGGTGAAACACCATCATGCTGATAGAAGTCTCGGTCTTCTGTCGCCAACAAGGCATCAACTAAAATTTCAGGGAATTGGTCACGACGTAAGAACAGACGTTGCTCATCACGATCTTTTTCAAGCATCCCCAGCATCTTTGGCTCAAGGCGCAAGTAGCCCAGATCGCCTTTTGATTCTAAAGATTGAATACGCTGCAAACCGCTGTCTGAGAAATGCAGCATGACGTGGCGATCCGGTTCTGGGCCATCAGCAAATTCAAAAGGACGGCGGATCAGTTCAACACGAGTCGAAGAAGAAGAATACTCACCAGGGTAACGAGGCTGACTTACCTTGCGGTAGTTCAGTACATCTAATTCGTTGCGAAGCTCTTGAATGGTAATATTTTCACCTGGATTGAGGTTCAAAATGCGCGCGTACACAACGGTAGGCAATTCGAATAGCTGCCCATCAAAGCGTTCTTTAACCACACTATCTAGGTAAATACCAACAAACAGCAACACCGCGGCAAGAGCAACGCCGGCCTTCCAGCTGAAAGACCACAACACTTTGAGCCAAGAACGTTTCTCGTTGGTTGGCTTTTTACTCGGCGTGCGACGAGGGCGTTTTGTGGTACCTTTGCTGGCTGTACTTTTCTTCGCAGGCGCTTTCTTAGCGCTTGGCTTCTTACTGTCAGTCATTATTCAATTGTCTTTTCGTTTTCGTTGTCGCTACGTGGTTTGCCGGGTCATCTGGCCAAACGTGTTTTGGGTAGCGCCCTTTCATCTCTTTTTGAACGTCTTTGTAGCTTCCATTCCAGAAAGCCGCCAAGTCTGACGTCACTTGCAGTGGACGTTGTGCGGGAGAAAGTAGTTCAAGCACCAAACGCTTGCGGCCAATGGCCACCGTTGGCGACGTACTTTCCCCAAACACTTCTTGCATTCGCACTGACAATACGGGCTCATGCCCATGTTGATAACGAATGCGCTTTTTAGTCCCAGTCGGTAACTGATAATGTTCTGGCAACCATTCATCCAAGTGTTGATTGAGTGGCCAGCCTAATCGAGCATTAAGCGCTTCGACCAAGTTTATCTTGCTCAGATCTTTCACCGAAGCGACCGACGTCATGTA
The DNA here is from genome assembly GCF_000960545.1 of Vibrio sp. S457-15. Classification (NCBI taxonomy): domain Bacteria; kingdom Pseudomonadati; phylum Pseudomonadota; class Gammaproteobacteria; order Vibrionales; family Vibrionaceae; genus Vibrio; species Vibrio sp. S457-15. The sequence continues at coordinate 137,651 of NZ_JYOQ01000028.1, read as the reverse complement.
CGGTTCTAACCATTCGTCTAATGAATCCAACAAACTGGCTTCATCAAACATTGGCCATGCTTGCTCAGGTAACCAATCCACCGCACAGCGAATACGTTCAAGCAGGCTTTCCGCTGCCGGCGTCCAGTTTAGACTGCTTAAGCCCTGACGGCGGACATAAGTGAGTAAAGCTTGTGTCATTTTTTCTTTACCCGGATTAGGTAATGACACCCTTTCAATCACCAATTGACCGAGTTTTCGTTGTTTCTCGGTCACTAAACGCCCTTTCTTTTCATCCCAATCCACTACTTCTTCAGTAGAAAATAGCGAATCAAAAGTCGTTTGCAATATATTGACGTCCAATTCACACGCTAAATGTATTTGGCTCGAATTGGAATGAGACCGCATCAGATCAATCGCGACCAAGTACTCACAGCCGCCTAACATATCGTCAGGACGACATTCTGCACCATGACCATTCGCTAGTGCAAAGCGACCAAATTGATTGGCGCGTTGCTGAGCGATCCTATCGGGAAACGCCAAGCTCAACACCAACGGCAATGCATATTCATCCACTTCTCGAAGGCTAAACGTGGTATCGAGTTTATGCGCAAGAGATTGTGCGCGCTTCAATAACAACGATTTTTTCGGATGAGAACCGGACAACCAACGATGCAAGCTATGTGCGATATTCGTTACATTACGCTCTGGCTCTTCAATTAGGGCGACCGCCGCCAAAGCGACATTTACCATCTTATCGCTGTGGGATTGCGATTTAATTAACATCGCTGCCGCACGAGGTTCTACGCCCAAGTCATGTGCCAGCTTTCCTTCCGCAGTCAGTTGTCCGTGCTCGGTAATAAGCCCTAATGAAAACAACAACTGCTTAGCTTGTTGCAGCGCGGCAGCAGAAGGAATATCGAGCCATTTTAGCTCATGAATATCGGTCGTCCCCCAAAACGCCAGCTCCATTACCAAGCTCGCAAGATCGGAATGCAAAATCTCAGGTTGTGGCACTTGTGGCTGTTGCTTGAGTTGACTTTCTGAATAGAGGCGAACGCAAATCCCCTCTTCAATCCGACCAGCACGACCAGCTCGCTGGATGGCAGACGATTGAGCAATACGCGTTTGTTCCAATCGTGTAAGGCCATTTTTCAAGTCAAAACGCGCAACACGCTCCAAACCAGAATCCACCACAAGGCGAATACCTTCAATTGTCAGAGAGGTTTCCGCAATGTTGGTTGCCAATACGACTTTGCGCTTACCTTTTTCTGCAGGAGAGATGGCTTTCTGTTGCTCAGTAAAGCTCAACTGACCATACAACGGGCATACTTCAACATCGTCCGGTAAGTGCGATAACCGCTCTTGCACTTGCTTAATGGCCGCCACACCGGGAAGAAACGCAAGCAGAGAGCCTGACTCTTTATTCATCAAACTCTCTATATTTTTTGCCATTACCGTTGGAAGATGATCGTTGGCAGTCAGCGGAGCATAGCGAGTTTCCACGGCAAAGCTGCGCCCTTCAGATTCAATATAACAAGCTTCCGGCAGTAAGGATTGCAACGCTTCTTGCTCCAACGTTGCCGACATCACCACCAGCTTAAGATCGTCTCGCAATGCTTCTTGAACTTCCAAGCTAAGCGCCAAAGCCGTATCGGCATGAATACTGCGCTCATGGAACTCATCAAAAATCAGCAAATCGACGCCATCTAGCTCAGGGTCATTTTGGATCATGCGAGTCATGACCCCTTCAGTCACAATTTCTAACTGAGTAGAAGCACTTACCTTTGTCTCGCCACGAACGCGATACCCCACTCGCTGGCCAACTTGCTCGCCAAGTTGCTCGGCCAAATATCTCGCGATATTGCGCGCGGCTAATCGTCTTGGTTCAAGCATGATGACTTTCCCAGTCACCACTTGGTTCTGGATAAGTTGTAAAGGGAAATACGTCGATTTACCCGCACCAGGCGCGGCTTTTAAAATAACCTGATGTTGATGTTTGACCGCCGTAAGTAGCTGGGGCATCACGGCTTCAATCGGCAATTGTGACAAAGGAAATACCTTGTGGTGTAATGGTGGCAACATTGTACATAAAAACATTCCCGTCTAAATAAGCAAATGCAATTCAAACCCGCTTTAGAGTCAGCCACTCTACTTAAACGCTACAAACGCTTCCTTGCTGATATCGAATTTGATAATGGTGAGCTGCGCACCATCCACTGTGCGAACACCGGTGCGATGACAGGTTGCGCGACACCCGGTAATAAAGTTTGGTTTTCAACGTCCGACAACCCAAAACGCAAATACCCCAACAGCTGGGAACTAAGTGAAACCGCGCAAGGACATCGTATTTGTATCAATACTGCCCGCGCCAACCAATTAGCCGTTGAGGCTATTGAAAATAATGTCATTTCAGAGCTTTGCGGATATGACACACTTCAAACTGAAGTGAAATATGGCAATGAAAATAGTCGAATTGATATCTTGCTCAGCGCAAGCGACAAGCCAAAGTGCTATATAGAAGTGAAAAGCGTCACTCTTCTTGATGAGACAGGCTCAGCTGGACAAGGATACTTCCCAGATGCCGTCACGACTCGTGGTCAAAAGCACCTGAGAGAGCTCACAGAAATGGCACAAAATGGAAGTAGAGCCATACTTTTATTCACTGTTTTACATTCAGGTATTGAAAAAGTATCCGCGGCACACCATATAGACGCGAAATATTCACTATTACTCAAACAAGCACAAGACGCCGGAGTAGAAGTTCTCTGCTATAAAGCCGAACTGAGCAATACTGAAATGAAGCTAATTTCCGCTATTGATTTTATCAATTAAGAGAAAAAATGATGTCGTCTTCACATTGACGACAACTTTGCGATTCAGTGTTTGCTTGCACCGCCTCTTTTTGCTATAGATACCCGCCTTAAATTGACTGCGTAGCAGTTGACTAGGTGTAAGTAGGAGATGCTGTATGCCAGAAGCAAAGAAGAAAACGATCGGCATCCTAGCCATTGCCGGCGTGGAGCCATATCAGGAGAAGCCTGGTGAAGAATACATGTCACCAGCGCAGGTTGAACACTTTACGAAAATCTTAACAGCTTGGCGTGACCAACTACGAGCTGAAGTAGATCGTACCGTTCACCACATGCAGGACGAAGCAGCAAACTTCCCAGATCCAGTTGACCGCGCCTCTCAAGAGGAAGAGTTCAGCCTAGAACTGCGTAATCGTGATCGTGAGCGCCGTTTGATCAAGAAGATTGAAAAAACATTAGACAAAATCAAAGAAGATGATTTTGGTTTCTGTGAGTCTTGTGGCGTTGAGATTGGCGTTCGTCGCCTTGAAGCACGTCCAACTGCAGACCTTTGTATTGACTGTAAAACACTTGCAGAAATCAAAGAGAAGCAGATGCAAGGTTAATCACCACGCATTTGATTACTGAAGGGAGCTAAGGCTCCCTTTTTGTTTTGGCTAATACCAGTCCCGTAAGCGCTCAGAACCACAAACACTCACCGCAGGCAAAACGTTATTGCCACTTCGTGTTTACAAAACCTAGCTGAAGCGTTACTTACGATGACTAAACTGTACATCTAATAAATTCGAGATACACCCATGGCACGCTACGTAGGTCGATTTGCCCCATCCCCTTCTGGCCCATTACACTTTGGCTCATTGATTGCTGCGCTTGGCAGTTATTTTCAAGCCAAAGCAAACAACGGAATTTGGTTAGTACGCATTGAAGATCTTGATCCACCAAGAGAAATGCCCGGCGCTTCGCAACTGATTCTAGAAGCGCTTAAAGCTTACCAGTTGCATTGGGATGGAGAAGTGGTGTATCAAAGCGAGCGTCATGACCTTTACCAAGCACAGATCGATGCTTGGCTCGAGAACGGTGACGCCTATTATTGCCAATGCACTCGCAAGCAAATTAAAGAGCACGGTGGCTTTTATCCGGGAACTTGCCGAGATAAAAACTTGAAAGAAGGCGCGATTCGCCTAAAAATGACCAAACCCGTCGCCCGCTTCCTCGATCAGAAACATGGAATGATTGAGATTCCAGAGCAATTGGTTAATGAAGATTTCATTATTAAACGTCGAGATGGATTATTTGCTTATAATCTTGCGGTAGTATTGGACGACATCGACCAAGGGGTTACTGAAGTGGTTCGAGGTGCAGACCTGATTGAACCAACAGGACGCCAAATCAGTTTGTACCAAATCCTTGGACAACCTGAAGTTAGCTACTTGCATTTACCATTGGCGATGGATGACAACGGCAACAAATTGTCGAAACAAAATCACGCGACAGCTATTGATATCGAAAACCCTAAGCCAGCTTTATTGCATGCCATGACGTTTTTAGGCTTTGATGTGCCTGAAGAAATAAAAGCCGCCAGCATGAACGAAATTCTTCGTTGGGGCTGCGAAAATTGGCGCTTAGAACAACTGCCATCAGAGATCGAGATCACACCGCGATTCTCAAATGGCACTGTGTAGGCTATCATTAGCCGCAAAATCAGCCCTAGAGGCGCAGATAACTAACCAAAGCAAGATTGGATTAAACCCAGTTATTGCCAGATGCACATGAATACAAACGACTATACACCAAGCGAACCTGCCACAGTTCCAGAGCTCGCTCTCAATGTAATAACTCGTGAAGAGCACAACATTTCGCGTAAGCAGATCAGTGACAACGCACTGAAAGTGCTGTACCGACTAAACGGTGCTGGTTTCGATGCTTTTCTTGTGGGTGGCGGGGTTCGAGACTTACTGCTTGGACAAAAACCGAAAGACTTTGATATTGCGACCAACGCAACGCCAGAACAGATCAAGCAGCTATTTAGAAACTGCCGCTTGATTGGCCGACGCTTCCGTCTGGCGCACATTATGTTTGGCCGAGACATCATCGAAGTGGCGACATTCCGCGGTCACCATCAAGAGCAAAAGAACAAAAACATCTCTCAGCAATCCAAAGAAGGTATGCTGCTACGCGATAACGTGTACGGCACCATTGATGAAGACGCTGAGCGCCGTGACTTTACGATCAACTCGATGTACTACAACATCGCTGATTACTCGATCCACGACTACGCGCGCGGTATCGAAGATTTAGAAGATCGTCTGATTCGTCTGATTGGCTATCCAGAAACACGCTACCGTGAAGACCCAGTGCGCATGCTGCGTGCGGTTCGCTTTGCCGTGAAACTGGACTTTGATATTGAAGAAGACACAGCAGCACCAATCGAAGAGATGGCGCCGCTACTGCGTGAAATTCCTTCCGCTCGTCTTTTCGAAGAGTCACTCAAACTCTTGCAGTCAGGCCATGGTCTAGAGACATACCACCTGCTACGTGAATACAACTTATTCCAACAACTGTTCCCAGCCATTTCGGAGCACTTCACAGAAGACTATTCGTCGCATACTGAACAAATGCTCGATCTTGTGTTGGATTCCACAGACATGCGTATTGAAGATGGCAAGCGCATTAACCCAGCATTTATGTTTGCTGCGATGCTGTGGTACCCGCTTTGTGCACTAGCAGACAAACTCATGGACCAGCATAACTTGTGTCATTACGACGCGATCATGGAAGCGAGCAATATCATTCTTGATGATCAAGTTCGTACCATCGCAATTCCACGTCGCCATACTGCGACCATCCGTGAGATTTGGCAGCTGCAATTGCGCCTTCCACGACGCAATGGCAAACGTGCGTTCCGCCTAATGGAACTCAACAAATTTAGAGCTGGCTTTGATTTTCTTGAAATGCGCGGTGAAATTGAGGGTGGCGACACTCTGAAGCTTGCTAAGTGGTGGGAAACTTTCCAAAATGCAGGCCGAGAAATGCGCCAAGCGATGGCCGCAGACCTAGATGGTCAAGCACCAAAATCGGGCCAACGTCGCCGCAAAACCTTTCGCAAGAAAAAGAGTAAGCCGAAATCATGATCACAGCGTACATTGCGGTAGGCAGTAACTTGGCTGATCCTGTCAGCCAAGCTCAGCAAGCGATTGAGGCTCTAAAAACGTTACCAAACTCTGAGTTTGTACAAGCGTCTTCGCTATACAGCAGCACGCCTATGGGGCCACAAAATCAGCCGGATTACATCAATGCGGTTGTGGCGATCAAAACAAATTTGACGCCTCTTGAGCTACTTGATTGCACCCAAGCAATTGAGCAAGAGCAAGGGCGTGTCCGAAAAGACGAACGTTGGGGACCAAGAACCTTGGATCTTGATATCGTTCTTTACGGCAATGAGGTGATTAATTCCGAAAGACTTATTGTTCCTCATTACGGAATGCGAGAGCGCGAATTCGTACTCTACCCTCTTGCGGAAATTGCACCAAGTTTACAACTCCCTGATGGGACCGAGGTCTCTGAACTACTGGAACAAGTAGATAGAAACGGCCTCAGAATTTGGCAGTCATAGCCAGCTCCTAGTAAGGATAAAACAATGAAAAAGATGACCATCAACGACCTTATCAAGTGGAAGCAAGAAGGTCGTAAATTTGCTACTTCAACCGCTTACGATGCGAGCTTTGCACAACTTTTTGAAAGCCAAGAAATGCCCGTTCTTTTAGTTGGTGATTCACTTGGTATGGTATTGCAAGGTGAAAACGATACGCTACCAGTAACGGTAGATGACATCGTGTACCACACTCGCTGTGTGCGTGCTGGCAGCCCGAATTGCTTGCTAATGGCCGATATGCCATTCATGAGCTACGCAACACCAGAGCAAGCGTGTGAGAACGCGGCAAAATTGATGCGCGCAGGCGCAAACATGGTAAAAATCGAAGGCGGCGACTGGCTAGTTGATACCGTTAAGATGCTTACTGAACGCGCAGTGCCAGTCTGTGCTCACCTTGGTTTAACCCCTCAGTCTGTTAACATTTTTGGTGGTTACAAAATCCAAGGTCGCGATCAAGAAAAAGCGGATCGCATGGTAAAAGATGCGTTAGCGCTACAAGAAGCAGGCGCTCAAATCGTCCTACTAGAATGTGTGCCTGCTGAACTGGCAGAACGCATTACTAAAGTACTCGACGTGCCAGTCATCGGTATCGGTGCGGGTAACGTAACGGATGGTCAGATTCTTGTAATGCATGATATGTTCGGCATCTCTGCCAACTACATGCCTAAATTCTCCAAAAACTTCCTTGCTGAAACAGGTGATATGCGCAAAGCCGTTGCAAAATACATTGAAGATGTAGCAAACGGTGTATTCCCAGACGACGCTCATACCATTGCCTAGAGGATAAAAGCATGCAAACTTTTGCGGAAATCTCAGCAGTTCGTGAACACCTTAAAACCTTTAAACGTGAAGGTCGTAAAATTGCCTTCGTCCCTACAATGGGCAACCTTCACGAAGGTCACTTAACTTTAGTGCGTAAAGCACGCGAATACGCTGATATCGTTGTCGTAAGCATCTTTGTAAACCCGATGCAATTTGATCGTGCAGACGATTTAAATAACTACCCACGTACGCTTGAAGAAGACTTAAGCAAGTTGACGGCAGAAGGCGTCGATGTGGTATTCACGCCAACTCCAGAAATCATTTACCCAGAAGGTCTGGATAAGCAAACCTTCGTCGATGTTCCTGGCCTATCAACGATTCTAGAAGGCGCGTCTCGCCCAGGTCACTTCCGTGGCGTGACAACCATTGTGAATAAGCTATTTAACATCGTACAACCGGATGTAGCATGCTTCGGCGAGAAGGACTTCCAACAACTTGCTGTTATCCGCAAGATGGCTGATGACCTAGCAATGGATATTGAAATCATTGGTGTACCAACCGTACGAGAGATGGACGGTTTAGCAATGAGTTCACGCAATGGCCTGCTGACACTGGATGAACGTCAACGTGCGCCAGTACTTGCTCGTACAATGCGTTGGATCAGCAGTGCCATTCGTGGTGGCCGCGATGATTACGCTTCCATCATTGAAGATGCAAATGATCAGCTACGCGCTGCCGGTCTTCATCCTGATGAGATCTTCATTCGTGATGCTCGTACTTTGCAAGTGATCACACCAGAAACGACACAAGCTGTCATTCTGATGTCGGCATTCTTAGGTCAAGCTCGTCTTATCGACAACCAAACCGTTGATATGGTTGTGGAATCGAAAGATGAAGCAGAATCTAATGATGGCACCGCAGCAAACGCTGAATAAGCCAAACGCTCAAAAGAAAAAGGTCGACCTTGTGTCGACCTTTTTTATGTTCTACGTATAGACGCAATCAAATCCTTCAGGACGTGTTTTAAACCGTTTGTGCAACCACATCCACGCAGGAATATCGCGTCTTATCATTTTTTCGAGTTCTTGGTTCAAGATACTTGCCGCTTTCATCGCATTACGCTTTTCAAAATACTCACTGAGATCCTTCCCAATATACAACGTGTAGTGATGATTCCTGCTCACTGTGACACCTGATATGACCGCGCACTTTGTTGCGTCAATAAGCACACTAGACCCCACTGTGCTCGCAGCTTGTTCAACGGCAAAAAACGGTGCAAAAACAGAATGGCTGGCACCATAATCATGATCAGGTAAATACCAAAGTCGATGGCCATTTTTCAAAACTTTGAGCATTGATTTCACGTCTTTTCGATCAATCATTTGATGCCCAAAACGAGTTCGGCCTCGATGTTGAATAAATTCATAAGCAGGGTTTGAGTTTGGACGGTAAACACCATAGCCTTTGGCAAATTGGCTGAAGATACGAGCGGTTATTTCCAAGTTCAAATGGTGACTACACACCACTAATACACCGCGACCGTTCTTTTCCTCTGTGAGCAGACGATCTTTGCCAACAATAGAAGTTATGCGATTAATTCGCCAGTCTGGCCAAAACCAAGCGATACCAGTTTCGATGAGCGCCATTCCCGTGTATTGAAAGTTTTTTCGTACCACATCCTTGCATTGCCAATCTGTGTAATCAGGAAAACATAGCTGAAGATTACGCAAAGCGATCTTGTATCGGCGCTTCATTAACTGCATCGCAACGCAACCGATGCTTCTACCTAAGATTCGTAAAACCACATACGGCAGTACATTAACAATGATTGCTAGAGATCCAAATGCCAGCCAAACAGACCAATATTTGGGCTTAAGTAACTGATAGGAAAAAAGCGGCGGCGGGACAATATTCATAGGATCACTCATTTATTACAAATGATTGAAACCTATCATGATAAAAACCGGAAGATTGTATGGGTATGTATTGTTGTGCATGCAAAAGAGCAGCGTAAATAGCTGCTCTTTTTCTTTATGAGCATGGCTTAGCTTCGTAGCCCAATCCCTTTTGTTACCAAATAGTGGGCAATGGCGTACAGCACCACAACAAACACACCAAGTACACTAAATGAAGTCACGATACCGACATCCGATACGCCTAAAAATCCGTAACGGAATGCATTCACCATGTAAACAATTGGGTTGATTTTCGATACACCTTGCCAAAACTCAGGCAACAGGCTAATCGAATAAAACACACCGCCAAGATAGGTAAGCGGCGTTAATACAAACGTAGGAATGATTGAGATGTCATCAAACGTCTTTGCGTAAACCGCATTGATCAATCCACCAAGAGCAAACACCACCGACGTCATAAATACCGTCGCCACAATGATGCCCCAGTGCTCCACCTGTAGATCTACAAACAGCAGCGACACGCACGTCACAATAGCACCAACCAGCAAGCCACGGGTTACACCACCCATGACATAACCTGCGATGATGACGTAGTTTGGCACAGGTGCAACCAACAACTCTTCGATGTTCTTTTGCAGTTTTGCACTAAAGAATGAAGACGCGACATTTGAATATGAGTTGGTGATCACCGACATCATGATCAAACCCGGCACGATGTATTCCATATAGCTAAATCCGCTCATTTCACCAATTCGAGAACCGATCAGATTACCAAAGATGATGAAATACAGCGTCATTGTAATCGCTGGTGGTACCAAGGTTTGCACCCAAATACGCGAGAAACGCGTCACCTCTTTACCCAGCAAACTACGAAATGCCGTCCAATACAGTTGGTACATTTACTTGCCCCCCTCTCTGACAATGCTGACAAACAGTTCTTCTAATCGGTTGGCTTTATTGCGCATCGACAGCACTTTCACGCCATGTTCCGTTAATTGAGCAAACACCGCATTGAGACCTTGGCTTTTATCTAACTCAATTTCTAATGAGCCATCAATTAAGCTTTGACGATTGACACCATTCAACTCAGGCACTTCGCCGTCAGTCTCGATATCTAGAATAAAGGTTTCTACGCTGAGCTTGCTGAGCAACGCTTTCATGGTGGTGTTTTCAATCAACTCGCCGCGATTGATAATGCCTATGTTGCGACACAGCATTTCCGCTTCTTCTAAATAGTGCGTAGTAAGAATGATAGTGATCCCTTGCTGCTGATTGATTTCCTTGAGGAAATCCCACATTGAACGACGCAACTCAATGTCCACCCCAGCCGTCGGCTCATCCAAAATCAGCAGTTTTGGCTCGTGCATGAGCGCGCGAGCAATCATCAAACGACGCTTCATACCACCCGATAAGTTACGAGCACGCTCTTTGCGCTTCTCCCATAAATCGAGCTTCTTCAGGTATTTTTCGGCTCGCTCTTTTGCCAGAATTTTTGAAACACCATAGTAACCCGCTTGTTGAATGACGATCTGCTCAACCGTTTCAAATTGGTTGAAGTTGAATTCTTGAGGCACTAAACCAAGGTTTTGCTTGGCAAGTTCTAAATCAGTATCAATGTCATAACCAAAAACTTTTGCTACTCCAGAAGTCTTATTAACCAAAGAAGAGATGATGCCGATCGTGGTTGATTTTCCTGCACCGTTAGGTCCAAGAAGCGCGTAAAAGTCACCTTTTTTAACTTGTAGACTGATGCCTTTTAACGCTTCAAAGCCGCCCGCATACGTTTTACGTAATTGTTCAATTTCTAATGCGTACATAGCGTAATGATTGCCATCTGTTAGTGAATTGGGATGACCAGTTCCAAGATAAGCATCACCTGAAGCTTAGTAGGAAGCTGGAGAAAGTTTCATTAGTTTATCGTCGAATAACGATGATTACAATTAAACCTTTCGACAATATTGGAAATATCAACCTTGTAATTTTCAAGGTTTTCAATTGAGGGGGTTAAGGGGAAACAAAAAAAACGCTGCTAAACAGGCTGAGCAGCGCTTTCATACAGAACGTAAAAATTAGGCTGTCATTCGCTGGTAGTGATCCGATTCTACATGCGCGACAGCCGCATTCAAGGCCTCGTAGCGGAACTGATACATATTGTTATCCGGCACTAGGTCGATGACATGAAACTTCTCTAGTTGCTCGCGAGTACGCTGATTCGGACACAACAAGTACACTTCACAGCGAGCATCTAACGCGTCTTTAATGGCGTTTTCGAGTGCTAGGCCCACCGTAACATCCAGCATAGGAACATCGGTCAAATCCAAGATCATCACGTCGTAATCAGAAATACTGGTGTGTTGACGAGAAATAGCCTTAGACACACTGAAAATCATCGGGCCAGAGAGATAGAAGAACAACACTCGCCCATTGGCGCGATCTAACAATCCTCGTTCACTGTCCGTCAGTGGCACATCATCTTCATCGGCATCACTGATGGCTTTTACCTGACGAGCTTGCTCGCGACTCAAGCGCTCAATAATCATGATGTTTGAAACAAACACCCCCAAACCAACGGCCACAATGAGATCAACGAACACTGTCAGTAGCATCACGCCATACATGATCGCCATGCCAGAAAAACTGACCTTATGCGCGCGCTGAATAAAGCTCCAGTCTAAGATGTTAAAGCCAACGTACACCGCGATGCCTGCTAGCACAGCCATTGGGATAGGTTCGGTTAATCCACCAGCCACCAAAACAACCAGAGCCAGTACTAAGGCTCGCACCACACCAGATAATGGAGAGCGAGCGCCAACTTGGATGTTTGTCACCGTGCCCATCGTCGCACCAGCTCCTGGAAGTGCGCCGAATAAACCTGAAATCATATTCGCTAAGCCCTGACCACGAAGCTCTTTGTCGGAATCGTGCTCTTTTCGGGTAAGTGAGTCACCGATAACCGCAGTTAACAAGGTATCAATACAACCGAGCGTACCTAACACCAATGCATCGATGACCATTTCAACGAACATATCGGGGTCGATATGTGGCGCGACCAAAGATGGCAGGCCAGCCGGAATTTCCCCGATACGGCGGATATCTTCCGTATCAAACAACATCACAGACAATAAGGTCACTGCAACCAGTGCCACCAATTGGGCGGGTACATATTTGCGATACTTCTTTGGGAAAAAGAACAGAATGCCTAATGTCAGCAAGCCAAGGAAAAGCTCGTTAAATTTTAGATTAGAAATGGTTTCAGGCAGCGCTGACAATGTCCCTAGCACTCCTCCCGTAGGCGCAGCATGCCCTAGGAGTGGCGACAATTGAAGAATGATAAGTATGACACCAATACCCGACATAAAGCCGGAGATCACGCTGTAAGGCATCAAGGTGACGTATTTACCCATCTTCAGCGTTCCAAGCAAGATCTGAAATGCACCCGCCATCATGACAACAGTAAACGTCATCGCCATACCTGTTTCAGGGTACTTCGCCATCATACTGGTCAATACGGCTGTCATGATCACCGTCATCGGACCCGTGGGTTCTGAGATAAGTGTATTTGAGCCACCAAATAAGGAGGCAAACAAGCCCACCATTATGGCGCCCCAAAGGCCAGCTTCTGCGCCCGCCCCCGAAGCAACCCCGAACGCCAACGCCAAAGGGAGAGAAATAATGGCAGTGGTCACCCCGCCAAATATATCCCCTTTGAAATTGATATCTTTAAAACGACTACCGAACACCGTTTAGCTCCCTGCATTAATTTCAAAATTAAATAAGTAAAATGTCATTACTTTAACGAGGAATGTGAAAAATTAAACCATAAATAAATTATGGCTTAATTCGTTATCTAATAAGCGGTCTGAATTGTACGAATTTATTTCCAAGAACACGTCAGATGAGTCCTGTCTGACGCATATTTAACGGGATCGAAATTGTAACATTGTGTATAGTTACAACACTGATCGCTTGATATGTTTCAATTGCGATGAGTGCTTTTGTCATTTAAGGGAAGTAGTTTGCAAGATGCCGGAAATTAAACAGTTATTTGAGAATAATTCAAAATGGTCGGAAGAAATCAAATCTGATCGTCCTGAATATTTCGCTAAGCTCGCCGAAGGCCAAAAGCCTGATTTTCTTTGGATTGGCTGCTCCGATAGTCGAGTACCCGCAGAACGATTAACCGGCCTTTACTCCGGTGAATTATTTGTTCACCGCAATGTTGCAAACCAAGTCATTCACACAGACCTCAATTGCCTTTCCGTTGTTCAATACGCCGTTGATGTACTCAAGGTGAAGCACATTATTGTGTGTGGTCACTACGGTTGCGGCGGTGTTAACGCAGCGATAGATAACCCTCAACTCGGGCTTATCAATAACTGGCTACTGCACATCAGAGATCTTTACTTCAAGCATCGTTCTTACTTAGATCAAATGCCTGTTGAAGATCGTGCCGATAAGCTTGGTGAAATTAACGTTGCAGAACAAGTTTATAACCTAGGCAATTCAACCATCATGCAAAACGCGTGGGAGCGCGGGCAAGATGTCGAAATTCATGGTGTCATATACGGAATTGAAGATGGTCGCCTTGAATATTTAGGTATTCGCTCTAATTCTAAAGAGACCGTTGAAGCATCGTACCAGAAAGCACTGTCGACGATTTTAAACCCTGACAATAAGCTTCTGTGTCGCTAAGCCATAAAATCTGAATAAATAAAAAACGCCCATTTATATGGGCGTTTTTTTTGTATTTCGAATAGTGAACTCAATTATTCTTGAGGAACCACTTTACCGATGAATGGTAGGTGACGGTATTTTTGAGCGTAATCGATACCAACACCAACAACGAACTCGTCAGGGATCTCGAAACCAATCCAATCAACTGGCACATTAACTTCACGGCGAGATGGCTTGTCTAGTAGCGTACAAATCGCGATAGATTTCGGTTCACGTAGCGATAGGATTTCGCGAATTTTATTTAGCGTGTTACCTGTATCGATGATGTCTTCAACAAGCAAAACGTCTTTGCCTTTAATGTCATCATCCAAATCTTTCAAGATGCGTACATCGCGTGAGCTTTCCATCGTGTTGCCGTAGCTTGATGCCGTCATAAAATCAACTTGATGAGTCAGTTCAATAGCACGCGCTAGATCGGCCATAAATACAAAAGAACCACGCAACAAGCCAACCAAAACTAGGTCTTCACTGCCTTGGTAACGCTCTGTAATTTGTTTGCCTAATTCACGAATTCGTTCCTGAACTTCTTGCTCAGAAATCATGACTTCTATTGTATGTTTCATACTGTGCTCAATTTAGTTTGTGGGTTGAGGTAGGTCGCACGCAAACGATCACCTAATCTTACGGCGTGTAGTGTATCACCACGAAGAGTGGGTTGAAAGTCACATCCTTTTGCGGAAAATTCTTGGGAGCGCTGCCAAATTTTCGAAAGTTTACAGCAAAACTTATCAATAATAATGACATTACTGTCTATAAATTATCCATCAGATGTTGACCTTGTGCATATGCACCATTACACTCATCACTGCTTAAAGCAATTATTAAAATAATCAATTAGGGGGTTACCCCCAACAACAACTCAAATGGCAAGGAAAATGGATATGGACTCAATTGCAAAGAGACCTAGAACTAGGCTTTCTCCTCTTAAACGTAAGCAACAACTCATGGAAATCGCGTTAGAAGTATTTGCACGCCGTGGTATTGGCCGTGGTGGTCACGCAGATATTGCTGAAATTGCGCAAGTGTCTGTTGCAACCGTTTTTAACTACTTCCCAACTCGCGAAGATTTGGTTGATGAAGTTCTCAATCATGTTGTACGTCAGTTCTCGAATTTCCTTTCGGATAACATCGACCTAGACATACACGCTCGTGAAAACATCGCAAACATCACCAATGCGATGATCGAGCTTGTAAGCCAAGATTGTCACTGGCTGAAAGTTTGGTTCGAGTGGAGCGCATCAACTCGTGATGAAGTTTGGCCTCTATTTGTGTCTACCAACCGCACTAACCAATTATTGGTTCAAAACATGTTCATTAAAGCGATTGAACGCGGTGAAGTGTGTGATCAACACGATTCAGAACACTTGGCAAATCTATTCCACGGTATTTGTTACTCGCTGTTCGTACAAGCAAACCGCTTCAAAGGTGAAGCCGAGTTGAAAGAACTCGTGAGCGCTTACCTAGATATGCTTTGCATCTACAATCGCGAACACTAAAGCTCAGATTTGAACACGAACAAGCCCACCACATGGTGGGCTTTTTTATGTTTGGCCGCTTCGAACATTCAAATACAAAAAAACCGCTGATATTCAGCGGTTTTTATTATTCTTTCAGTAAGAGAACTTACTTCTTCTTAACTGCTTTTTTGTTTGGCAGGTCAGTAATTGAACCTTCAAATACTTCAGCAGCTAGACCCACAGACTCGTGTAGAGTTGGGTGAGCGTGGATAGTCAGAGCGATATCTTCTGCATCACAGCCCATCTCGATCGCCAGACCGATTTCGCCTAGTAGTTCACCACCGTTAGTACCAACGATAGCACCACCAATTACGCGATGAGTTTCTTTGTCGAAGATTAGCTTAGTCATACCATCTGAACAGTCAGATGCGATTGCACGACCTGATGCAGCCCATGGGAATGTCGCCACTTCGTACTTGATGCCTTCAGCTTTCGCTTCTTTCTCTGTCTTACCAACCCAAGCCACTTCTGGCTCAGTGTACGCAATTGAAGGGATAACTTTAGGGTCAAAGTAGTGCTTCTTACCAGAGATAACTTCAGCCGCTACGTGTCCTTCATGCACACCTTTGTGAGCAAGCATTGGCTGACCAACGATATCACCGATCGCGAAGATGTGAGGAACGTTAGTACGCATTTGCTTATCAACATTGATGAAGCCGCGCTCGTCGATTTCTAGACCCGCTTTTTCACCGTCGATAAGTTTGCCGTTTGGTACACGACCGATAGCAACTAGAACCGCATCGTAGCGCTCTGCTTCAGCAGGTGCTTTTTTGCCTTCCATTGAAACGTAGATACCGTCTTCTTTCGCTTCAACTGCTGTTACTTTCGTTTCTAGCATTAGCTTGAACTTGTCTTTGATACGCTTGGTGTAAACCTTAACGATATCTTTGTCTGCAGCAGGGATTACCTGGTCAAACATCTCAACAACTTCAACTTTAGAACCTAGAGAGTGGTAAACCGTACCCATTTCTAGACCGATGATACCACCACCCATGATAAGCAGTTTTTCTGGCACTTCTTTCAGTTCAAGAGCGTCAGTAGAGTCCCAAATACGTGGGTCTTCATGCGGGATAAATGGCAGTTTGATTGGACGAGAACCAGCCGCAACGATTGCGTTGTCGAAGTTAACAACGGTTGACTCGCCTTCACCTTCTACAAGGATAGAGTTAGGGCCAGTGAACTTACCGTAACCGTTTACCACTGTTACGTTACGCATCTTAGCCATGCCGCTTAGGCCGCCAGTTAGTTGGTTAACAACTTTTTCTTTCCAGATACGGATCTTGTTGATGTCTGTTTGCGGTTCGCCGAACACAACACCGTGATCAGCCATCGCTTTCGCTTCTTCAATTACTTTAGAAACGTGTAGAAGTGCTTTAGATGGGATACAACCCACGTTCAGACACACACCACCTAGAGTGCTGTAACGTTCAACAAGTACAGTTTCAAGACCTAAGTCTGCACAACGGAAGGCAGCGGAGTAACCAGCAGGACCAGAACCAAGTACAACAACTTGGGCTTTAATTTCTTTGCTCATTTTGACCTCTTGTAGTCATTATCCCTAACAGGCTGAGTGGGTATCGATTTTTTCTGTTTAAGAGTTATTCGTTTTAAACAATTATTTTCAGACCGCCAACAGTTTACAGAGATGTTAATGGTGTGAAAAGTAAATCAATTTAGCCTGTGAGCTAGACAACAATTCGATTGTGAAAACCCTGTAGAGATTGGGGAGACAACCAAATTGTCCGGTAAATTTTATTCAATATTCGCTATAAGCAGAGGCGGCTAAATTGCCGCCTCTCATTCATCTAATCTTGATTAAAGAACTAGACGACGAATGTCAGATAGACATGCGTTTAGGTAAGTGATGAAGCGCGCACCTTCAGCACCATCGATCACACGGTGGTCGTATGATAGAGACAGTGGAAGTTGTAGACGCGGTTCGAACTCTTTACCGTTCCATACAGGTTTCATTTCTGACTTAGACACACCTAGGATACCAACTTCTGGCGCGTTTACGATTGGAGTAAACGCCGTACCGCCGATACCGCCTAGGCTAGAGATAGTGAAACAGCCACCTTGCATGTCAGCAGCAGTTAGCTTGCCTGCACGTGCTTTCTTAGAAACAGCCATTAGCTCTTCAGATAGCTCGTAGATGCCTTTCTTGTTCACGTCTTTAAATACAGGAACAACTAGACCGTTTGGCGTATCTACTGCGATACCGATGTTCACGTATTTCTTCAGAATTAGGCTCTCACCGTCTTCTGATAGAGAAGAGTTGAACGCTGGGAACGCTTCAAGTGCTTTAGCAGCCGCTTTCATGATGAACACTAGTGGAGTGATCTTCATGCCAGTGTCTTTCTTCGCTTCAATCGCGTTTTGCTCTTTACGGAATGCTTCAAGAGCTGTGATGTCTGCGTTATCCCATTGTGTAACGTGCGGGATCATTACCCAGTTACGGTGTAGGTTAGCACCAGAGATCTTCTTAATGCGAGATAGCGGTTGTACTTCTGTCTCACCGAACTTGCTGAAGTCCACTTTTGGCCATGGTAGTAGACCAAGAGCAGCACCGTCGCCTTTGCCAGATGCTGCTGCACCAGACTCAAGACGCTTAAGCGCTTCTTTCACGTAGTTCTGAACGTCTTCTTTCAGGATACGGCTCTTACGACCAGAACCTTTAACCTTAGAAAGGTTTACACCGAACTCACGAGCTAGACGACGAACAACTGGAGACGCGTGAGCGTACTCATCGTTCTCTTTGAAATCGCCAGTCGCTGCTGGAGCTGCTGCCGCTGGAGCTTCTGCTTTAGGAGTTGCCGCTGCAGGTGCTGCTGCTTGAGCTGGAGCCGCTACCGGAGCAGGTGCTGCGCCCGCTACTTCGAATACCATGATTAGTGAGCCAGTAGACACTTTGTCGCCAGCTGCAATCTTGATTTCTTTAACTGTACCAGCAAATGGTGCAGGAACTTCCATAGAAGCTTTGTCGCCTTCTACAGTGATCAGAGATTGCTCTTCTTCCACTGTGTCACCAACAGCAACCATGATTTCAGTTACTTCAACTTCGTCGCCGCCGATATCTGGAACGTTAACTTCTTTTGCCGCAGACGCTGCTGGAGCTGCTGCCGCTGGAGCTTCAACTGCCGCAGGAGCTGCTGGAGCACCTGAACCTGCAGTTTCGAATACCATGATTAGAGAGCCAGTCGATACTTTATCGCCTGCTGCTACTTTGATCTCTTTAAGCGTACCTGCGAATGGTGCAGGAACTTCCATAGAAGCTTTGTCGCCTTCTACAGTGATAAGAGATTGCTCTTCTTCGATGCTGTCGCCGATTGCTACCATGATTTCAGTAACTTCAACTTCGTCACCACCGATGTCTGGTACGTGAACTTCTTTCAGTTCTGCCGCTGCTGCTGGAGCTGGAGCCGCTGCTGGAGCCGCTTCTGCCTCAGGAGCAGGTGCAGCGTCAGCTGCACCCTCGGCTTCGAAAATCATGATTAGAGAACCAGTAGAAACCTTGTCGCCTTCTGCAACTTTGATTTCTTTAACGATACCCGCTTGAGAAGCAGGAACTTCCATAGAAGCTTTATCGCCTTCAACAGTGATCAGAGACTGTTCTTCTTCAACCTTGTCGCCAACGCTTACAAGAATCTCAGTAACTTCAACCTCATCCGCACCGATGTCTGGTACATTAATTTCGATTGCCATTTCTTATCTACCTTCTTAATTAAGCGTATAGCGGGTTAGTTTTCTCAGTGTCGATGTCGAATTTCTTAATTGCTTCCGCAATTACAGATTTCTCAACTTCGCCACGTTTCGCTAGTTCAGTTAGCGCTGCTACTACTACGTAACCTGCGTTCACTTCGAAGTGACGACGTAGGTTTTCACGGCTGTCTGAACGACCGAAGCCATCAGTACCAAGAACTTTGAAAGACTCAGCAGGAATGAATGCACGAACCTGCTCTGCGTAGTTCTTCATGTAGTCAGTTGCTGCGATAGCTGGCTCAGTACCCATTACTGTTTGGATGTAAGGTACTTTCGCTTCCGCTTCTGGGTGAAGCATGTTGAAACGCTCTGCATCTTGACCGTCGCGAGTTAGTTCGTTGAATGACGTTACAGAGTAAACATCAGAAGCGACACCGTACTCTTCGCTTAGGATTTGAGCTGCTTTACGTACTTCATTCATGATAGTACCTGAGCTCATTAGCTGAACTTTCGCTTTATCGCCCGTGTAAGTTTCTAGCTTGTAGATACCTTTACGGATGCCTTCTTCAGCGCCTTCTGGCATTGCTGGCATTGCGTAGTTTTCGTTCATTAGCGTTAGGTAGTAGAACACGTTCTCTTGATCAGGACCGTACATGCGACGGATACCGTCTTGCATGATTACTGCTACTTCGTACGCGAATGTTGGGTCGTAAGAGATACAGTTAGGAACCGTCCCCGCCATGATGTGCGAGTGACCGTCTTCGTGCTGTAGACCTTCACCGTTCAGCGTCGTACGACCAGCAGTTGCGCCTAGTAGGAAACCACGTGCTTGTTGGTCGCCAGCCATCCACGCCATGTCGCCAACACGTTGGAAGCCGAACATTGAGTAGTAGATGTAGAACGGGATCATTGGTAGGTCGTTTGTCGAGTATGAAGTCGCAGCAGCAACCCATGAAGACATAGCACCTAGCTCGTTGATACCTTCTTGTAGAACCTGACCTGACGTTGCTTCTTTGTAGTAAGAAACGATGTCGCGGTCTTGTGGTGTGTAGTTCTGGCCGTGCGGGTTGTAAATACCGATTTGACGGAACAGACCTTCCATACCGAATGTACGCGCTTCATCAGCAATGATAGGAACGATGTTCTTACCAATGTTTTTGTTCTTAAGTAGAACGTTAAGTGCACGTACGAATGCCATAGTAGAAGAGATATCACGCTTCTGTTCTTCTAGTAGTGGCTTGAATTCTTCTAGCTCAGGAACGATGAGTTCTTGAGTAAAGTTTGGTAGACGCTGTGGCGTGTAGCCGTGTAGCGCTTTACGACGAGCGTGTAGGTATTCGTACTCTTTTGAACCTTCTTCAAGTTTCAGGTACGGAAGTTCTTTAACCGCTTCGTCAGTTAGGATGTCTTGTAGACCTAGACGATCACGTAGGTGTAGTACGTGAGTCATATCCATCTTCTTAACTTGGTGCGCGATGTTCTTACCTTCAGCCGCTTCACCCATGCCGTAACCTTTAACAGTCTTAGCTAGGATTACTGTTGGACGACCTTTAGTTTCTGCCGCGTTTTTGTAAGCAGCGTAAAGCTTAGAAGACTCGTGACCACCACGCTTAAGTGCGAAAATTTCGTCGTCAGTCATGTCAGCAACTAGTGCAGCAGTTTCTGGGTACTTACCGAAGAAGTGCTCACGCACGTATGCGCCATCTTTCGCTTTGAACGTTTGGTAATCGCCATCGATTGTTTCGTTCATAAGCTGTAGAAGCTTACCAGTTGTGTCTTTAGCTAGTAGAGAATCCCAGTTGTTACCCCAGATTACTTTCACTACGTTCCAGCCAGCACCTTTGAACAGACCTTCAAGTTCTTGAATGATCTTACCGTTACCCATTACAGGGCCGTCTAGACGCTGTAGGTTACAGTTGATTAGGAAACATAGGTTGTCTAGCTTCTCACGCGCAGCGAAAGAGATAGCACCACGTGATTCTGGCTCATCCATCTCACCGTCACCTAGGAACGCGTAAACGCGCTGCTCAGAAGTATCTTTCATGCCGCGGCCTTCAAGGTACTTAAGGAAACGAGCTTGGTAGATCGCAGAGATCGGACCTAGACCCATAGATACGGTTGGGAACTGCCAGAATTCAGGCATTAGTTTAGGGTGCGGGTATGATGGGATACCTTTACCATCCACTTCTTGACGGAAGTTGTCTAGCTGCTCTTCAGTTAGACGACCTTCAACGAACGCACGAGCGTAGATACCCGGAGAGATGTGACCTTGGTAGTAAACTAGGTCACCACCGTCCTTCTCGTTTGGCGCACGGAAGAAGTGGTTGAAACATGTTTCGTAGAATGCAGCAGAAGACTGGAAAGACGCCATGTGGCCGCCTAGTTCTAGGTCTTTCTTAGATGCGCGAAGAACGATCATGATTGCGTTCCAGCGAATGATGGAACGAATACGGCGCTCAAGCGTTGTGTCACCAGGGTAAGCTGGCTCTTGGTCTGCAGGAATCGTGTTGATGTAGTTAGTTGTGATACCTGTTGGCATATCAACACCGTCTAGACGTGCTTTGTCTAGAACCTGCTCTAGTAGGTACTGAGCGCGTTCTACACCTTCTTCACGTACAACTGACTCAAGTGCTTGTAGCCATTCTTGAGTTTCCAGTGCATCTACGTCATGCTTCATATCAGACATGGCGATCTATCCTTCTGTTGGTTGGATCTACTTATTTAAGTAACACTCTTACGAGTTGTTACCCTGCTGAATTCGACGCAGAGAACGCTCTCGTCGAGACTCTTCTCGAGTCAAATCCAACAATGTTTCTTCGATGTAAGCCAAGTGCGAATGAGACATCTCACGAGCCTTTTCAGGCTGACCAGAAACAATCGCATCCACAATGTTAGCTCGGTGTTTACTCACTTTCTCGACCGCCTCAGGGCGGCGACGTAGTAATTTAAAATTCTGTAGAATGTTTTGCTCAAGTAGAGGAGCTAAGCTACGCACAATGTGCAGTAACACGACATTATGAGCCGCTTCTGTTATCGCAATTAAAAACTGCATAACTTCCGCTGATTCCGCTTCGATATCGTTGTTTGCTTGCTCTTTACTAATGCGCTCAAGGCAGCCTTGAATGCGTGCAAAATCTTCTTCGGTACCACGCAAAGCTGCAAAATACGCCGAAATCCCTTCCATTGCATGACGTGACTCAAGCAAATCAAGTTGGGTTTCAGAGTGGCTAGACAACAAATTCAGCAAAGGATCGGAAAAGCTTTTCCAGATGTTTTCGCTAACGAAAGTACCGCCACCTTGGCGACGAGTTAACAAACGTTTCGCTTCTAAGCGTTGGATGGCTTCACGGACTGAAGGACGAGACACATCGAACTGTTTCGCCAGTTCGCGCTCAGGTGGCAATTGTTGCCCCGGAGACAATGTTCCTTCCACAATCAACCTTTCTAACTCTTGTTCAATAACATCAGAGAGCTTTGGCTGACGAATCCTTTGATAAGCCATAATTTATTGTTCTTCTACTCTTGCAGGTAATTGGTAATACCAATTTTAAGTTGGTGCAGAAATTAACATAATTAAAACGCAACTGTCCAGCCAAAAATTGACCTAAATCATAGAACGGACTTACAACCAACACTCTGATAACAATTGACTATTAAAACGGCAAAAAAATTGGTCTGACCAATTACATTAACAAAACAAATGGGAATTAGACGTGCTAGCGGTTTTGGAAAAGAAATACAAAAAATGACAAAATGATCAGTCTATTTATTCACCAAAACGAACTCATTAGTCGTAAAAATGTAGTTAATTTTTAACAACTATTAATATTTCTCGTATCAAAAAAAGGCATACCTGATCGTATGCCTTATTTATTTCCGTTTTTTGAATTTACAGTTTTGCTACAAATCAACGTTGAACCAGCTGCCTATATTTAACCCAATCAAAGCTTAGACCAGGATCGCTTTTTCTCAAGGGAGCAATGTATTGATGACCGGTAATTCGCGGCAAGGTAATTTGAGGATATTGGTGCATGATGGCTTGAGTTAATCGAGCAAGTGATTGATATTGCTCTTCTGTATACGCCACAAATTCTGTTCCCTCTAGCTCAATGCCAATAGAGTAATCATTGCAACGGTCTCTCCCGGCAAAGCTTGATTGCCCCGCATGCCATGCTCTATCAAGAAATGAAACGAACTGAACAATCTCACCGTCGCGCTTAATTAAACAATGCGCTGAAACGCCCATTTTGTGAATTACCTCAAAAAATGGGTGCACGTTAGGATCAAGATTGCCGCTGAAAAAATCTTCAATATACGGCCCACCAAACTGACCTGGTGGCAAACTGATGTTATGAACAACTAATAGAGAGATATCGTGTTCGCTGTTGCGTGCATCAAAAAATGGTGATGGAACATGCTTTGCGTGAGTCAACCATCCAT
Organism: Vibrio sp. S457-15; assembly: GCF_000960545.1. Lineage (NCBI taxonomy): Bacteria > Pseudomonadati > Pseudomonadota > Gammaproteobacteria > Vibrionales > Vibrionaceae > Vibrio > Vibrio sp. S457-15. The sequence continues at coordinate 114,139 of NZ_JYOQ01000028.1, read as the reverse complement.
TATCGATAATTGGGGACATATCAACCTCTATAGTTTGCAAATTAACTGCTGAAATTATTGACACCGGAGAGTATCATTCGATGCCATCTCCCTTTCAAGACTAGATTTGCGATGAAGAACACACACAACAGCCAAGAACGCCTAGAATACCTCAAGCAACAACTTCCTTTAGAAATCACCCGCTCTGTCGCCGATACCTTAAAAGAAGATCTAGGTGGCACGTTGGATGCGTCACAAGATATCACCGCATCTCTTATTCCTGCTGATGCAATGAATACCGCAACCATCATCACTCGTGAACACGGTGTGTTTTGTGGTCAAGCTTGGGCAGATGAAGTATTTAAACAGCTTGGCGGCAAAGTCACTATCGAATGGCATGTAAAAGATGGCGATAAAGTCGAGCCAAAACAAACACTTTGCACGCTAACAGGCCCAGCTCGTGACCTATTAACGGGTGAGCGCAACGCAATGAATTTTATTCAAACCCTTTCTGGCTGTGCAACAACAACCGCTGAGTATGCAGCAAAAATCGCGCATACCGATTGTCGTTTGTTAGACACTCGCAAAACCATTCCGGGTCTTCGAAGTGCGCTGAAGTACGCCGTTGCTTGTGGTGGTGGTTTTAACCATCGTATCGGAGTGTTCGACGCTTACCTCATCAAAGAAAACCACATCATCGCTTGTGGCGGAATTACTCAAGCAATCACCACAGCAAAAGAGCTCAATCCTGGCAAACCAGTAGAAGTAGAAACAGAAAGCCTGGCTGAGCTACAAGAAGCGATCGACGCAGGTGCCGACATCATCATGCTAGATAACTTCACCAAAGAAATGATGCGTGAAGCCGTAGAGATTAACGCAGGCCGTGCCGCTTTAGAAAACTCAGGTAACATCACTCTAGATACTATCGCTGAATACGCAGAAACCGGAGTCGATTACATTTCGGTAGGCGCACTAACTAAGCATCTAAAAGCGATGGATCTTTCGATGCGCTTCAAATAACACAAGCAATAAAATTTAAATTACTTCAACTAACTCAGTAAGTTGTGAGTAATTCATCATTAAAAAGGGCCACTAGGCCCTTTCTTTTTATCCACTAAAAAAATAGCACTACTCGCAAAACTCTGCATACGATATGCAACTTTCCACCAAAGAGTTTTACCTCACTCGAGACCCCATCTCTTCCCCATTTTCAACCTTTATGAAGTCTCCATAATCCTTCGCTAATGCAAGGGCATTATTTATTTCATTAAGAAGGAAAGAAAATGAAACACAGTAAACAAAAAAAACAACAGGGCTTTACTCTGATTGAATTAATGATTGTAGTGGCAGTAATTGGTGTCTTGGCGGCGATTGCAATGCCACAATACCAGAAGTACGTTGCTAAAAGTGAAGTAGCCTCAGCATTGGCAACGCTAACCGGAGCAAAAACGAACGTTGAGGCATACACTGTTGAAAACGGACTTTTCCCAGATGGCTCTAGTCAGGATCAAACAACTACTGATCTAGGTATTCCAACAATGCCTCTTGGAAGCGTTGCGTTTACTCCTAGCAGCACAGGCGATGGTGGAACAATGGCATTTACATTTTTCACGACGGCAAGCGCTGGCGTAAGTAGCCTTGTTTCAGGTAAAGGTTTTACCCTTACACGAGCTGATACTTCAGGGCAGTGGACGTGTGCAACAGCCACAACTAGCGGCGTTGAGTCAGAACTCCTTCCAAAGTCTTGCAAGTAAATGCATACAAAACTCTCAACGGTTCTTCGTCAAAAAGGATTACTGACGTTTTCCCAAGAAGAATCGTTAATAGAGCAAGTTAAAGCTTCTGGCATCTCGATGCCGGAAGCTTTACTCAGTTCTGGATTCTTCACGTCAAGCGAACTGGCCAAGCACTTAAGTTCTATTTTTTGCTTAAGTCAGCCCGAGTTATCTCAATATGAATATGCTTCTCTTTGCCAACAGCTCGGCCTACGTGAATTAATCACGCGACATAATGCACTCCCGCTCCGCCGTACTCCTTCAACGTTATTGTTAGCGGTTGCCGACCCCACGAATCAACAAGCTGAAGATGATTTCCGCTTTGCCACTGGTTTACAGGTTGAATTGGTGTTGGCGGATTTTCGTCAACTCAGTGCAGCAATTCGACGCTTATATGGTCGTTCATTGAGTCATGAAAAGTCTGGGTTAAAAGAGATCAACCAAGAAGAGCTAGCGAGTCTCGTGGATGTCGGTGCAGATGAAATCGACAATATCGAAGATTTGAGCCAAGACGAGTCGCCCGTTAGCCGCTACATCAACCAAATTCTGTTGGACGCTGTACGCAAAGGCGCATCCGATATCCACTTTGAACCTTATGAAAAGATGTACCGAGTTCGTCTACGTTGCGATGGCATTTTGATCGAAACTCAGCAACCGCCAAATCACTTGAGTCGTCGCTTATCAGCTCGTATAAAAATTCTCTCTAAACTTGATATTGCCGAGCGACGTTTACCACAAGATGGGCGAATTAAACTCAAACTGAATCAAGACACCGCGATTGATATGCGGGTATCCACTCTACCTACCTTGTTTGGAGAGAAGATCGTACTACGACTGCTCGATAGCAGCTCTGCATCACTGGATATCGACAAGCTTGGTTATAGTGAGCAACAAAAACAGCTGTATTTAGAGGCTCTGCGTCGTCCACAAGGTATGATTCTGATGACAGGTCCAACAGGAAGCGGCAAAACCGTTTCGTTGTACACTGGGTTAAATATTCTCAATAAACCAGAGATCAACATCTCCACAGCGGAAGACCCGGTGGAAATTAACTTATCGGGTATTAACCAAGTTCAAGTCCAACCTAAGATTGGTTTTGGCTTTGCAGAAGCTCTACGTTCTTTTCTGCGTCAAGATCCCGATGTGGTCATGGTGGGTGAGATTCGAGACCTAGATACTGCGGAAATCGCCATCAAGGCGTCCCAAACCGGTCACTTAGTGCTCTCTACTTTGCATACCAACTCTGCAGCTGAAACCATCATTCGTTTATCAAACATGGGCGTAGAAAGTTTTAACCTCGCCTCTTCGCTTAGCTTGATTATTGCCCAACGCCTAGCTCGCAAACTTTGTCCATATTGTAAACAACCGCAAGAGCATACCGTTCAACTTCAGCACCTAGGCATTCAAACAACTGACAAAATTTTTAGAGCCAATCCAGATGGTTGCAACGAATGCACCCATGGTTATTCTGGCCGGACGGGTATCTATGAAGTCATGCGCTTTGATGAATCTCTATCCGAAGCTCTTATTAAAGGAGCCTCGGTACATGAACTGGAAAAGCTTGCCATTGCGAACGGCATGAGCACCTTGCAAATGTCCGGAATAGAAAAACTCAAACAAGGCATCACAAGCTTTAGTGAGTTACAACGCGTGCTCTATTTCTAATCCTTTAATCAGCAGTTACCCCCCTATGAAAACTACGACACCACAATTAAAGAACTTCCGTTGGAAAGGCGTCAACAGCTCAGGGAAAAAGACCTCTGGTCAAACTCTGGCAATGAGCGAAATCGAAGTACGAGAGCGCTTAGATGCCCAGCACATCAAAATCAAAAAGCTAAAGAAAAGCAGCATCTCTTTTTTGACCAAACTTAGCCATCGCGTAAAAGGGAAAGACATCACGGTTTTCACTCGTCAAATCTCAACGATGCTGGTAACCGGTGTGCCGCTAGTACAAGCATTGAAATTGGTCTCTGATAACCACAAAAAGGCGGAAATGAAATCCATTTTGATGAGTGTAACTCGGGCTGTTGAAGCGGGTACACCGATGTCTAAAGCGATGCGTACCGCCAGTAACCATTTTGACCCGCTGTATACCGACCTGATTGCGACAGGAGAACAATCGGGCAACTTAGCCGAAGTGTTCGAACGCTTAGCCACCTACAGGGAAAAAAATGAGCAGCTTAGAGCCAAAGTGATCAAGGCTCTAATATATCCAGCCATGGTTGTTCTAGTTGCACTGGGAGTATCGTTTATCATGCTAACCAAGGTCATTCCCGAGTTTGAAAAAATGTTTGTTGGCTTTGGCGCTGAATTGCCATGGTTTACAAGGCAAGTCTTAGATCTTTCCGCTTGGACACAAAACTGGAGCCCATTTATCGCACTTGGCTCCATCAGTGTATTTATCTCCGCGAGAGTACTCTCTAAGCGTTCAGATTCTTTTCGTTTAATGCTCAACCGATCTGTACTTAAGTTTCCAGTCCTTGGGGCAGTTTTATCGAAAGCCGCTATCGCAAAATTTAGTCGAACACTCGCTACGAGCTTTACGGCGGGCATTCCGATTCTAACCAGTTTAAAAACCACCTCGAAAACGTCCGGAAATATGCATTATCAATTGGCTATCGAAGAGGTTTATCGCGATACCGCAGCAGGAATGCCGATGTATGTTGCAATGCGCAATTGCAACGTGTTCCCTGAGTTGGTGCTGCAAATGGTTATGATAGGCGAAGAATCCGGCCGACTTGACGATATGCTCAATAAAGTTGCCACAATTTACGAGTTTGAAGTGGACAACACCGTCGATAACCTCAGTAAAATCTTAGAGCCATTGATTATCGTTTTTTTAGGTATCGTTGTCGGTGGCTTGGTCACAGCAATGTACTTGCCAATCTTTAACTTAATGAGTGTATTGGGCTAGAATGAGCCGTTAATCCCTTCAAAATAGCATGTTGCTGATTTGACTTATCGCTCAAGAGACAAATATGGAAGTGTTCCAGTACTACCCTTGGCTATTCGTTGTGTTTGCCAGTATCTTCGGTTTAATTGTGGGTAGTTTTCTTAATGTGGTCATTTATCGGCTACCTAAAATCATGGAATTAGAATGGCGCCGTGAATGCGCCGAATCATTCCCTGAATATAAGATTAAGCCACCTCAAGAAGTTTTGACATTGAGCGTGCCTCGCTCTTCGTGCCAAAACTGCGCGACGCCAATTCGTATTCGAGACAATATTCCAGTAATCAGCTGGCTATTGTTAAAAGGAAAATGCCATCATTGCCATACCGCAATTAGTCCTCGCTATCCGCTGATAGAATTACTCACTGCAGCGTGCGCTGGTTTTGTGGCTTATCATTTCGGCTTTAGCTACTTTACGGTTGCGTTAATCTTTTTCACATTTGTCTTAATAGCCGCGACTTTTATCGATCTCGATACTATGCTGCTACCGGACCAATTAACATTACCATTAACTTGGGCTGGCATTGCGTTAGCATTAACAGAAATAAGCCCTGTTAGTCTACAAGACGCCGTAATTGGTGCGATTGCCGGTTATTTGTGTCTTTGGTCAGTATATTGGGGGTTCAAACTGCTTACTGGTAAAGAAGGCATGGGTTACGGTGATTTTAAATTGCTGGCTGCCCTTGGCGCTTGGCTAGGATGGCAATCATTACCAATGATCATCCTACTTTCTTCCGTCGTCGGTGTTATATTCGGGCTCGTTCAGTTACGACTACAAAAACAAGGTATAGAGAGAGCTTTCCCTTTCGGCCCATATTTAGCGATTGCAGGATGGGTAAGCTTAATCTGGGGCGACCAAATTCTAAGTTGGTACTTCACGTCAATTTTAGGGGTGTAAATGGCTTTGGTAATAGGCTTAACGGGGGGTATCGCCAGCGGTAAAACTACCGTAGCGAATCTGTTCAAGCAGCAGTTTAAAATTGATATTGTCGATGCAGATATTGTCGCACGAGAAGTCGTCGAACCAGGAACTCCCGGGTTAAATGCAATCATTCAACATTTTGGTCAAGACATTACGCATGACGACAACACCTTAGATCGTGCCAAGTTACGCGAAAAAATCTTTTCTAATCCAGAAGAAAAAGCTTGGCTCAATGCATTGTTACATCCGATCATTCGAGAAAAAATGATAGAAGACCTTCAACAGGTCACGTCGGATTATGCGTTATTGGTCGTGCCATTACTCGTTGAAAACAACCTCGATAGTTTGTGCGATCGTGTCCTCGTTGTAGATGTAGAACCTGAAACTCAAATTTCTCGCACCGTTAAACGCGACAACGTAAGTGAAGAGCAAGCACATGCGATTCTCGCCTCTCAAGCTTCGAGACAGCAGAGACTCGATATCGCTGACGATGTGGTTAAAAACAATCCAAATGACCCAGATCTTTTGCTTCAAATCACAGATTTGCACGAAAAGTACCTAGCCATGTGTAAGAAAAATCTGCGAAAATAGGAATGAAACTCACCAAGGCTTATGTCGATGACCACGCACAAATTTGAACATCCGTTAAATGAGAAAACTCGTATTTATCTAAGAGTAGAGTCTCTGCTGCGTCAGGCTCACTTGGCCTCTGGTTTTACCGATAATCACCAGTATCAACTTTTTTTCCGTGCTCTTTTTGACATGGTAGAGATCTTCGAACAGATCCAACTAAAAAGTGAATTGGCTAAAGATCTTGAGAAACAGCGCCTCTCCTATCGCCATTGGCTAAATGTAGAAGGTGTTGATCAAGAAGCCCTCAATTCGTTACTCAATGAAATTGATGTGGTTTATAGTCAATTAATGGGTGCGGAGCGTTTTGGTCAAGCGTTAAAAGAAGATCGCTTCCTTAGCTCTATTCGCCAACGTTTCAATCTGCCAGGAGGCTCGTGCTGCTTTGATTTACCTGCATTACACTATTGGCTTCATCTGCCTATTGAACGTAAAAAGCATGATGCCAACCAATGGCAAAAGAGTTTGAAACCGCTTTCCGATGCGCTCACCTTGTGGCTAAAACTTGCTCGTGAAACCGGTCATTTTAAAGCCCAAATCGCGCGCGCAGGATTCTTCCAAAGTGACGCAGATGAAGCAAATATCCTCCGACTTCATATTCCAATGAAGTATGGCGTCTACCCTATGATTTCAGGTCATAAAAATCGTTTTGCGATTAAATTTATGGCTTTTGAAAATGGTCAGGCATGCACACAAGATGTCGAGTTTGAATTAGCCGTTTGTAGCTAATCAAAACATCAGGCTATTATTCTAAATACTTCGCTTTAATACCAAGATTACAATGGGACGATTCAACCATGTCTAAAATTACTATCGTTCAATGCCCTCAATGTGGTACCGACGTTGAATGGGGAGAACAAAGTCCTCATCGCCCTTTCTGTAGTAAAAAATGCCAAATGATCGATTTTGGTGAATGGGCAGATGAAGAAAATGCCATTGCTGGCGCCCCAGATATGTCAGACAGTGACGGCTGGTCAGAAGATCAATACTAGGTTCTAGGTTCTAAAAGTTGAGAAAGTTGGCGTGAAAGCGTCAACTTTTTTATTGCCTGTCGAAAAACTTTCCCTGAAGGCTTCTCCACTACTATAGGGGGTGTAACCTTTCAAGTTACAGTTCCACTCTATATCAGCGGATTAAGTAAGTTATTTAAACACAAGCAATTTGTTTAGCGCAGAACGCAGATATTTTTCTTGCTACCTAGGAAGAGGCGCGGAGTGTACGCCAGTACATGAGCACCGATGACAACGGTAGAAAGAGAAATAGCCAGTTATGAGGCAAACATAAAAAAAACGGAGCCCAAAAGGGCTCCGTTTAATGAGAACGCTAGTTATAGCATTACTTCTTAGCAAGTTTCTCTTTGATACGAGCTGACTTACCAGAACGCTCACGTAGGTAGTACAACTTGGCACGACGTACTGCACCACGGCGTTTAACTTCGATGCTATCAACGATTGGAGAGTGTGTTTGGAACGTACGCTCAACACCTTCACCGTTAGAGATCTTACGTACAGTGAAAGCAGAGTGCAGGCCACGGTTACGGATTGCGATTACAACGCCTTCGAAAGCCTGTAGACGCTCACGGTCACCTTCTTTAACTTTAACCTGAACTACAACAGTGTCACCTGGTGCAAATTTAGGTAGGCCTGATTTCATTTGCTCTTCTTCAAGAGCCTTGATGATGTTACTCATTTTTAAAATTCCTAGAATAAACTGATACTAAATAAATTAGGTTACTTTGCATTATGCTCACTAATGAACTCTGCAAGTAATTGTTCCTGTTCGTCAGTCAGAGCTAGGTTTTCCAGGAGCTCTGGTCTTCTAAGCCAAGTTCGGCCCAGCGACTGCTTTAGTCGCCATTGACGAATGTCCTTGTGATTGCCTGACATCAGTACCGATGGCACCTCTTTGTCATCCAATACTTCTGGACGCGTATAGTGAGGGCAATCTAGCAAGCCATTAGCAAAAGAATCTTCTTCTGCTGACGCAAAATCTCCTAATACGCCCGGAATAAACCGAGATACAGAATCAATTAACGTCATGGCTGGTATCTCACCACCCGTCATCACAAAATCCCCAATCGACCATTCTTCGTCGACTTCAGATTGAATGATGCGCTCATCTACCCCTTCATAACGACCACAAATCAGAAGCAAATTCTCATTTGTTGCCAGTTCTTCGACTCCTTTTTGGTCGAGCTTACGACCTTGAGGAGAGAGGTAAATGACTTTCGTTTTACCCGGTGAGGCTTTCTTAGCGGTATGAATGGCATCGCGCAAAGGCTGAACCATCATTAACATACCAGGGCCACCACCGTAAGGTCGGTCATCGACAGTGCGATGTTTGTCGTGAGTGAAATCGCGAGGATTCCATGTCTCAATCGACAAAAGACCTTTTTTAACCGCTTGACCTGTTACTCCAAAATCAGTAACAGAACGGAACATTTCAGGAAAAAGGCTAATAACGCCAACCCACATGTTTATCTCGCTCTGTAATTTTGGAGATTAGAATCCAGGATCCCAGTCAACTTCGATCCGTTGAGCTTCGCGATCAACTTTGATGATCACTTGCTCTTCAAGGAACGGAATTAGTCGTTCCTTTTGCCCGAAAGCATCTTTAAGATTTGCTTTAACAACCAGAACATCGTTTGAGCCAGTTTCTAGCATGTCAGTAACGACACCTAGATCGTAACCTTTAGTGGTTACTACGTGCATTCCAAACAATTCACGCCAGTAGAATTCATCTTCTGACAATTCAGGAAGTACTGCAGGGTCAATAGCAATTTCAAAGTTAGTCATTAAATGCGCGTCTTCACGAACATCCATGCCTTCCAGCTTAGCCACCATACCTTTGTTATGGCGCTTCCAGCTTTCTACTTTGTACTCAACCCACTTGCCCTTTTGGTTAATATACCAAGGGCTGTAATCGAAAATGCTTTCAGCATTGTCTGTGTAGGAAAAAACCTTAAGCCAACCTCGAATGCCGTAAGTAGCACCAAACTTGCCTACAACAATCTTTTCGTTGCTCATTGTTTCTTTACCTTTCATCGACATAAACTAGTTTCTACTTCTGAAGTAAAAATTAAGCCGCTTTTTGAGCGTCTTTAACTAGCTTAGCAACGCGGTCAGATACAGACGCGCCTTGACCAACCCAGTGGTTAACGCGGTCTAGGTCTAGACGTAGACCTTCTTCTTGACCTTTAGCAGTTGGGTTGAAGAAACCAACTTTCTCGATGAAACGGCCAGTTGCAGCGTTGCGGCTGTCCGCTACTACGATTTGATAAAATGGACGCTTCTTAGCGCCGTGACGTGCCAAACGAATGGTTACCATGTCGTCCTCTTTGCTTTCTCAAAAATAAAATTAACCCCAAAAACCGTTCAATAACCTGAACAATCTGGGGTCTCGTGCCAAAATAAAGCTCCGGAATTTTACTCTTATCCCGGAGCAATGCAAGGGTTTAGTTACTTTTTCACCAACATAAATCGAAATTCAAGTTTGTGACGCAGCTAACACCCTGAAACTATAGTCACATCGATGAATTATCGACCAAATGGATTGAAGCCGCCGCCACCACCCATACCGCCCATCATGCCTTGCATGTTACGCATCATGCCTTTCATGCCGCCCTTCTGCATTTTCTTCATCATCTTCTGCATTTGGGTGAACTGCTTCAGTAGACGGTTAACATCTTGAACCTGTACACCTGAACCTGCAGCGATACGCTTTTTACGCGAACCTTTAATGATTTCAGGACGTTGACGCTCTTTCATCGTCATTGAGCTGATGATCGCTTCCATTTGCTTAAACATCTTGTCATCGACTTTGTCTTTCACGTCAGATGGTAGCTGAGACATACCTGGTAGCTTGTCTAGCATGCCCATCATGCCACCCATGTTTTGCATTTGACCTAGCTGTTCACGGAAGTCTTCAAGGTCGAAACCTTTCTTCTCTTTGAACTTCTTCGCTAGCTTCTCTGCTTTTTCTTGGTCAACATTGCGTTGTAGGTCTTCAATCAAAGACAGAACGTCGCCCATGCCAAGAATACGCGATGCAACACGATCAGGGTGGAATGGTTCTAGTGCGTCAGTTTTCTCACCGACACCTAAGAACTTAATTGGCTTGCCCGTGATATGACGAACTGACAGCGCAGCACCACCACGCGCATCACCATCAACCTTAGTAAGAATCACACCAGTAAGTGGTAGTGCATCACCAAAGGCTTTTGCTGTGTTCGCCGCATCTTGACCTGTCATTGCATCAACAACGAACAGCGTCTCAACAGGATTGATAGCTGAGTGAAGATCTTTGATCTCCCCCATCATCTCTTCATCGATAGCCAAACGACCAGCGGTATCGACAATTAATACGTCGTAGAATTTCTTCTTCGCGTGGTCGATTGCTGCGTTAGCAATATCAAGTGGCTTTTGATCTGGTGAAGATGGGAAGAAGTCGACACCGATGTCTGATGCTAGTGTTTCTAACTGTTTGATCGCCGCAGGACGGTAAACGTCGGCAGACACCACAAGCACTTTCTTCTTATCGCGCTCTTTTAGAAGCTTAGATAGCTTACCTACCGATGTGGTTTTACCCGCACCTTGTAGACCTGCCATCAAAAGTACTGCTGGCGGCTGTGCTGCTAGGTTAAGCGCTTCGTTAGACTCACCCATTACCGCTTCAAGCTCTGCTTGAACGATCTTGATGAATTCTTGGCCCGGAGTTAAGGATTTAGAAACTTCTACGCCAACCGCTTTTTCTTTAACGCGGTTTACGAATTCGCGAACAACAGGAAGTGCAACGTCAGCCTCTAAAAGGGCCATACGAACTTCACGTAGGGTTTCTTTAATGTTGTCTTCGGTCAGACGACCTTTGCCACTGATATTTTTCAGCGTTTTGGATAATCGATCCGTTAAATTCTCAAACATCTTTGTCTCTTCGCTAAAATGGCGATTAATTAGGGTGAGTATACCTTAGCCAACGTCACAGTCATACCCGAACACTACTCTTATAACTAAGTTGAGGGCTAACTTGTTAATTTCAATATCTCATCTCTCATGATTGATGACGCATATAACGTAGCCCCAAAGAGTAATGCAAGGTATAATTTCGTCACCGTGCACAACAACATTTAGGATTCATGGATAGCTTAATTGCCATCGCGGCCGCCATGCTCTACGTTTTGGCGATTGCGACCATCATACCTGGACTCTCTCAACAGTCAGGAATCAAAGCAAAAACAGTGTTTGCCAGTGCTGCCTGTGCGCTTGTTTTTCATGCGTGGATTTTGAGTGACCTGATATTTGATGGTTCTGGTCAAAACCTGAGTATTCTTAACGTCGCGTCTTTGATCAGTTTTATTATTTCGCTGGTCATGAGCATTGCAATGTTGAAAAACCGACTGTGGTTTTTATTGCCTGTCGTTTATAGCTTTGCTGCCATCAACTTAACTGCTGCCACATTTTTACCAAGCACGTTTGTCAAGCACTTAGAAAATGACCCGAAGCTACTCATTCATATCTCTTTTGCACTATTTTCTTATGCAACGCTCACCATCGGCGCTTTGTACGCGCTGCAATTGGCTTGGCTCGATCACAAATTAAAAGCGAAGAAGTCGCTGGCTATTAACCCTAATTTACCACCGCTGTTAATGGTTGAACGTCAGCTATTTAAAATCATTCTGATTGGTAACTTACTTCTAACAGGCACACTCATCACTGGTTTTGTGTTTGTACAAGACATGTTTGCGCAAGGCAAAGCGCATAAAGGTATTCTTTCCTTCATTGCGTGGATCGTTTATTCCATCTTACTTTGGGGCCACTACCATAAAGGTTGGCGCGGTCGAAAAGTAACGTGGTTTGCGGTTGCTGGTGCGACGTTATTAACGTTGGCCTATTTTGGCAGTCGTTTTGTAAAAGAAATCATCTTGAATTAAGGAGCTCTTGGGCTCCTTTATCCTTTATATTCGCGGACAGATAAAATACAGTACGCATTAATTCATTGAATTCGCAGCTCACTTTGCTGTTGAATTGCCAAAAACATACAAGGAACAGCTACGTTTTGGACGACATATCTACGGGTATCTTATTTGCGCTACTCGCGTGTCTTATCGTCATATCAGGTTATTTTTCTGGTTCAGAAACAGGGATGATGTCTTTGAACCGTTACCGCTTGAAGCACTTAGCGAAAAGTGGGCATAAGGGCGCCAAACGTGTCGAAAAGTTATTAGACCGACCAGATCGCTTGATTGGCCTTATTCTTATCGGCAACAACCTCGTGAACATTCTTGCTTCAGCAATTGCGACCATCATCGGCATGCGCCTGTACGGCGATTTAGGTGTCGCGATCGCAACGGGTGCGCTAACTATGGTTGTCTTGGTGTTTGCCGAAGTCACACCAAAAACCGTTGCAGCGCTGTATCCAGAGCGTGTTTCCTACGCGAGCAGCATCTTGCTCACTATCCTAATGAAAGTGCTATCACCGCTCGTAATGCTGGTGAACTTTATTACTAATGGTTTCATTCGTTTGCTTGGCGTGAAAGCTGATCACACGGTAGAGGATCATCTGAGTTCGGAAGAGTTACGCACGGTCGTAAATGAAGCTGGCGGACTTATCCCTCGTCGACACCAAGACATGTTGGTGTCTATTCTCGATCTCGAACACGTTACTGTAAATGACATTATGGTGCCACGTAATGAGATTACGGGTATCGATATTAACGATGACTGGAAATCCATTGTTCGTCAGTTAACACACTCGCCACACGGTCGAATCGTTTTTTATCGCGACCAAATCGATGAAGTGGTTGGTATGCTGCGTTTACGTGAAGCGTACCGTTTGATGCTAGAAAAGAACGAGTTTAACAAAGAAACGTTACTGCGCGCGGCAGATGAAGTGTATTACATTCCTGAAGGCACGCCGCTGAACGTACAAATGTTGAAGTTCCAGCGCAACAAGCAGCGCATCGGTCTGATCGTAGACGAGTACGGTGATATCATCGGTCTAATCACTCTTGAAGACATCCTAGAAGAGATCATTGGTGAGTTTACGACGTCTATTTCTCCTAGTTTGTCTGATGAAATCAGCCCACAAGGCGATGGTAGTTTCTTAATTGAAGGCAGCACCAATATCCGCGATATCAACAAAGGTTTGAAATGGGATTTACCTACCGATGGCCCTAGAACCTTGAATGGTCTGATTTTGGAACACCTAGAAGATATTCCAGAGAGTCATTTAAGTGTCCGTGTCGCGGGCCACCCAATGGAAATTGTTGAAATCGAAGAAAACCGAATCAAGTTAGTTCGAGTCTATCCGAAGAAGAAAAAATCAACGTCCAAATAACCAAAACAAAAAGCCTGACTCATGTCAGGCTTTTTGTTTTGTATTGCCGTTCCAAAAGAACTTAGTCTACGCGCAGCTCTTTTAGCATTGATTCTGGTAAAGCCAACTCGTCGTTTTTATTAACAGACACACCTGCGGCTAGAATGTTCTTGGCAATTTGCTGTGCTTCTTCTAAAGAATGCATCGCTGCAGTACCACACTGGTACTCATTTAGCTCAGGGATTTTGTTCTGGCTTTCCACTTTTAGCACATCTTCCATAGAAACAAGCCATGCGTCTGCGACTTGCTGTTCAGAAGGCGTACCAATGAGACTCATGTAAAAACCAGTGCGACATCCCATCGGTGAGATATCAATGATTTCCACACTGTCACCATTTAGGTGATTGCGCATGAAACCTGCGTACAAGTGCTCTAGTGTATGAATGCCTTTCTCTGAAAGAATGTCTTTGTTAGGCGCAGTGAAGCGTAAGTCGAAAACCGTAATGGTATCTCCTTTTGGAGTTTGCATGGTTTTCGCGACACGCACTGCTGGTGCATTCATGCGAGTGTGGTCTACGGTGAAGCTATCGAGTAAAGGCATTACATCTCTCCTGATTGTAATTCCAACACCTTGAGGTATTGGTTTGGTTTTTATACCCAAATGGGGTTAAAAGAACCAGCTGCTGTTGTCTTCCAGTTCCTGACGACATTGTTTCAGCTGCCAGCCATAAGTCTTTGCGGTTTGCTCAACGCGCCGAGCCACTTTCATCAAACTAGGCTTTCTTTTGTAAGTTCCACGTTTATAACCGCCTCGCCCTTCATGATAGGCCAGATACTGGTTATAAGGGTCCCACAATGAAATGCCTAACTGGCGACGAGTCTCGTGGGTATACCACCCAACAAACATTATCGAATCATCAAAATTGGTGCGCGAACCACCTTGTCCGGTGGAATCTTGGAAGTCATCCCAAGCTGGATTTTGAGCCTGTGCATAGCCATACGCACTGCTTACGCGTCCCCAAGGGATGAAACCCAATACGTAATCTTTGGGTGGTTTGGCATTATGGCGGAAGCTGCTTTCCTGCTTGATGATGGCCATGGCAACATGAATGGGCGTTCCCCACTCTTTTTCCATATCTTTCGCATCATCATACCAACCAGATTTTTCTCGGAATATCTCACATAGGTTATCTTGCTGTTTTGGTGGCGCTGTCGCACATCCCGCAAGCAACACACTTCCTAGAACCGATACAACCAACGGCTTAATGTTCAATTCCACCCAATCCTTACTTATTGATTATTGTTTTAGATAAGCGAAGTAGTTTTCCAGAAACTCGTCAAAAGATAACGTATCGCTTTCTTCCGCTTGTCGCTGTTTCTCAACTGAAGAAGCCACTTCCGTTTCCATTATATCTTGCGAGTAATGTTGGTAACCGTGAGCCAGATTTTCTTCACGGAACTTCATGCCAAGAGCACAACCTACTTTGCCAAGTCCACCAAGTTCTTTGGTTAGCTCAAGCAATTGGCCAGAAATCGTCAGTTCAGGGTTATCAATCCATGCTTCTAGCTTGTCACATACAGCTTGGTAAGCGTCGCCACCAGCCGCAGAATCCATCTCTACTGCAATTTGGCGCAACTCAACGAATACTCGCTTCGCCCAATCTTGCAAAGATAAGCGTTCACCTTGGCAACCGATTTGCAGCATCAAACCTTTTTCACGACCAGAGATGATCACTTTGTTCCAGTTGTCACGCCAGCATTCTAGTTCGCAGTTATCCATTGGGTCAGAATCTGACAACGCCGCCCACGTTAGGAAAAGATCTAAGAAACGAACTTGCTCTTCGCTAACACCAACGGCACTAAATGGGTTCACATCTAATGAGCGCACTTCAATGTATTCCACGCCCGCGCGACTCAATGCATCTGATGGCTTCTCACCACTTTTCGCTACGCGTTTTGGACGAATTGGTGCGTACAATTCATTTTCAATCTGGAGAATATTGGTATTGAGCTGACGGTACTCACCATCCACTTTTACTCCAATTTTTGCGAATTCTTCAGATGGTCGACGAATCGCATCACCTAAACCTTCAAGATATTGGTCAATACTGTTGAAACCAATTTTCAATACGCTTTGAGCACTGTTGGTATAACCAAGATCACTCAAGCGAAGAGACGTCGCTTTAGGAAGATACAGTGTCCCACCAATGCTTTCAAACGGGAGTTTAGTCTCACGGCCTTGAATGAACGAACCACATAACGCTGGCGATGCACCAAAGAAGTAAGGGATCATCCAACCAAAACGGTAATAGTTACGAATCAAAGCAAAGTAAGCAGCTGATTTGGTGTCTTGGCGAGCTTGCTCATCCTGCTCACCATAAAGCGCATCCCAAAATGACTCAGGGAATGAAAAGTTGAAGTGAACACCAGAAATAATCTGCATCAAGCTACCGTAACGGCGTTTTAGCCCCTCACGGTACAATGTTTTCATTTTCGCCGAGTTCGATGAACCGTACTGAGCAAGCTGAATATCATCTTCACTGCCGACATAACATGGCATAGAAAGCGGCCACATCTTTTCTTCGCCCATTTTGGTTTGAGTAAAATGGTGAATGTCTTTCAGTTGCGCCATCAATTCTGGAATGTCATGAGAAACCGGAGTGATGAACTCCAGCAACGATTCAGAAAAGTCGGTGGTGATCCATTTGTTTGTGAACGCTGAGCCCAAACCCTCTGGATGAGGCGTTGTTGCTAGGTGTCCATCCTGACGATAGCGCAAAGTTTCTCGCTCAACACCGCGTCCAAACTGCTTAAATACTTCGGGGTTTGATGCAACTTTTTTTAGTCGCGCAGCAAAATCAGTCAAAATGAGGTTCGCTTATATTAGGAGCAGGACACTTGTCGCTCGGGACAAGTGAAAGCTAAGTTATTGATAGTTCATGCATCTAGATAAACAACCCATTAAAAGTCGCTTATCTAGATGAATAGCGGAGAGAGCACTCTCCGCTATTAAATGTGTACTCTATCGAATGATTTCAAGCTCTTCTACGTCTTTCCCCAACTTTTCTAGTTGAGGACGAAGTGATTTAGCATCACCAACGACAATGATTTGATAGTCATTCGGATCAAACCATTTTTGAGCTAATGCATTCAAAGTTTGCTTATCCACTTTCTCAACGATAGCGTTTCTTTGCTGCAAGTAATCTTGATCGAGGTTGTACTTGAGAATATCACTAATAAGTTCCGCTTTTTGTGTCGGCGTTTCATACTTCAGTGCATCTTTTTGACCGACCGCTTGGCGCATAAATTTCATTTCTTCATCAGTCATTCCAGATTGAGCGTATTCATTCAGCTCATTTTCCATCTCGATAATCGATGCGACCGTCGAATCGGCACGAACTTGCGCGGTAAATACAACCGAACCGGTTTCAGGATTCCCCGAGAAGTAACCGTAAGCACCGTAGGTGTAGCCTTTGTCTTCACGCAGGTTTTGGTTGATGCGACTGTTAAAGTTACCCGCTAGGTTAAAGTTCGCGAGCTGGCTTAGATAAAAGTCACCCGTGGCATCATAAGGCATGCCTTGACGAACCATCATAACCACACTTTGCGGTGCCCCTGGTTTATCGACAAGATGAATTTTCTGCTCACCTAATGCTGGTATTGTTTGAGGAGCATAAAGTGGTGCCGCTTCATCTTTCCATTCAGCCCAAAACGCAAGCTTCTGCTCAATGTCTTGTTTAGCAATGTCACCCACCACCACGACTTGTGCGCTCTGCGGTGTGTAGTGCTTAGCGTAGAACTCACGTACATCATCAAGCGTTAGTGCACTGACACCAGCTTGCGTGCCGTCTTTCGGACGAGCGAAAACAGAATCGCCATACAGCACTTGTCGACTCGCTTGAGATGCCATCCAACTTGGATTTTGATGTTCGTAGACAAGCCCTTCGAGTGCCTGCATTTTCACACGATCAAAATCTTCTTGTTTGAACGCTGGTGACAGCAGCATCTCTTCAACGATTTTCAGTGTTGGCTCTAAATTCTTTTCTAAAGAAGAAACGCTGATGTTCGTTGTGTAGCCTGTGGCATCGACAGAGATCATGCTGCCGAGTTTATCGAGCTCAGCTTGAATTTGTTCCACGCTACGTTTGGTCGTTCCTTCTTGCAACATAGCGGCTGTCAGTTGCGCTAGGCCTTCTTTGCCTTTTTCCACAAAACGCGTGCCCGCTGGTAAGCTGAACTGCATCATGACTGTCGGAGTTTCGTTGCTCACGGTACCGAGTAGTTCAGAGCCGTTGTCAAAATGCACGTTGTACAGTTCTGGCATTGTTGCTTTCACTGGCTCACCTACCGGTGGCTGTACTGAACGATCAAAATTGTCCGTTGCGCGGCGATAGGCTAACTGATCATCGGTAATTTTTTTGTACTCTGGCAAGGTACGCTCTGGCGTTGTAAATGTCGCAGACTTAACAGCAAGATCCGTTTTGCCTTTTGGTACCACGCTCAAGGTGACTTTCGACTTACCTTGAATAAAGTTTTGGTACACCTTCTCAACAGATTGAGGAGTCACGGCGCGAATCTGTTCCAATTGTTTTTCAATCAAGTCAGGTTGGCCAAAGAAAGTTTCATTCGACGCTAGCTGTGTGACTTTACCTTTCACGCTTTCAAGCGCGAAAATCGCATCCGCTTCAGCTTTACCTTTCAATTGCTCCAGACGATCGTCAGTGACGCCTTTCTCTGCAAACTTGCTCATCGATTTCATGAGCTCACCGTACAAGGTCGAAAGATCACCTTTGTCTCCAGAATCTCCCATCGCGTAGACATAGAAATTACACGCAAGCTCTGCACAGTCATGGAAGGAACCCGCATCAACCGCTTTTTGCGTCTTCACTAAATCTTGGTACAGCACGCTGTTGGTGCCACCACCTAATACTTCCGATAGCGTATCCAGAGATGCTTGGCTCTCTTCGCCGCTGTATGTGGTTGGCCACGCAATCATTACCATCGGTTGTTGGATACGATCTTCCAACGTAATGTATTTGTCTTCTTGCAACTTAGCTGGTTGTTTCGGTGCGTTTTCAACTTCTGGACCACGAGGAATGGAACCGAAGTATTTGTTTACCCACGCCAGTGTTTGCTCGACATCTAAGTCACCACCGATCGTGATCGTCGCATTATTTGGACCGTACCAACGCAAGAAAAACGCTTTAAGATCATTCACGTCAACACGATCAAGATCTTCAACGTAACCGATGGTTTGCCATGAGTAAGGATGACCTTCTGGGTATAACGCTTCAGACATACGTTCCCAAATCAAACCGTACGGACGGTTGTCATAACGTTGCGCACGCTCATTTTTCACCGTAGATCGCTGAATTTCAAATTTGCGCTGTGAAACCGCATCAAGTAAAAAGCCCATACGATCCGATTCAAGCCACAGCATTTTTTCCAGCTGATTCGCAGGAACGGTTTCAAAGTAATTGGTGCGATCGCGATTGGTCGTACCGTTTAACGTACCACCCGCCTCTGTGATGATTTTGAAGTGCTCTTGATCGCCAACGTTCTCTGAACCTTGGAACATCATATGTTCAAAGAAGTGCGCAAAGCCCGACTTACCGATTTCTTCACGAGCTGAGCCGACGTGATACGTGACATCAACGTGTACCAATGGATCAGAGCCCTCTGGCGCTAGAATTACGGTCAAGCCGTTATCGAGTTTGTATTTTTGATATGGGATCTTAACTTTGCCGTCTTCTGCTTTCGATGATTCGACGAAAGTCACCCCTTTTGGCAACGATGAAACAGGGGAATTTGATGCACAGCCCGTGATCACTAACAGTGAGCACGCGCCAACCCAAAACATTCTCATGTACTTTCCTTAAAATAATCCGAGATAAATGGCCGCCAACAAGCTGTACCGAGCGGCTTTTCCTAAAAATATTAAAATCACACACGGCAGAAATTTCATCCTTAACCATCCAGCCGCGAGACACAACGGATCACCAATAATTGGTAACCAACTGAAAAATAATCCCCAGTAGCCATATTTTGCTAGCCACTTTAAAGCGGTATGACCATGTTTTTCTTCTTGGGTTTTATTGGGGATCCATAACCCAAGCCAGTAATTGGTTAAGCCACCAAGCGTATTACCTATTGTGGCAACCAATAGAATAGAAGAAACCGCATATTGATTGAGTGAGAGAGTTGCTATCAGCCCAGCTTCAGAGCCACCAGGCAGTAAGGTGGCGCTCAGAAAGCCCGTTAAAAAAAGCACCCACAATGCTGAATCAGAAAACCAAAGGGCTAAATGTTCAAAAGCTGAATTGAATGCGTCTAGCATGTCATATCAAGTAATACCTTGCCTCTCGTTCGCCCCGATTCCACTTGTTGGTGTGCGGCGATAACTTCAGTCATTGGGTAAATGTGTTGCACTTCTGTTTTAAGTAATCCCACACCTACCATGTACAACAACGTGTCTAACTGTGAAGGTTCTGGCTCAACCAACATACCGCTTGCCTCGAAGCCTAATAGCTTGGCCTTGTCACAAATTAATTCAGCGCTAATCGTTGGTACCGTGATCACGCGGGCATTGTCTTTTAGGCACTTGAGAGCATCTAGAGCCGCATCGCCACCAACCAAATCAATTAAAACATCAACGCCTTCAACACGTTCTGACACTGGTGCAAATTGATAGTTCACTGCATGAGCGCCAAGTGTGGCGAGGTAGTCTAAATTTCGTTCACTGCAGGTGGTAAACACTTCGGCTTTTGTCGCCACAGCAATCTGCACCGCTAAGTGCCCTACGCCACCCGCTCCTGCGAGAATTAATACTCTATCGCATTCGCTGACATTCGCTTTGCTTAATGCTTGAGCAGCGGTTTGCCCTGCCAATGGTAAAACCGCCGCCGCTTCTAGCGTGACCGAACTTGGCACGTGACTTAACTCCGACTCCGGAACACAAACATATTGGCTATAACCACCACCTTGGAGAGGAAAGCCAATAAAACCAGCCACTTCATCTCCCACAGCAAAGCGAGAAGTCTTAGTACCACAAGAGGCGACTTTCCCAGAAATATCGTAACCTGGCACCCAAGGCAGTTTGTCTTTATTCTGGGAAGCTGCCCAGCCAAGTCCCGCTCGTGTTTTGACATCGATAGGATTCACGCCAGCATAATGCACCTTGACCAGCACTTCGCCAGACTTAGGGATCGGAGTTTCAGCGCTTTGAATCGCCAGAACATTGGCGTCGCCAAACTCAGTGATAACAATCTGTTTATGTTCCATAACTCACTCCCTGAGGGACAAATAAAAAAGGGATGCCGGAGCATCCCTTTGACTATAAACCATTTTGTTTAACCAAGTTAATGGCAAGCATGTAAATTGGTTGATAATTTTATCTTCAACACGATAACTGTATTTACGTGTTACAAGAGTCTTTATCCAACCAAGGCCAACAGAATACCTGCCGCTACCGCGGAGCCAAGTACGCCAGCTACGTTTGGTCCCATCGCATGCATCAACAAGAAGTTTTGAGGGTTTGCATCAAGCCCGACTTTGTTCACCACACGCGCTGCCATAGGTACAGCAGACACCCCTGCCGCGCCAATGAGTGGGTTGATGTCCTCTTCTGAGAACTTATTGAGAAGCTTAGCCATGAGCACACCTGCGCCTGTACCGATACTGAACGCCACAGCGCCTAGACCAAGAATGCCTAATGTTTCCAAGTTTAAGAACTGGTCAGCTTGCAGTTTCGAGCCAACCCCTAAACCCAAGAAGATAGTCACAATATTGATCAGTTCATTTTGTGCAGTTTTCGATAAACGATCCACTACACCCGCTTCACGCATCAGGTTACCGAGACAGAACATACCAACCAATGGCGTCGCAGAAGGTAGGAACAGAATCGTCATCAACAGCACGGCCATCGGGAAGAACACTTTTTCCCACTTACCAACATGACGAAGCTGCGCCATTTTGATTTCACGCTCTTCTTTGGTAGTCAGCGCTTTCATAATTGGCGGTTGAATGATCGGAACTAATGCCATGTAGCTGTATGCCGCTACCGCAATCGCCCCCAATAAGTCTGGCGACAACTTGCTGGCCAAGAAGATCGCCGTTGGACCATCAGCACCACCGATGATGGCGATCGATGATGCATCTGCCATCGAGAACTCCATCCCTGGCACAAAGTTAAGCAAAATCGCCCCAAACAAGGTCGCAAAAATACCAAACTGCGCTGCCGCCCCTAACCAAAGTGTTTTAGGGTTCGCGATCAATGCGCCAAAGTCCGTCATCGCACCAACGCCCATAAAGATCAACAATGGGAAAACTCCCGATTCGATCCCGATATAGTAGACGTAGTACAACAAACCGCCCGGCTCAGTGAAGCCCGCATTAGGAATGTTAGCTAAGATAGCGCCAAAGCCAATTGGCAATAAAAGTAATGGTTCAAAGCCTTTACGAATCGCTAAAAACAACAGCGTACAGCCAACCAGCATCATGCAGATTTGGCCAAACTCAAAGTTAGCGATCCCTGTTTCTGACCATAAGGTCATCAATCCGTCCATGATACTCCCTTACGCCAAACTGAGAAGAGGTGCACCAACGGTAACGGCATCACCCTCTTTTACGTTCAGTTCTTGAACGATACCACCGCGAGCTGCACGAACTTCCGTTTCCATCTTCATTGCTTCAAGGATCAGTAGGACATCACCTTCCGCGACTTCAGCACCCGGCTGAACGTTCACTTTAAAGATGTTTCCTGCAAGCGGTGCAGGAACCGATTCCGCATTTGCCGTCACAGGAGCAACGGGAGCGGCCACTGGTGCAGAAGCTGAACTTGGCGTCACAGAAGTCAATTGTCCTTTTGGCCCCACTTCAACTTCGTAGACTTGTCCATCAACGCGAACACTGTAAGTTTCTACGCTACCAGACGCGACTGGAGCCGCAGGCGCTGCAACTGGTTTTGCACTTTCCAATGTAGGTGCTGGTTCAAAAGCATCAGGGTTACCACGGTTTTTAAGGAACTTCAGACCAACTTGAGGGAACAACGCATAAGTAAGTACGTCATCAACGCGTTCACTCGCAAGCTTAATGCCTTCAGATTGAGCCTTATCCATTAAATCCACCGTGAGAGCTTCCATTTCTGACTCTAACAAATCAGCAGGACGACACGTAATTGGATCTTTACCTTCAAGGACTTTAGCTTGTAGATCGGCATTCACTGCCGCAGGAGCGGCACCGTACTCACCTTTGAGAACACCAGCGGTTTCTTTAGTGATGCTCTTGTAGCGCTCGCCGGTCAGTACGTTAATGACGGCTTGAGTACCAACGATCTGAGACGTCGGTGTTACGAGAGGAATAAAGCCAAGATCTTCACGTACACGTGGGATTTCTTCTAGCACCTCGTCGATACGATCCGCTGCACCCTGCTCTTTTAGCTGACCTTCCATATTCGTCAACATACCACCTGGCACTTGAGCAATAAGGATACGGGAATCCACGCCTTTTAGTTGCCCTTCCCACTTCGCGTATTTCTTACGTACTTCACGGAAGTAAGCTGCAATAGGTTCTAGTTGATCAAGTTTCAGGTTGGTGTCGCGCTCAGTACCTTGCAGCATTGCTACAACCGTTTCTGTCGGGGTATGCCCGTAAGTACAGCTCATCGAAGAAATAGCCGTATCGAGGATGTCGATACCAGCCTCTACCGCTTTGATTGCCGTAGCGGTAGAAAGACCAGTGGTTGCATGGCAGTGGAGTGCCAGTGGTACATCACAAGAGGCTTTGATGCGTGTGATTAGCTCTTGCGCTTCGTAAGGCTTTAGCAAGCCAGACATGTCTTTGATACACAGAGAATGACAACCGAGATCTTCCAAACGCTTTGCTAAATCAACCCAAGTATCCGTATTGTGAACAGGGCTTGTTGTGTATGACAGGGTGCCTTGCGCATGAGCGCCAACATCTACCGCCGATTTCACCGCTTTTTGGAAATTGCGAACATCGTTCATCGCATCAAAGATACGGAATACATCCATACCGTTGGCATGAGCACGCTCAACGAACTTCTCTACTACGTCATCAGCATAATGGCGATATCCTAAAAGGTTTTGACCACGAAGTAGCATTTGCATTGGTGTATTTGGCATCGCCTTTTTCAACTCACGTAGACGCTCCCAAGGGTCTTCCCCAAGGAATCGAATACACGAATCAAACGTTGCACCACCCCAGGTTTCTAGGGACCAGTATCCAATCTTATCCAACTCAGCTGCGATAGGCAGCATATCTTCGATACGCATACGCGTAGCAAACAGTGATTGATGGGCGTCTCGAAGGACCACATCGGTAATAGCTAGTGGTTTAGACATGCTCTTAAACTCCTTTTTAATCCTATATTCGGCTACTTCGCGATTGAAGCGCGATGTTGATGAATCGCCGCTGAAATCGCTGCCACTACTTGTGGACTAACAGCTGAAGAGGTTGATTGAACTTTGGTATTTGTTTTTGGTGCTGCGATCGGCTCTGGTACTTCTTCTGGTACCAGTTTCGACAATAGCCGAACGAGATAAACAAGAATGGTGAGGAAAATAAATACGACCGCCATCCCCGTAACCATAAGGGTGGCCGCATCTACTAGCAGGCTTCCTATATTCGTCATGTTGCTTCCTTTCTTTGTCATCCTGACAACGTGCAGGACTTTATTAGCGTCAAATCCCGACCAATGGATTATCTCGATTGGTTAAATTTTGTCAATTTTGTTTAAGGAAGGATTTAAATAATCTCCATAATTGATTATTTATTCACTACCCAGATCACAATTCAAACCTAAACCATCGAGTTAGAACGAATGCTCAATATATAAACAGGTTAATTCAAAGAGCACGAGAAAACTGCGATTAAGATTTCAAAACAAAACAAGTGAGATTAAAAGAAAGAACTATTAAAACAAAAAGATAGGAGCAAAGATCAAAACAAAAACACTATTACAAC
This sequence comes from Vibrio sp. S457-15, assembly GCF_000960545.1. Taxonomy (NCBI): domain Bacteria; kingdom Pseudomonadati; phylum Pseudomonadota; class Gammaproteobacteria; order Vibrionales; family Vibrionaceae; genus Vibrio; species Vibrio sp. S457-15. The sequence goes on along the minus strand of NZ_JYOQ01000028.1, from coordinate 89,589 downwards.
ATGTGATTAACATATTTTATTTAAATCACGCTAGTCATCATTTTGCTGGAAACGAAGAAAGCATGGAGCACCGATGATGAATTATTAGAGATGATTGACTAGATACGCAAAGTGACATTGCAGTTCAATCAGATAAGAAAAGAAACCTACTTTGACAGCGCAGACTAGAGAATAAGTAGTGAGTGTTTGTTTTTCAGATACAAAAAAAGCCTCGCATAAGCGAGGCTTTTTGATAAGTGGCGCGTCCTGGAGGATTCGAACCTCCGACCGCCTGGTTCGTAGCCAGGTACTCTATCCAGCTGAGCTAAGGACGCGCAGTTTTCGATATCAGTATTACCAATATCAGGAGTTCACAAGGAAACCCTAAAGAGTGGCGCGTCCTGGAGGATTCGAACCTCCGACCGCCTGGTTCGTAGCCAGGTACTCTATCCAGCTGAGCTAAGGACGCGCAGTTTTCGATATCAGTATTACCAATATCAGGAGTTCACAAGGAAACCCTAAAGAGTGGCGCGTCCTGGAGGATTCGAACCTCCGACCGCCTGGTTCGTAGCCAGGTACTCTATCCAGCTGAGCTAAGGACGCGCAGTTTTCGATATCAGTATTACCAATATCAGGAGTTCACAAGGAAACCCTAAAAAGTGGCGCGTCCTGGAGGATTCGAACCTCCGACCGCCTGGTTCGTAGCCAGGTACTCTATCCAGCTGAGCTAAGGACGCGCAGTTTTCGATATCAGTGTTACCAATATCAGGAGTTCACAAGGAAACCCTAAAGAGTGGCGCGTCCTGGAGGATTCGAACCTCCGACCGCCTGGTTCGTAGCCAGGTACTCTATCCAGCTGAGCTAAGGACGCGCAATAATCTTTATTTTACTTTGTATAACCCGTTTATCAAACGAATTATTAAATAGTGGCGCGTCCTGGAGGATTCGAACCTCCGACCGCCTGGTTCGTAGCCAGGTACTCTATCCAGCTGAGCTAAGGACGCGCAGATCTTCTTGCTAGGAAGTTGTGAAGTAAATCACATTCATTTCTTGCGAAACAAAAAAAAGGCCATCGGGCCAGTCAATGAATGGCGGTGAAGGAGGGATTCGAACCCTCGATACGGGATAAACCGTATACTCCCTTAGCAGGGGAGCGCCTTCAGCCTCTCGGCCACCTCACCGTTTTCATTGTTATATCTCAAAAGAGATATGGCGCGTCCTGGAGGATTCGAACCTCCGACCGCCTGGTTCGTAGCCAGGTACTCTATCCAGCTGAGCTAAGGACGCACTTTTTGTTGATAAATCAACGTTGCAAGAATGGCGGTGAAGGAGGGATTCGAACCCTCGATACGGGATAAACCGTATACTCCCTTAGCAGGGGAGCGCCTTCAGCCTCTCGGCCACCTCACCGTCTTGCGGAGGCACATATTACGTTTTACCGAAAATATGTCAAACACTTTCTTTGAAAAAAAACGCAAAAAACGCTTAACCGATGCGGATTTAATCAAAGTGACTATAAAACAAACCTTATCACTCTATTATGATGAAAAAAAGAGAATCTTCTCTTAAAAAATGACATTTATCAGAAACTAAAAAGGCTAGCCGATCGGCTAGCCTTTTTCATTCAAACTAAGCTCTGTAAACAGGAGCGACTTAGTAGTTACCTGAAGCAACGTTGCCATTGCCTTTTTCAGCCTGAATGCGCATGTAGATTTCTTCACGGTGAACTGAAACCTCTTTCGGAGCGTTAACACCGATACGTACTTGGTTACCTTTAACACCTAGTACAGTTACAGTCACTTCATCACCAATCATAAGTGTTTCGCCTACGCGGCGAGTCAAAATTAGCATTCTTTGCTCCTTGAGTAATCTCTAAATTTTCTTGCTACAAAGCTATTATCCAACAAAAGTTATATTTTCGTAAACTACCTTGTCACGGAAAATCAGCCTAAAAAGGCATGTTTTTGCTGAATGTTCAATGCTTCACTAGACGTAATGTAAGCATCATGAAGAATGTTTGCTGCTGTATCCACACTCTCAGGTGGCAATACCAGCATCATAGTGAGTGCATTCGTTGCGCAGAAATTGATCGCAATATCTTGCTGAGCCAACAAACCGCATGCATGTTCCACCATTCCATTGACTTCAAGCCCTACAGCGGTTAACAGGCTTACAGCTTCACTATTACGGATTTTATCGCTGAACACCAGATCGAACTTGGCACATGCTTCTTGTTTTATCATGATACCTGTTCGTTCTGTTTCCTCGATCACATTCCAAATGTCTATGCCTAACATCTGACATTGTTTTGTAGCACTAGATAAATGTTCTTTATCGACTTCAATAATGGCAAGGTCACGTTGAATGGCTATACCAGAGACGGCTTGATGGCCTGATTCCCCCTTAACCAAACTGCCTTCATTAACTTCAAAGGTCGAAAGCACGCGTAGCGGTACATTATTCTTCCATGCGAACTGCACAGAAGGTAAATGTAGAACTTTTGCTCCTCGACTTGCCATTGCTTCCATTGAAGGAAAGTCAATGACCGCCATTTTCTGAGCATTTTTCACTACACGTGGGTCACAAGTATAAATACCATCAACGTCGGTAAAGATTTGACACTCGTCAGCGCGCAATGCGCCTGCAAGCGTCACGGCGCTCGTATCAGAGCCGCCTCGACCTAATGTGGTGATATCCCCATTTTCATTCACACCTTGAAAACCTGCGACAATGACGATTTGATCTTGTTCAAGTAAATCCGTAATCGTTGAGGTATCAATATGTTTAATCGTCGCGTCATTGTGTTGATTATCCGTCACAATGTTCGCTTGTGCTCCGGTAAGTGAGCGAGCTACATAGCCCAGTTTATTGAGTGTCATCGCCAATAACGCCATTGACACTTGCTCACCAGCAGAGAGCAAAACATCAAGTTCTCGAGCCGTAGGAACACTATCTACTTGTTTCGCTAGGTCCATTAGTCGGTTTGTTTCGCCTGACATTGCAGACACAACTACGACAACTTGATTACCATCATTTTTCGCCTTAATGATGTGTTCAGCGACCTGGTGGATTCTTTCAATTGAACCCACGGAGGTTCCACCAAACTTTTGCACGATAAGGGGCTTTTTCACCAGTCTTCACCTTCCCAAGACCAAAGTCTCATTCGGACCACTTATATTCCACTAGTTGAAATTATATAAGCGGTAGTTACAACAAAAACCAAGCAGCTTAAATGACCTGGTTATTTTTCGGTCAATTAAACCACTTGGTTACCGTAAAAAAATTACGCCCAATCAAAGAAACTTGATTGAGCGTAAATTCGTTATGTAATGCTTATAAGCGCTCTTCTAGCCAAGGCTGAACAGTTTTGATCGCTTCTGGTAATGCTGACACATCAGTACCACCAGCTTGCGCCATGTCAGGGCGACCACCGCCCTTACCACCAACCTGCTCTGCAACCATTTTAACGAGGTCGCCCGCCTTAACTTTGCCTACCAGATCTTTCGTCACACCAGCAATCAAGCCAACTTTGTCATCAGTTACGTTTGCTAGAAGCACAACACCTGAGCCCATTTGGTTCTTGATGTCGTCAACCATTGTACGTAGGTTTTTGCTATCTGCGCCTTCTAGTGCAGCAACCAGTACTTTCGTGCCGTTTACTTCCACTGCTTTACCCATGATGTTTGCGCTTTCAGCAGCAGCCATCTTGTCTTTAAGCTTCTGAAGTTCTTTTTCTAGCGTTTTCGCTTTTTGTGCAGATTCTGCTAGTTTCTCTTCGTATTTTGCTGCTTGAGCTTCGATCGCATCTAGAGCTGCTTCACCTGTTACTGCTTCAATACGACGGATGCCCGCCGCGATGCCGCTCTCAGAGGTGATCTTGAATAAGCCGATATCGCCAGTGTTAGAAGCGTGGATACCACCACAAAGCTCTGTAGAGAAATCGCCCATAGACAGTACGCGTACTTCATCATCGTACTTCTCGCCAAATAGTGCCATTGCGCCTTTCTTCTTCGCAGACTCAATGTCCATCACGTTGGTTTCAATAACGTGGTTGCGACGAATTTGCGCGTTCACTAGACGTTCAACTTCTTTTAGCTCTGCCGCCGTTACCGCTTCTAGATGAGAGAAGTCAAAACGTAGGTTTTCTGCTTTAACCAAAGAGCCTTTTTGCGTCACGTGCTCACCAAGAACTTGACGAAGTGCGGCGTGTAGCAAGTGCGTTGCTGAGTGGTTTAGAGAGATAGCTGCGCGACGTTCTGCGTCAACGATAGTAGCGACTTCATCGCCTTTCGCTAGAACACCTTCCGCCATAACACCGTGGTGTGCGATTGCGTTGCCTAACTTTTGAGTATCTTCTACTCGGAATACACCAGCTTCAGTGCGGATTTCACCCGCATCACCACATTGACCGCCTGACTCAGCGTAGAATGGGGTTTCACCAAGCACAATGATCGCTTTGTCGCCAGCAGATAGAGAATCCACTTCGTTGCCTTCAACGAACATTGCAGCCACTGAGCTAGAGCCTTTTGTTCCAACGTAGCCACAGAATTCAGTTTGTGTATCAACTTTAATTGCTGCGTTGTAGTCTGTACCGAACTGACCCGCTTCACGCGCACGCTGACGCTGCTCTTCCATTGCTTTCTCGAAGCCTTCTTCGTCAATCGCGAACTCACGTTCACGCGCAACGTCGTTAGTCAAGTCAGCTGGGAAGCCGTAAGTATCGTAAAGTTTGAATACGGTTTCACCGTCGAGCACTTTACCATCTAAGTTATCTAGCGCTTCGTTTAGAATCGCCATACCGCGTTCAAGCGTACGACCGAAGTTTTCTTCTTCGATACGCAGTACTTTTTCTACGACAGCTTGCTGACGTTTCAGTTCTTCACCTGCAGTGCCCATGATGTCAGCTAGTACACCAACCAATTTGTGGAAGAATGCACCTTGCGCACCTAGCTTGTTACCGTGACGAACAGCACGACGAATGATACGACGTAGAACATAGCCACGACCTTCGTTTGAAGGCATAACACCATCAACAATCAGGAATGAACATGAACGGATGTGGTCAGCGATAACGCGTAGCGATTGGTTTGATAGGTCTTCGTAACCGATCACTTCTGCGGCTGCTTTGATAAGAGCTTGGAATACGTCGATTTCGTAGTTCGAGTGAACGCCTTGCATGATTGCAGAGATACGCTCGATACCCATACCTGTATCTACCGACGGTTTTGGTAGCGGTTCCATCGTGCCATCAGCATGACGGTTGAACTGCATGAATACGTTGTTCCAGATCTCGATGAAACGGTCACCATCTTCTTCAGGTGTGCCAGGACGGCCACCCCAGATGTGCTCACCGTGATCGTAGAAGATTTCAGTACATGGACCACAAGGACCAGTATCACCCATTTGCCAGAAGTTGTCTGACTCGTATGGTTTGCCACCTTTCTTGTCGCCAATGCGGATGATGCGATCTGCAGGAACACCTACTTTCTTGTTCCAGATATCGAATGCTTCGTCATCAGTTTCGTAAACGGTCACCAATAGACGGTCTGCAGGCAGCTTAAGAACGTCTGTTAGAAATTCCCAAGCGAATGAAATCGCGTCTTCTTTGAAGTAATCGCCAAAGCTGAAGTTACCTAGCATTTCAAAGAAAGTATGGTGACGAGCTGTAAAGCCCACGTTTTCCAGGTCGTTGTGTTTACCGCCAGCACGTACACAACGTTGAGCCGTAGTCGCTCGAGTATAGGCTCGTTTTTCCAAGCCTAAGAAACAATCCTTAAATTGGTTCATACCTGCGTTTGTGAACAGCAGGGTTGGGTCGTTATGTGGAACTAACGATGAACTTTCTACGATTTGGTGTCCTTTGCTTTCAAAGAACTTGAGGAACGCGTTACGAACCTCGTCAGTGCTCATGTACATGCAGCTCTTCCTGAAAATAGTCGAGTTAGAATTTTGCCGTATTGTAGATCATGCAATCAGCTGAGACTAGTTTTCTTGCGGAAAAGAGGGGGTAGAAGAAAAAATTTGAAGCAAAACAAAAATCAGCGTGAATAATTCACGCCTAATCTTCGTCTTCAAAGCTTAACGCATAGCTAATTTGGTCAAAACTGTAGCCGCGATATTGTAAGAAACGAACCTGTTTAGCGTACTCTTTCTGGTCTTTGGCCTTTATTCCTTTAAATTTCTTCTCTGCTGCCAACTTTGCCAATTCAAACCAATCTTGGGGCTCTTCTGCCATTGCTTGTTCAATGACAGATTCTGCAACGCGCTTCTGGTTAAGCTCTTGGCGAATACGACGCTCACCATGACCTTTGTAAACGTGTTGACGCACTTGGCTTTTGGCGTAACGCAAGTCATCCAAATAATTGTGTTCTAAACAAAAGTTAATCGCAGCTTCAATATCAGCCTCTTCATAGCCTTTCATCGCAAGCTTTTGATGGAGCTCATATAAGCCATGATCTCGACGACTAAGTAACTGAATCGCGGCTTCTTTGCTAGATAGCGTCGGTGCTTGTCGCTTTTGGTACATAGTGATCCTAAAGGTAATTTAGCTGTACAGGCTTTTCGTTTGCCTTAAATTTCTTCGATTTTGATTTCGACAAATACAACAAAGCCCTGCAACGCAGGGCTTTGTTTTAGTCTATCAGAAGATTAAAACTCTTCTTCTTGCTCAGGCTTCTCACCGGCAGTAGGTGCTTCTGGTTGAGCTGGAGAAAGTAGCATTTCACGCAGTTTGGTATCGATTGTTTTCGCGATTTCTGGATGCTCACGCAGGTAGTTACAAGCGTTTGCTTTACCTTGACCAATCTTATCGCCATTGTAGCTGTACCAAGCACCCGCTTTTTCTACTAGCTTGTGCTTCACGCCTAAGTCAATCAACTCACCTTCACGGTTAAAGCCTTGGCCATACATGATTTGCGTGTTTGCTTCTTTAAATGGTGCTGCAATCTTGTTCTTAACCACTTTGATACGCGTTTCGTTACCTACAACTTCGTCGCCTTCTTTGATTGCGCCAGTACGACGGATATCTAAACGAACAGAAGCGTAAAACTTAAGCGCATTACCGCCAGTAGTCGTTTCAGGGTTACCGAACATCACACCAATCTTCATACGGATTTGGTTGATGAAGATACACATACAGTTAGACTGTTTCAGGTTACCTGTAAGCTTACGCATTGCTTGAGAAAGCATACGAGCTTGGAGACCCATGTGGCTGTCGCCCATTTCACCTTCGATCTCAGCTTTAGGTGTTAGAGCAGCAACAGAGTCAACAACCATTACGTCGATTGCACCAGAGCGAGCTAATGCATCACAAATCTCTAGAGCTTGCTCACCAGTGTCTGGCTGAGATACCAATAGTGCATCGATATCAACGCCAAGTTTCTTTGCATATACAGGATCTAAAGCGTGCTCTGCATCGATAAACGCACAAGTTTTGCCTTCACGTTGCGCAGCAGCAATAAGTTCAAGAGTTAGTGTTGTTTTACCTGAAGATTCTGGACCGTAAATCTCAACGATACGACCCATTGGTAGACCACCAGCACCCAAAGCGATATCAAGAGAAAGCGAACCCGTTGAAATGGTTTCTACATCCATTGCGCGGTTATCACCAAGGCGCATGATAGAGCCTTTACCGAATTGCTTTTCAATTTGACCTAGCGCAGCGGCGAGCGCTTTCTGTTTGTTCTCGTCCATTACTTTCTCCGATTTATTCATCTTCTTTGGGCGACGAATAGTAATTCATTTTTCTTAAGCAGAAGTTCTGCTCAGCAATAAAAGTCATTATACTGTTGATTCATACAGTGTCTATACCTGTATGAAAAAAATTTGGCTCACAATATCGTGCAGTTTTCTCTAGCCCTTGTTTTCTCTGGGCTTACGCAGTTCCAAAAAATCTAGATTAAGTGTTGGTGCAATTGACTCAATGCATGAATCACCGCTTGTTCGCGAACTTCTGCTCGATTTCCAGAAAAATGCATGGTTTCTACTAACTGCCACCCCTGATTATCTGCAAAGGCAAAACACACCGTTCCAACCGGCTTTTCCTCACTGCCACCACCAGGACCAGCGATGCCACTGATAGACACCCCAATTGTTGCATTGGAATGTTTTAATGCCCCCTGCACCATTTCGATTACAACCGGCTCACTCACTGCGCCATACGCTTCGAGTGTTTGAAACTGCACTCCAAGCATCTCCATTTTGGCCTCATTACTGTACGTAACAAAAGCGCGGTCAAGCCAACCGGAGCTACCTGCAATATCAGTAATTGCGGCTGCAACGCCACCGCCAGTACAGGACTCTGCTGTGGTCAGCACATGCCCATGTCGCGCAAGTAACACACCTAAATCAGCACTTAATTTTGTTGTTTTTTCCATAGCCAAAATGCCCTTTGTCTCTTTTTACTTGATAGGGATTCACGTATCCTAAGCCGCTACGGAAATAAACAAAAGAACTTACCTGTGAAAGCTGAACAAAAACACACTCCGATGATGCAGCAATATCTCAAGCTAAAAGCTGAGAACCCAGAAATTTTGCTGTTCTACCGCATGGGCGATTTCTACGAACTCTTCTATGATGACGCGAAACGAGCGTCTCAACTGCTTGATATTTCATTAACCAAGCGCGGTTCATCGGCCGGAGAACCTATTCCTATGGCGGGAGTGCCATTCCATGCAGTGGAAGGGTATCTCGCGAAACTAGTTCAGCTTGGTGAGTCAGTCGCAATCTGTGAACAAATTGGGGATCCTGCGACGAGCAAAGGTCCTGTTGAGCGTAAAGTAGTACGCATTGTCACGCCAGGCACCGTAACCGATGAGGCACTGCTTTCTGAACGTCTCGATAACTTAATCGCTGCGATTTACCATCACAACGGCAAGTTTGGTTATGCGACGTTAGACGTTACTTCTGGCCGTTTTCAATTAACGGAGCCAGAAACCGAAGAAGCCATGATGGCGGAACTACAACGCACCGCACCGCGTGAGTTGTTGTTCCCTGAAGATTTCGAGCCAGTCCACTTGATGTCGAACCGTAACGGTAACCGTCGTCGCCCTGTATGGGAGTTTGAACTAGATACAGCCAAACAACAGCTGAACCAGCAGTTTGGCACCCGTGATCTTGTCGGTTTTGGTGTTGAGCACGCCTCTCTTGGTTTGTGCGCCGCAGGTTGTTTGATCCAATACGTAAAAGACACACAACGCACTGCTCTACCACATATCCGCTCACTAACGTTTGATCGCCAAGATCACTCTGTAATTTTAGATGCAGCTACGCGTCGCAATCTAGAAATCACCCAAAATTTAGCTGGCGGCACGGACAATACACTCGCCGCAGTTCTCGACCATTGCTCAACCCCGATGGGCAGCCGCATGTTAAAGCGTTGGCTGCATCAACCGATGCGTTGTATTGATACGCTAAACAACCGTCTGGATGCGATTGGTGAAATTAAAGATCAAGGCTTATTTACCGATCTTCAGCCAACTTTAAAACAGATTGGCGATATTGAACGTATCTTAGCGCGTCTTGCTCTACGTTCTGCTCGTCCACGTGATATGGCTCGCCTACGCCATGCCATGCAACAACTTCCTGAACTAGAATCGCTCACTGCATCCTTAACTCATCCATACCTAGTGAAGTTGGCTCAATTTGCTGCGCCAATAGATGAGGTATGTGAACTTCTTGAGCGTGCTATCAAAGAAAACCCGCCGGTAGTGATCCGCGATGGTGGTGTGATTGCAGAAGGCTATAACGAAGAATTGGATGAGTGGCGCAAGCTCGCTGATGGTGCAACCGAGTATCTAGAAAAGCTCGAAGCGGATGAACGCGAGCGTCATGGCATCGATACGCTGAAAGTTGGCTACAACGCCGTACATGGGTTCTTCATTCAGGTAAGCCGTGGCCAAAGCCATTTGGTGCCGCCACATTACGTGCGTCGCCAAACTCTGAAAAATGCAGAGCGCTACATTATTCCTGAGCTTAAAGAGCATGAAGACAAAGTTCTGAACTCAAAATCAAAAGCACTCGCACTAGAGAAAAAACTGTGGGAAGAGCTGTTCGATTTGCTGATGCCTCATCTTGAACAAATGCAAAACCTAGCTTCTGCCGTTTCACAGATGGACGTGTTACAAAACCTAGCAGAACGCGCAGACTCATTGGATTATTGCCGCCCTACTCTAGTTAAAGACGCAGGTATTCACATTCAAGCAGGTCGCCACCCGGTAGTAGAGCAAGTCACCTCGGACCCGTTCATTGCTAACCCAATAGAATTAAGCACAAGCCGTAAAATGCTCATCATCACGGGTCCAAACATGGGGGGTAAATCAACCTACATGCGCCAAACTGCGCTAATTGCGTTGATGGCTCACATCGGCTCTTATGTACCTGCGGAATCAGCACAAATTGGCTCATTGGATCGCATCTTTACTCGTATCGGTGCTTCAGATGACTTGGCATCAGGTCGTTCAACCTTCATGGTAGAGATGACAGAAACGGCCAACATTCTCCACAACGCAACCAAGAACAGCTTGGTGTTAATGGATGAGATCGGTCGCGGTACCAGTACTTACGATGGTCTTTCATTGGCATGGGCAAGTGCCGAATGGCTTGCAACACAAATTGGTGCGATGACACTTTTCGCTACGCACTATTTTGAACTAACCGAATTACCGAACTTGCTACCAAACTTAGCAAATGTTCACCTAGATGCGGTAGAACATGGCGACAGCATTGCTTTCATGCACGCTGTTCAAGAAGGCGCCGCAAGCAAATCATACGGCTTGGCGGTTGCGGGCTTAGCTGGCGTACCTAAAACGGTCATCAAAAATGCTCGTACTAAACTGTCTCAACTAGAGCAACTCGGCCAAGCTAGCGACTCGCCTCGTCCAAGCACTGTGGATATAGCAAATCAGCTCAGCTTAATCCCTGAACCTAGCGAAATTGAACAAGCGTTATCAAACATCGATCCAGACGACTTAACACCTCGTCAAGCCCTTGAAGAGCTGTATCGTTTGAAGAAAATGCTTTAACGAGAATATCTAATCTCCCCTAAAACAGAAAAAGGGCTATGGTTATCCATAGCCCTTAGTGTTTCGAGAAAGCTTAGTATTAATCGTCTTCGACGTTAAACAAGTTTTCCATATTTAGGCCTTGTTTAATTAGAATTTCACGAAGTCGACGTAAACCCTCCACTTGAATTTGACGTACACGCTCACGAGTAAGACCAATCTCTCGTCCCACTTCTTCAAGCGTAGACGGCTCATAACCAAGCAAACCAAAACGGCGTGCAAGTACTTCTTTTTGTTTTGGATTCAACTCTTCCAACCAATGGATCAAAGACGATTTGATGTCATCATCTTGAGTCGACACTTCTGGATCAGAGTTGTTTGCGTCAGGGATAATATCCAACAGCGCTTTTTCACCGTCACCACCAATTGGGGTATCAACGGAGCTAATACGCTCGTTAAGACGCAGCATTTTGCTGACATCTTCTACTGGTATATCTAGTTGAGCAGCAATTTCTTCTGCCGTTGGTTCATGATCGAGCTTTTGAGAAAGTTCACGCGCAGTACGCAGATAAATGTTCAGCTCTTTCACGACATGAATAGGCAAGCGAATGGTGCGAGTTTGGTTCATCAACGCACGTTCGATCGTTTGACGGATCCACCATGTTGCGTAAGTTGAGAAACGGAAACCTCGTTCTGGATCGAATTTTTCAACCGCGCGGATCAACCCGAGGTTACCCTCTTCTATAAGATCAAGTAGTGCAAGACCGCGATTGCTGTATCGACGAGAAATTTTCACCACCAAACGTAGATTGCTTTCGATCATACGCTTACGAGCCGCTTCATCACCGCGCAATGCTCTGCGGGCGTAAAGGACTTCTTCTTCAGCAGTAAGTAGAGGTGAGAAGCCAATTTCACCTAGATACAATTGAGTTGCGTCTAGGCTTTTACTGCTCGCGTCAAACTCTTCACGGACAGCTGTTTTGCCTTCGGTAGTAGATGATGATTTTCCGAGTTCGTTATCAATGGTCGTCTCTGACGCATTGTCGTATTCAAACTCTTCAACTTTGGATACTGTGTTGCTGATACTCATAACGCCTCCCCCTGGCGAGTTAGCAAGACATGACAACTCAATATGTCGCTAAATGATTTCGCAAGTTGTTTTTCAAAGTCTTACGGTAAATAGCGTTTTGGATTCACTGATTTACCTTGGTAGCGAATTTCAAAGTGCAGCTTGACGGATTTTGCGCCTGAACTACCCATGGTCGCAATTTTCTGTCCGCTTTTTACACTCTGACCTTCTGTTACCAGCAGTTTGTCGTTATGTGCGTATGCGCTTAAATAATTGTCGTTATGCTTCACTATAATTAGGTTGCCATAACCTCTTAGCGCATTACCCGAATAAACGACCGTGCCGGCTGCGGTTGAAACGATAGGCTGACCACGCTGTCCTGCGATGTCAATGCCTTTATTTCCCTGTTCTCCCGCCGAGAAGTTCTTGATTACTCTCCCTTTTGTCGGCCACAACCACTTCGATACTTTGTCGTTTTGTACCGTCGTTGTTGGCGGCTTCGGTTTAGTAGGTTGGTTATCTTTTGAACCAACATACTCCTTTGCTTTGGTTTGTTCAACTTTCTTTGGCGGCTCTTTTTGTGCTACTTTAGTCGGAGTTGTTGTAGGCTTTTGACTAGAGTTTTTACTTGAAGTCACAGGCTTTGTCGTCGTCGTTGGCTTCACCACTGGAGGCGGTGTCGTTGTAACTACAGGTACTACAACGGGTTCAACTTTTTGGCCATATTTTGGCGCGACATATTTCGGAGCCCAAAGTTTTAGCTTTTGACCTGGATAAATGGTGTAAGGCTGAGAGAGTTCGTTGTAACGTACAAGATCATTTACATCTTTATCTGTGACGTAAGCAATGAAATAAAGTGTGTCACCTTTCTTTACTTCGTAGTAACTCCCTCTATAACTACCACGCTCAACGCTCGAATAATCCTTCTTTAGGCTGGAAACAGGCGCAGGTGAGTGAGCCGCACAACCAACGAGTCCCGCAGCTAATACAAAGCTAATACCAATATGACGCAGTAACTTACTCACCTAACCTCAGATCCTTAAGCCAAATCACCCGCGACAAGAGGAACAAAGCGAACCATTTCCACAACGGTAGAAAGGTACTCGTCACCCTTGCGTTCAATTCTAAGTAGTTGCTGCTCAGCATCTCCGACAGGAATCACCATTTTACCGCCATCTTTTAGCTGTGAGAGAAGCGCTTGGGGAATCACTTCTGCAGCAGCGGTAACAATGATGGCGTCAAACGGACCTTTCGTTTCCCATCCTAACCAGCCATCACCATGCTTCGTCGAGACATTGTAGATATCAAGTTGCTTAAGACGACGTTTCGCTTCCCATTGCAAAGATTTGATGCGTTCAACGGAATAAACATGGTCAACGATTTGTGCTAAAACTGCCGTTTGGTACCCAGAACCGGTTCCGATTTCCAAAACGTTACTAGCACGTTGAAGCTCAAGCAGCTCGGTCATGCGAGCGACGATGTAAGGTTGAGAAATAGTTTGTCCCTGACCAATCGGTAGCGCATTGTTATCGTAGGCTTGGTGCATCATCGCTTGAGAAACAAAGCTCTCTCTCGGTAAACAATGCATTGCATCCAAAACGCGTTGATCTTTGATGCCACTGGAGATAAGAAACGCTATCAACCTGTCAGCATGTGGGTTACTCATTACTTCTCTTCCTTCAACCAACTATCCATCGCACGCAGAGACTCATGAGCCGTGAGGTCTACTTGCAGTGGGGTAATAGAAACTCGACCATGCTCAATCGCATAAAAGTCGGTACCTTCACCCGCATCTTGTTCTTTCCCCGGAGGCCCTAACCAATAGATATCATGCCCACGCGGATCTTTCTGCTTGATCATATTCTCTGCGTGATGACGAGCACCTAAACGGGTAACTTCGATTTCACCAAGACTCTCGAGAGGCAAGTCAGGTACATTCACGTTCAACAAACGGTTGGTTGGGATTGGCGCTGCCAAGTGTTGCTCAACCAACTGTCGAGCAATTTTAGCAGCCGACTCAAAATGACGTTTACCAACCAGTGAAAACGCAATGGCCTGCACGCCAAGAAAATGCCCTTCCATTGCAGCAGCGACGGTACCAGAGTACAGAACGTCATCCCCCAGATTTGCACCATGATTAATGCCAGATAATACAAGATCTGGCAGGTCATCTTTCATCAGCTCATTTAGAGCAAAATGAACGCAATCTGTCGGTGTCCCTTGAACCGAATAAGTATTAGGGGCAATTTCTGAGACTCGCAGAGGCTGTTCCAAAGTCAATGAGTTTGATGCACCAGAACGATTTCGGTCTGGGGCAACAATGATCACTTCCGCGATGCTTCTCAGCTCATCCGCTAACGCGTGAATTCCTTGAGCATGCACACCGTCGTCATTACTAATTAGAATTCTTAAAGGTTTTGTATTTAGTGAATCCAGTTCCATTAGTATTCTCTTTCTACTTTGACCTCATTCACCAACTCACGAACAATGGATGTGGCAAAAGAGCCTGCATCGAGTGAGAAGGTCAACGTAATATTGTTACCTTCAATGTTCCAAGCTAAGTCTTTTGGTTTGAGTGCGATTTCACGACGATCGTGACGCATACGATTCCCACGGATTAGAACCATTAAATCAGGTTCTTCATCAATAAATGGCTGTTCTAATGCAAGTGCATCAGCTTGGGTCGGTAACGCATTATCACCCGCTAAAGCGGCAGTAATCTCAACTTCACTCAATGCAAGCTTGTTTTGCATATCAGCAAGGTTATTCGCATCAACAGCCAACAATCCTTGTGATGTCTGTGCGATGTCACCATCGATGAATTTATCAAACACACCATTTTCTAGACGAGCAGAAACGATGCGGTTGAAGATCCATGAACGCGCGGCAGACAGGTACATGCTGCGTTTGTTTTGGTTACGCGTACGAACGTTCTCTCGTCCCCAACGACGGGCTTCGTCAAGGTTATTTCCATCGTTACCAAAGCGTTGGCTACCAAAGTAGTTTGGCACACCAACTTGTTTAACTTTTTCAAGGCGTTGCTCTACATCCGCCATATCTGTCACTTCAGACAAGGTAACCACAAACTCGTTCCCGATTAAGTCACCAGGACGCAGTTTTTTGTTGTGTCGATCGGTCGCCAGAATTTCAATACTTGGGTATTGCGCCAAAAATGTCGAAAAATCTGGAGTCTCACCTTTAGGCAGATGAACACTTAGCCACTGTTCGGTTACTGCATGGCGATCTTTCAGGCCTGCCCAACTAACGTCTTTAGACTTAACACCACAAGCTTTCGCTAGCTCGTTAGCGACGAAACTGGTGTTCTCACCTGTTTTTCGAATGCGCACCATTAAGTGTTCACCTTCTCCCGTGAAGGCAAAACCCAAATCTTCGCGAACCTGAAAGTGTTCTGGTTGCGCTTTAATTTTTGCTGATGCGACTGGCTTGCCTGTGAGGTAAGCCAATGAGGATAAAATATCTGACATGATGTATTTCCACTGCTTATGCAGCTTTAAGGAGCAAATTATTCGATCATTGCTTAAATAGAAGCACGACTGCTTCTGTAGCAATGCCTTCTTTGCGTCCAGTAAAACCAAGACGTTCTGTCGTCGTTGCTTTTACGTTGATGTTGCTAATATCGGTTTCTAGATCTTCGGCAATGGCTGCACACATTGCATCAATGTGAGGCGCCATTTTCGGCGCTTGCGCCATGATGGTGACGTCTGCATTACCAAGGCGGTAGCCTTGTTCTTTTACTCGACGGTAAACGTCTTTCAATAATTCGCGGCTGTTTGCACCTTTCCATTTATCGTCGGTATCTGGAAAATGACGACCAATATCACCCGCAGCAATCGCACCTAACAAAGCGTCGGTGAGAGCATGCAGAGCAACGTCGCCATCTGAGTGCGCAATCAGGCCTCGTTCGTAAGGAATTGCAACACCACCAATAATCACAGGGCCTTCACCGCCAAATTTGTGTACGTCGAAACCATGACCAATTCGAATCATTTTTTATCCTTTATTTTCTAACCGCGCTCGCGGCTAAGATAAAACTCGGCTAAGGCGAGATCTTCTGGCTGAGTAATTTTAATGTTATTCGCACTACCTTGAACTAAAGCTGGCGTTTCTCCCAACCACTCTAAAGCCGATGCTTCATCAGTGATCGCAACACCTTGCTGCAATGCGTCTGCCAGTGCTCTTGTTAGCTGCTGAGTTTTAAACATTTGTGGAGTCAGTGCATGCCACAATGCTTCTCTGTCTACGGTATGATCGATGTTGTTTTCTTTGTTCGCTCGTTTCATTGTATCTCTCACGGGCGAGGCAAGAATGCCACCAGTAGGATGAGCACAACAAACATCAATCAGACGATCAATATCGTTTAATGTTACGCAAGGTCTCGCGGCATCATGGACAAGAACCCATTCACACGGAAGCTGCGCACTTACATAGTTTAGCCCTGAAAGCACTGAATCGGCTCTTTCTTTACCACCAGCGACACGTATTACGTCTGGGTGCAGGGCAATCGATAGTTCAGGGTAGTATGGGTCACCTTCTGTAACCGCAACCACAACTTTCGCGATTTTAGGGTGAGCAAGCAGTTTCTCTACGGTATGTTCCAATACCGTTTTTCCATCGATTAACAAATACTGTTTAGGTCGATCTGCTTTCATTCGGCTACCAACACCAGCCGCAGGTACAATAGCGATATGAGATGAAACGTTCTCTGACATCTTACGGGTTTTCCTCACCAACTATGCGGTAGAAGGTCTCTCCTTCTTTCACCAAGCCAAGTTCATGACGAGCTCTTTCTTCAATCGCATCAAGTCCTTGCTTTAAGTCATCTATCTCAGCAAACATTTCATTATTGCGAGCTTGTAGCTTGCTGTTCACCTGCTGTTGAACTTCAATTTCATCTTTTACTGTGTAGTAGTCAGACACCCCGTTTTTACCAAACCATAGAGTGTATTGAAGCCAACCAAACAGTAACGTAAGGGCTATAACAAAGATTCGCATATCGCTGCTAACATTCTGTACCGGAAGGAATTAGATAAGGTGACATATATAGCATAAATGCCGAGTTGCCTCTAGGGGATAAAGGGAGACTCACACGCTCCTTACAGGAAATAAGCACGAAAATAAAAAATGCCTAAGTTCGATGGCACTCTTTAATCGAGAAAGTAAAGAACCGTTTACGTGCTAGAAAAAGGAAGATTCGGTTTCAATTACCTGAGAACTCAGGGCAGTTAGCTAACTAAGAGCTTGCTAGATACAGATGAGTTGGTTGCTTTCTTTTAGGTATAGCAGCAACACGGTCAAAACAGCTCATCGCTCTTAACCATCTGCTTTTAAACATACGCCAATAAACAAAAACCCCCGCCTTAGCGAGGGTTTCAAAAAGCTATTTAACTAAACTAATTCAATAAGAATTAAGCTTGGCCTTTAACTTCTTTAAGACCGTTGAAAGGAGCGCGCTCACCTAGAGCTTCCTCAATACGGATTAGTTGGTTGCTTTCTTTTAGGTATAGCAGCAACACGGTCAAAACAGCTCATCGCTCTTAACCATCTGCTTTTAAACATACGCCTATAAACAAAAACCCCCGCCTTAGCGAGGGTTTCAAAAAGCTATTTAGCTAAACTAATTCAATAAGAATTAAGCTTGGCCTTTAACTTCTTTAAGACCGTTGAAAGGAGCGCGCTCACCTAGAGCTTCCTCGATACGGATTAGTTGGTTGTACTTAGCAACACGGTCAGAACGGCTCATAGAACCAGTTTTGATTTGACCTGCAGCTGTACCTACCGCTAGGTCAGCGATAGTTGCATCTTCAGTTTCGCCAGAACGGTGAGAGATTACTGCTGTGTAACCTGCGTCTTTAGCCATCTTGATCGCAGCTAGAGTCTCAGTTAGAGAACCGATTTGGTTGAACTTGATTAGGATTGAGTTAGCGATGCCTTTCTCGATACCTTCAGCTAGGATCTTAGTGTTTGTAACGAATAGATCGTCACCAACTAGTTGGATCTTGTCGCCTAGAAGTTGAGTTTGGTGTGCGAAACCATCCCAGTCAGACTCGTCTAGACCGTCTTCGATAGATACGATTGGGAATTGCTCAACTAGACCAGCTAGGTAGTGGTTGAACTCTTCAGAAGTGAAAGTTTTGCCTTCACCTTTCATGTTGTAGATGCCAGCTTCTTTGTCGAAGAACTCAGATGCAGCACAGTCCATAGCTAGAGTAACGTCTTTGCCTAGCTCGTAACCAGCAGCAGCAACAGCTTCTGCGATAACTTCTAGAGCTTCAGCGTTAGATTTAAGGTTAGGAGCGAAACCACCTTCGTCACCAACAGCTGTGTTGTAGCCTTTAGACTTAAGAACTTTAGCTAGGTTGTGGAATACTTCCGCACCCATGCGTACAGCTTCTTTAAGAGTTGCAGCGCCAACTGGTTGAATCATGAATTCTTGGATGTCAACGTTGTTGTCTGCGTGCTCACCACCGTTGATGATGTTCATCATTGGTAGAGGCATAGAGAACTGACCAGCAGTACCGTTTAGCTCAGCGATGTGCTCGTATAGAGGCATGCCTTTAGCTGCTGCTGCAGCTTTAGCGTTTGCTAGAGAAACTGCTAGGATAGCGTTCGCACCGAATTTAGATTTGTTTTCAGTGCCGTCTAGTTCGATCATTACTGCGTCGATTGCAGCTTGGTCTTTAGCGTCTTTGCCAACTAGAGCTTCAGCGATTGGGCCGTTTACAGCTTCAATTGCTTTAAGAACACCTTTACCTAGGAAACGTGCTTTGTCACCGTCACGTAGCTCAAGAGCTTCGCGAGAACCAGTAGATGCGCCAGATGGAGCTGCCGCCATACCTACGAAACCGCCTTCTAGGTGTACTTCAGCTTCTACAGTTGGGTTACCACGTGAGTCGATGATTTCACGACCTAGAACTTTAACGATCTTAGACATTAATGTTTCCTCTCGTTTCAAATATAAATGTCAATTTTAAAGGGCAGCAGCACAACCTTCGCCGCCGCCCGTATCCTTTTACTTCTCGAATTCGCCGCGTGAGTATTGACCCGCAGCCTTAACGAAACCTGCAAACAATGGGTGACCATCGCGAGGAGTCGATGTGAATTCAGGGTGGAACTGAGCTGCTACAAACCATGGGTGAGCTGGGTTCTCAATCATTTCCACTAGCTTCTTGTCCGCAGATAGGCCTGACACTTTAAGACCTGCTTTTTCAATTTGTGGACGAAGAACGTTGTTCACTTCGTAACGGTGACGGTGACGTTCATGGATCGTCGCGCTACCGTACAGTTCACGAGCTTTTGTACCTTTTTCTAGGTGACATAGCTGAGAACCTAGACGCATCGTACCGCCAAGATCAGATGATTCAGTACGCTCTTCCACGTTACCTGTTTCATCAACCCATTCTGTGATCAAACCTACCACAGGGTACTTCGTGTCTTTGTTAAATTCTGTTGAATGTGCACCTTCCATACCCGCAACGTTACGCGCGTATTCGATAAGTGCAACTTGCATACCTAGACAGATACCTAGGTAAGGCACTTTGTTTTCACGTGCGTATTGAGCCGCACGGATCTTGCCTTCAACACCACGATCACCGAAACCACCTGGAACTAGGATAGCGTCTAGACCTTCTAGAAGCTCAACGCCTTTAGTTTCGATGTCTTGAGAGTCTACGTACTTAATGGTTACGTTTAGGCGGTTTTTCAAGCCTGCGTGCTTAAGTGCTTCGTTCACAGATTTGTACGCATCTGGTAGTTCGATGTATTTACCGACCATACCGATAGTTACTTCACCTGTTGGATTCGCTTCTTCGTAGATAACCTGTTCCCATTCAGAAAGGTCAGCTTCTGGCGCATCAATACCGAAACGAGTACACACTAGGTCATCAAGACCTTGAGACTTAACAAGTTGAGGGATCTTGTAGATTGAATCTACGTCCTTCATTGAGATTACCGCTTTCTCAGGAACGTTACAGAAAAGTGCAATCTTCTTACGCTCGTTCGCTGGGATCATGCGATCGCTGCGGCAAACTAGGATGTCTGGTTGGATACCGATAGACAGTAGCTCTTTAACAGAGTGCTGAGTCGGTTTAGTTTTCACTTCGCCAGCTGCTGCTAGGTAAGGAACAAGAGTTAGATGCATGAACATTGCGCGTTCACGGCCAAGTTCTACTGCTAGCTGACGGATTGCTTCCATAAATGGTAGCGATTCGATATCACCTACCGTACCACCAACTTCAACGATAGCAATATCGTGGCCTTCAGAACCTGCGATTACGCGATCTTTGATAGCGTTAGTGATATGAGGGATAACTTGAATTGTTGCGCCTAGGTAGTCACCACGACGTTCTTTACGAAGTACGTCGGCATAAACACGACCTGCAGTGAAGTTGTTACGCTTGGTCATCTTGGTACGGATGAAACGCTCGTAGTGACCAAGGTCAAGGTCAGTCTCTGCGCCATCTTCCGTAACAAACACTTCACCGTGCTGAGTTGGGCTCATTGTGCCTGGATCAACGTTGATGTAAGGGTCAAGCTTCATCATAGTCACTTTAAGACCACGAGCTTCTAGAATAGCTGCAAGAGATGCTGCTGCAATACCTTTACCTAGAGAGGATACAACCCCGCCAGTAACAAAAATGTAATTTGTCGTCATGTTTAACCTGAAATTGGTTGAATGAGGGAAATGGAGTGCTTCTGGACGGGAGATAAATATACCAGAAGCTCCTTACCGCCACAACGTGAAATCTATCACACCGTAATTTTTTATTTTTTGCTTCAAATCAAAGTGGGTAGAGACAAAGCAAAGTGCTTATTTATGTTCTGAGTCAGACTTGTCCCATAAATCGCGCTGTGACTATTTTGTCTGCAACTTCACTCTTCTTTTTTCACTTCATTCCAAAAATTGTCGAGTTCTGACAACGTACACTCGGTGAGTGTTCTTCCTGATTGCGCGACCTTACCTTCAACTTGCTTAAAACGCTTGGCAAACTTAATGTTCGCTTTGCTTAATGCCACTTCTGGGTCTTTGCCAAGATGACGCGCTAAGTTGACCGTGGCAAACAACAAGTCCCCTAACTCAAGTTCGACTTTCTCTTCATCTGGTTCGATTTGAAGCGCTTCTTCCATCACCTCATCCACTTCTTCTTGAACCTTACTGACTACTGGCCCAAGCGAATCCCAATCGAATCCGTATTTCGCACATTTTTTCTGAATCTTTGTAGCACGAGAAAGCGCCGGCAAAGAGTTTGGTATTGAGTCTAGGATACTTTCTTCAGCTTTGCCTACTTGCGCTTTTTCTTTTGCTTTTTCCGCTTCCCAGTTAGCGTTAATTTCCTCGTCAGACTCAAACTCAACATCCGAAAAAACATGCGGATGGCGACGCGTCAGTTTTTCGTTCACGGTTTCGACCACGTCCGAAAATTCGAACAGCCCTTGCTCTTTCGCTAATTGACTGTAAAAAATCACCTGGAACAACAAATCACCCAGCTCTTCTTTCAGATTTGACCAATCACGATTCTGAATCGCATCCACCACTTCGTAGGTTTCTTCGATGGTGTGCGGAACGATGGTGTCAAAGGTTTGTTTTAAGTCCCAAGGGCAACCGCTTTCTGGGTCACGTAACTTCGCCATGATTTGTTCTAATTGTTCAATTGGATGACTCATTTCTGTTCCTTTAAACCTTTCTATCTAAAGAAAAAGGTGAGCAGCCAAAACCACTCACCTTCTACATTATATTTTCTCAGCAGCTTTCACTAAGTAATTGTTACTTTGACAAGGCAACAAGTTTTCGCGACTCCTGAGCATAGCTCGCCTATGTGATGAGCCTGGGCCGGCACTCCGGAGTAAACGCAGTTAACGCAGTAAAAGTGACAAGTACGACGTGAAAGTTAGCCTAAGCGTTTTACCGACATCACATCCTTAATCTGCTCGACACGTTTCGAAACGCGAGAGAGCACCTCAATATTGGTCACCTCAAGATCAAAGTCCATGATGGCGAGCT
Source organism: Vibrio sp. S457-15 (assembly GCF_000960545.1). Classification (NCBI taxonomy): domain Bacteria; kingdom Pseudomonadati; phylum Pseudomonadota; class Gammaproteobacteria; order Vibrionales; family Vibrionaceae; genus Vibrio; species Vibrio sp. S457-15. Next base: position 67,523 of record NZ_JYOQ01000028.1, on the reverse strand, counting down.
GACGACGGTAATCGACACGGCTCTTCATGCTGGTCACTTTGATTTTCTCGTTGGCAAATAGTGTGGTGATGTCTTTCAATAGACCGCCTCGCTCCATCGCTTCGACACGCACGGTGAGGATGTATGACCCTACAAATCCGCTGCCCCATACGGTATCAATGATACGTTCTGGTGCGTGATGACGCAGTTCTTCGAGCTGTTCACAGTCACTGCGGTGCACTGAGATCCCTCGGCCTTGGGTGATGTAACCACAAATGTCATCACCTGGAATTGGCTGACAACAGCGAGCTAGGTGCGTCATTAGGTTGTCGACACCTTCTACAACTACCGCGTCTTTTTTCGGCCGACTTTGCGCTGGTGCTTTGTGCTCGGCTTCTTGGAGTTTTTCTAGCGCTTGCTGGTCTTCTTCTTCCGCCGTTGGTTTATTCACCAGTGCATTGATGTGGTTGATGATCTGATTGATACGCAGGTCGCCACTGCCTACACCGACGTAGAGTTCATCCGGCGTGTTGACGTTGAAGCGTTTTAGGGCGTAATGCTCTGCATCTTTTAACGTCGCACCAATCTTCACCAACTCGTGTTCGAGGATTTCACGTCCCGCTTCGAGGTTTTTCTCACGACTCTGTTTACGGAACCAAGCGTTGATCTTCGCACGAGCACGACCTGAGTGAACAAAGCCTAGTGATGGGTTTAACCAGTCTCGCGATGGGTTTGGCTCTTTTGCTGTGATGATTTCGACCTGATCGCCCATGTGGAGTTTATGGGTGAACGGCACGATTCGGCCACCAACTTTGGCACCAATACAACGGTGCCCGACTTCTGAGTGAATGTGGTAGGCAAAGTCTAGTGGAGTTGCCCCCATTGGTAAGTCGACAACATCACCGCGTGGTGTAAATGCGTAGACGCGGTCATCGAAGACTTGGCTTCGCAGTTCATCCAACATCTCACCAGAATCGGACATTTCTTCTTGCCAATCCAATAGTTTACGCAGCCAGGTAATTTTCTCATCGTAACCACTGCGACTGCTCGCACCTTCTTTGTATTTCCAGTGCGCGGCAACGCCCAGCTCAGATTCTTCGTGCATTTGCTTGGTACGAATTTGAATCTCGATGGTTTTGCCTTCAGGGCCAAGAATCACGGTGTGAATCGATTGGTAACCGTTTGGTTTTGGGTTTGCAACGTAGTCGTCGAACTCGCTCGGTAAGTGCTTGTATTTGGTATGAACCACACCTAACGCAGCGTAACAATCTTGCAGTTTGTCGGCGATGATACGTACTGCACGCACGTCAAACAATTCATCAAACGCCAAACTCTTCTTCTGCATTTTTCGCCAAATGCTGTAGATGTGTTTAGGACGACCACTTACTTCGGCATTAATGCCACAAGCTTTCATCTCTTGAGATAAGTCTTCGACAAAATCTTTGATGTATTGCTCACGGACAATACGACGCTCAGCAAGCTGCTTTGCAATTTGCTTGTAAGTATCCGGTTGTTGATAACGGAAAGCGTAGTCTTCGATTTCCCACTTAAGCTGACCGATACCTAGGCGGTTAGCCAGTGGAGCATAAATGTTGGCACACTCTTTCGCCGCAGCACGTCGAACTTCGTCCGGTGCTTTTTTCACTTCAATAAGGTTGCAAATTCGTTCTGCTAGCTTGATGACAACACAACGAAAATCATCCACCATGGCAAGCAGCATGCGACGAACGTTGTCTACTTGAGACGACGCAGCGCTGCCTTCCATCGTGACGTTAAGCTGACCGATAGCGGCCATTTCTTCTACGCCATCAATGAGCTTAATGATTTCTTTGCTGTATTTTTCTTCAAGAAGTTCTCTGTTGAAAGCACCACTTGAAACCAAAGGAAACAGTTGAGCCGCCACTAATGTTGCTTTGTCCATCGACAAGGTGATCAGAATTTCGATCATCTCTCGTCCACGCCACAACAGGAGTTCGGCTTGTTCGTGACCCGCCAAAATCGTTTGGCAATCTCGATAAACTTCGATTAAGCGTGATGCTGTGCTTTTCTCTTGTCCTAGGCTAGCCACCCAGTTTTCAAGTTCAAACTGTTCATTTTGGTTTAAATGCGCGCTTCTTACCGCAACCATCTCATCATCCTAATTATTATATTTGTGTGGTTTGACTAACACCGTCCAGGTTAGTTCTTTGCCTCCACGTTGAGTGTTGGCTTTATGACCGCCCACCACAAGTAAGCGGCCAAAGTCTTAAAAGTTAAGACTTTTCAAACAGTGCCATCGATTCTAAATGGCTGGTATGAGGGAACATGTCCAGCATACCTAATTTGGTTAGTTGATAGCCTTGATCTAGCAAGCTCTGGCTGTCCCTTGCAAGGGTAGCAGGATTACAAGAAACATAAACTACACGCTGAGCGCCAAGCGCAGAAACTTGATCGATGATCCCACTCGCTCCTGCTCGTGCAGGGTCCAGCAATACTTTGTCAAACTTTTCCGCAGCCCAAGCTTGGCCGTCAAAATCCTGCTCAAGGTTAGCGTGATAAAATTGCGCGTTATTGATTTGGTTCAAAGATGCATTATTTGAGACTTTTTCGACCATCTCAGCCACACCTTCTACGCCAACGACATGTTTAGCACGCTTTGCGAACGGCAAGCTGAAGTTGCCTAATCCACAGAACAAATCTAACACTCGTTCGTCACTTTGAGGGTCTAACCACTCAATCGCCTGTTCCACCATTTTCTGGTTCACCGCTTGGTTGACCTGAATAAAGTTGTTCGGTGCAAAAGGGATTTTTACGCCCACTTCTTGATAGAAAGGCACCTCACCTGCAACTAAGTTAAGTTGGTCAGTTTCTGGCATCAGATACAACGAGGCTTGATGGTGTGTCGCTAATTCAACTAATGCACTCACTTCTTCATCGGCCAAATTACTTAAGTGTCGCAGCGTGATACAAGGCCCGTTGTCACCCAACACCAGTTCTACATGCCCCAATTGCTCTGGCTTTTTGAACGCTGTTAGCACCGAATAAATCTCAGGCAATAGCGCATTCAACTCAGGAGCCAATACCGGACAATCCGTCACTTGTGCAATTTGCTTGCTTTGCTTTTTGCGGAAGCCGAAGTGCAACTGACGCGTTTTCTTATCGACAAACAAACTCACGCGAGCACGACGTCGGTAGCCCAATGACTCGCCCAATACTGGCGCATCTAACTCAATGTCACTGCCAGCAAATTTTCGCATTAACTGACGCAGCGTCTGCTGTTTGTGCGTCAATTGTTGGTCATAATTGAGGTGCTGCAAATCACAACCGCCACATTCATGATAATGCGGACAAAATGGCTCAACGCGCGCGTCGCTTGGCTTTAGGATTTTAATCAGCTTGCCGCGAGCAAATTTGCTCTTCTCTTCCACCAATTGCGTCACCACTTCTTCACCTGGTAATGCGCCGTCAATGAACAACGGTTTCTTTTTAAGGTAAGCAATACCTGCGCCGTGGTGATCCAAACGCTCTACTTGTACCGCTTGGTGACGAGTGTTTAATTGCGTTTTCTTTTTAGGTTGAAAGATACGTGCCATGCTCTGTGCCTGATTAGTGTCTAATTGCTCTGCTGCTTCACTATTCTTGATTGCAGCCGTTGTGTGATTCGAGTGACTTGATTATGCTTACCGTTTATCCGGTGACGTCACTTCTTTGCTCAAGGCAGTATGACTACTCTTGAGAAATAATGCGTTATTTTCCCATATCCAGACTCCGATGTAATTAGATAACATGACCAGATATGGCTTACGAGCACGTGTAATTACGCTGACTCTCGCTCCCACTCTCATTATTGGTTTATTACTGAGCGGCTTTTTCTCCTTTAATCGCTATCAGGACCTAGAGAAACAAGTTATCACTACGGGCAATAGCATCATTGAACCTCTTGCGATCGCCAGTGAATCTCACCTACTTGCTGAAAGCCGTGAAGCCGTACGTCGCCTGATTAGCTACGCGCACCGTAAAAATTCCAAACTCGTTCGCAGTATTGCCGTATTTGATGAGCACCATGAACTGTTCGTCACGTCAAACTTCCATCCTAATTTTGAAGCGCTGATGTTCCCAAAAGATAAGCCGATCCCGAAGCTGGGAAATTCGGAAATCTATGAGAACTCCCTGATCCTGCGTGTGCCGATCTTGTCGGAAGGACACTATTTATCAGAACTGTCTAACGAAAACCAAGGCACGAAAGCCATTGGCTACATCGCGGTAGAAATGGATCTTTCTTCTCTACGCTTGCAGCAATACCAAGAAGTTTTCTCCGCTTTCCTTGTTTTGATCCTTGGTCTTGGGCTTGCGAGCGTGTTTGCTTCCCGCTTAATGCATGATGTTACCCAACCAATCACGCACATGAAAAACGTCGTTGATCGCATTCGTCGTGGTCACTTGGATGTGCGTATCGAAGGCAAAATGCACGGCGAGTTAGACCAACTGAAAAACGGTATCAACGCCATGGCGGTTTCGCTATCGGAATACCACGTCGAGATGCAGCACAGTATAGACCAAGCCACGTCAGACCTACGCGAAACCTTGGAACAGTTAGAAATTCAAAACGTTGAGCTCGATATTGCGAAGAAGCGCGCACAAGAAGCCGCACGTGTGAAGTCAGAATTTTTGGCCAATATGTCGCACGAATTACGTACGCCATTGAATGGCGTGATTGGCTTTACTCGTCAAATGCTCAAAACGCAGCTTTCTAATAGCCAAACCGACTACTTGCAAACCATTGAGAAGTCCGCAAACAACCTATTAAACATCATCAATGACATTCTCGATTTCTCAAAATTGGAAGCCGGTAAGCTGGCGTTGGAAAACATTCCATTTGATTTCCGCGAAAGCTTAGAAGAAGTAATCAACCTACAAGCCACCAGCGCGCATGAGAAAGGTCTGGAGATCACCTTGAAAGTGGATCCGAAGATCCCGCCAGGTCTAGTCGGAGACCCGCTACGTATCCAACAAATTTTGACTAACTTGGTGGGGAACTCCATTAAGTTTACTGAGCGCGGAAACATCGATGTTAGCGTCGAAATGCGTTCACAAGCAGGTGACTCGGTTGAGCTGCAATTTATGGTGCGAGACACCGGTATCGGTATTTCAGAGCGTCAACAAGCGCAGTTATTCCAAGCATTCAGCCAAGCGGATGCCAGCATATCTCGTCGATATGGTGGTACGGGCCTGGGCTTGGTTATCACCCAGAAACTGGTTAGTCAGATGGGAGGCGAAATCAGTTTGACCAGTCGTCTTCACCAAGGTTCGACATTCTGGTTTACACTTCGCCTCAACTCGACAGAAATGCCAATGAGCGATCTGATTGAAGTCGAGCTACTAACGGGCAAACAGTTGCTGTTGGTAGAACCAAACATGCAAGCGGCATCGGTGACTCAGCAGATCTTGAGTCAAGAAGGTATTCTCGTGACCTATCGTTCTTCCTTACCAGAGAACGAAGAGCACTACGATTACGTATTGCTGAACTTGGCAGCTAACCAAACTTATGACGAGCAATCAGTCGCTGCTTGGATTGAGCAAGCGAAGCGCATGGCGCCAAGTGTCATCATGGGTACACCGAGCACCGAATTAGCGCTTGCCGACCAAATCATGACCGAGCATCAAATCCAATGCTTAACCAAACCGCTATCTCGCCGTAAGCTGCTGCAAAGTTTGATCAATGAACATGTTGAAGCACCTCAAGCTATTGCCGCTCCTGTTGAAACAGAAGAAAGCGAACGACTGCCACTGACGGTGCTCGCGGTGGATGATAACCCTGCAAACCTAAAACTGATTTCAGCACTACTGAAAGAAAGAGTGGAAACCGTAACGGCTTGTAGCAATGGTCAGCAAGCCGTAAATCTCGCTACCGAGAAGAAATACGACCTGATCTTTATGGACATCCAAATGCCATTAATGGATGGCGTGACCGCTTGTCAGAACATCAAAGAGCTTGAGTTAAACAAAGACACACCAGTGATCGCCGTTACCGCGCACGCCATGGCTGGGGAGCGCGATCGTCTGCTCGCCGCAGGTATGGATGATTACCTCACCAAACCAATTGAAGAGCATGTACTGCAACAAGTGTTGGTCCACTGGAATCCGAATACCTGTACAGAAAGCATAGGGAAAGTTGCGCCGTCCTACGTCGATGAACCAGCAAGTAAAGCTCCTGCCACAGCTGAAAATACACAACCTGATGTGATTATTGACTGGCAAGCCGCATTGAAACAGAGCGCTAATAAGGAAGATTTAGCCAAAGATATGCTGCGTATGTTGATCGATTTCATTCCAGAAGTAGAAGAAGTTGTCGACCACGCACTTGAGCAAGACGATTATTCGCGTGAAGAGTTAATTCATGTGATCCACAAACTGCACGGCAGTAGCTCTTATTGTGGCGTACCAAGGCTAAAATCTCTCTGCGCTACGCTTGAACACGCACTTCGTTCAGGAGCCAGCATTGAGGAAATTGAACCTGAAATGTTTGAATTGCAAGATGAAATGATTAAGGTCACCACCACTGCAAAACTTTATCTAGAGCAGTAGCATCCTGACTGAACTTCATACAAAAAAGCCAGAGCATTTGCTCTGGCTTTTGTTATTCAGCTTAAAGGGTTAGGATTCAAGAATCACGGTCGCAACCGCGTAGTGACGTTCATCAGAAATGGATAAGTGAACGTGATTAACGCCCATCGTCTGCGCCATTTTTTGAGCCACGCCAGACAGCATTAAAACTGGCTTACCCAACTCATCATTCGAGACGGTAAAATCATGGAAAGTCACGCCTTGAGCAATCCCCGTACCTAGCGCTTTCGATGCTGCCTCTTTAGCAGCAAAACGCTTAGCAAGATAACGCCCTTGCTGCTTAAGTTGCGAAAACTTTGCCATTTCATCCTCAGAGAGAATACGTCGAGCAAAAGGTTCACCACTGCGGCCTAGCGCTTTCTCTATACGCTCGATTTCAGCAATATCGGTTCCTAAACCTAAAATAGCCATTCGCAGAACCTAGTTATTTGCGTGCCGCGATCATCAGTGCTTTCATCTCTGCCACTGACTTTTCTAGGCCATCAAACGCTGCACGTCCAATGATAGAGTGACCAATGTTCAACTCGTAAATTTCTGGTAGCGCAGCAATTGGTGCCACGTTGTGGTAAGTCAGACCGTGGCCAGCGTTCACAATAATACCAAGGTCATCAGCGTAACTTGCACCCGCAGCAATCTTCTTCAATTCTGCTTGTTGCTCTTCTTCTGTTTCTGCATCAGCGTAATGACCAGTATGAAGCTCGATAAATGGTGCACCGCACTGCTTCGCCGCTTCAATTTGCTGACGATCCGCATCAATAAACAGAGAAACTTTAATGCCCGCTTCCGTCAGCTTTTGTGTTGCCGCTTTTACTTTCTCAAGTTGGCCAACCACATCTAAGCCGCCTTCAGTGGTGAGCTCTTCACGCTTTTCTGGTACGAGACAAACAAACTCTGGCTTAGTTTTTAGTGCGATCTCAACCATTTCTTCAGTGACCGCCATTTCTAGATTCATACGTGTTTGAATCGTCTCACGTAGAATACGCACATCACGATCCAAAATATGGCGACGGTCTTCACGCAGGTGGATGGTAATGCCGTCCGCCCCAGCACGCTCTGCAATTTCCGCAGCGTGTACAGGATCTGGGTATTTTGTACCACGCGCATTACGTAGAGTGGCAATATGGTCGATATTAACGCCTAAATAAATTGAGCTCATTTTCCATTACTCCGTGCTCTGGGTGTCTGAATAAACAATTCACGACTTTTTAAAGGTTTGCCGCCAAGATACGGCTTTAAGGCTATACGTGTAAAGCGTTTTGCCGCTTTTAACTGCTCTTTAGTGACAAACCGCCGCTCACTGATTGCAATCAGCTCATTGCCCAGAAATGTTAGATTGTCGCGCCTTACCGATGCGATAAATCCCTTTTGTTCTCGGTAGCGGTACGTCATCTCAGGATCGACCGGTTCACCCGTGCCAGCACAGTGCAAAAAGTCGACGCCATACCCCATTGAAGAGAGTAAAGCCAACTCAAAACGGCGTAATGCGGGTTCTGGGTTTTCACACTGAGCGAGCTCGGTTAAGGCATGCAGGTAATCATGAAACAGTGCAGGCATAGGGACTTCTGCCATTAGCACTCGCCCAACGAGCTCGTTGACGTACATGGCTGAGTACAGGTTGATCCCAAATAAAGGTAAACCGAGGCTGATAGGCTCTGCTTGGCGCAACGTTTTCATCGACCCTTTACCAGACCATTTAAGCAATAGCGGCGTAAAAGGTTGCAGTGCGCCTTTTAGATTGGAGCGTTTACTACGCGCGCCCTTGGCCATTAGCGTGATACGACCATATTCCTCGCTAAATACATCAAGGATTAAGCTCGATTCACTGTAAGGGCGTCGGTGCAGGACAAAGCTGCGTTGAAAACCTTCTGCGGATAAGTTGCTCATCTAAATCTGTGTGCCTAAAAATCTAATGCCAGAATAGTAAAAAATAAGGAGCCATGCGGCTCCTTATTTTAATCGATATTGGATTCTACTTAATATTGAAACGAAGTGCTCTCGCCTCAAATTATAGATCGTCGATGTAACCCAGTGAGCGTAGTGCACGTTCGTCATCTGCCCAACCAGACTTCACTTTCACCCAAGTCTCTAGATAAACTTTACGACCGAACAACTCTTCCATATCTAGACGTGCTTCACGACCAATGGTTTTGATCTTCTCGCCGCCTTTACCAATCACCATCTTCTTCTGACCATTACGTTCAACAAGAATCAAAGCATTGATATGGAAACCGTCCGTTTCTGGGTTGTAATCAAAACGCTCAATCTCAACCGTTACAGAATATGGCAGTTCATCACCAGTAAAGCGCATTAGCTTTTCACGTACGATTTCTGAAGCCATGAAACGCTGAGAGCGATCCGTTACGTATTCTTCAGGGAAGTGATGCGTCGCTTTCGGCAGGTGATTACGTACGTGCTTGCGCAATACATCAATGTTCTTACCTTGCTTCGCAGAAATTGGCACTACATCGACAAAGTCCATTTTTTTAGACATTTCAGCCATGTGTAGCATCACTTCATTACGATCTTGCACGTTATCAACTTTGTTAACACAAAGTACAACAGGGAAGTTCGATTTCTGAAGCTTGGTCAACACCATCTCGTCGTCTTTAGTCCAATGAGTACCATCGACCAAGAAGAAAACTAGGTTCACGTCACTCAACGAGGAGTTTGCAGCGCGGTTCATCAAACGGTTGATTGCACGTTTTTCTTCAATGTGAAGTCCTGGTGTATCAACGTAAATCGCTTGGTAATCGCCATCTGTGTCGACGCCCATGATGCGGTGACGCGTCGTTTGCGGCTTACGTGACGTGATCGAAATCTTCTGACCTAGAATTTTGTTCAGAAGCGTCGATTTACCCACGTTAGGACGACCAACAATGGCAATGAAACCACAATGCTGGTTTTCCGGTGAGCTCACCTCACCATGTGATGCGAAAAACGCATCGATGTCGAATTCGTTATCAGCCATTAGTTAATTGCTCTAGTGCTGTTTCTGCTGCCGCCTGTTCTGCCTTGCGGCGGCTGGTGCCTTTACCGATTACAGGCTTATCCACACCTGCTACTTCACACTCAACCGTAAACTCTTGGTTGTGCGCTTCACCTTTAATATTAGTCACTGTGTAGACAGGCAGCGGTTTTCTTCTGCCTTGCAGGAACTCTTGTAGGCGAGTTTTTGGGTCTTTTTGTGATACGCCAGGTTTGATGGCTTCAAGACGCGAGTTGTACCAACTCAGAACAATACTGCGTACTTTCTCAATATCACTATCTAGGTAAATCGCACCAATAATGGCTTCTACCGCATCGGCTAGAATAGAGTCTCGGCGGAAACCGCCACTCTTCAATTCACCTGGACCTAATTTTAAATAATCTCCTAGATCGAATTCACGACCCAGTTCCGCCAATGTGTGTCCACGTACCAGAGTAGCGCGCATACGGCTCATGTCACCCTCGTTCACTTTCGGAAAACGATGGTACAGATCATCAGCGATGACAAAACTTAAAATTGAATCGCCCAGAAACTCAAGACGTTCATTGTGCTTGCTGTTGGCGCTGCGGTGAGTCAGCGCCAAGTTGATAAGCCCAGCATCCTTAAATTGGTAGCCGAGCTTTCTCTCTAGTTTATCAATTGGAGAATTCATACTCTCTCGATATTAAATAGTTAGTGAATACCACCGATGCGGTTGAAACGCACACCAGTTGGGATCCATGAAGGTAGAACGCTATCTGCGCCACGATCAAACTCAAAGCTGATCCAAATGGCAACAGCTTTGCCGACAAGGTTAGCTTCAGGAACAAAGCCCCAGTAACGGCTGTCTGCACTGTTGTCACGGTTATCACCCATCACAAAGTACTGACCTTGAGGTACCACCCATTCAGTTGTACCGCTACGTGGGAAGTATTGCTCCACACGGTTACGTACAAGTGGGTTAACCAAAATATTGTGCTCAACGTTACCCAATTTCTCATCCAGTTGGATCATTGGGATACCGTTTGATTTGAATTGACTCTCTTCTACATTGCTCAGTTTAACTGGCTTACAGCTGGATTCGCCTTGGCTTTGAATGCACAACTGCTTATCACCAGAATAACGAACAATGTCACCCGGCAAACCAATGACACGTTTGATGTAATCAACGCTTGGTTGAGGTGGGTATTTAAAGACAACAATATCACCACGTTCAGGCTTACCAGTTTCCACTAGCTGAGTACGCCATACTGGGTCTTTTAGACCGTACGCGTACTTCTCAACTAAAATGAAATCACCAACCAGCAAGGTTGGCATCATTGAGCCTGACGGGATTTGAAACGGTTCATAGATAAAAGAACGTAATACTAAGACGAAAGCGATAACAGGGAAAATAGACACACTGTTTTCAATCCACCATGGCTGGCGCTCCACTTTCTGTAGAGTGACCGCATCCAAACCATTTGTAGTTTGCGCTTGAATCTCCGCTACTTTCGCTTGACGTTTTTTTGCAAACACCAGCTTTTCCAGTAGCCAAACTACACCCGTTACCAAGGTGACGATAACCAGCATCAGTGAGAATGTATTCGCCATTAAATTCCCTTATCTAAAAATACGAAAGTGAAAGAGCCTAAACCCTTTCACTTATTTAAGTTCTAACGCCTTATGACCAACAACAGTGGGACAAAGTTCAACTCTAATCTTTGCCGACGTGAAGAATTGCTAGGAACGCTTCTTGAGGCAGTTCCACGTTACCGATCTGCTTCATACGTTTCTTACCTTCTTTCTGTTTCTTCAGAAGTTTCTTCTTACGACTCACGTCACCACCGTAACATTTTGCGATTACGTTTTTACGTAGCTGCTTAACGGTAGAACGCGCAATGATGTGGTTACCAATAGCCGCTTGAATCGCGATATCGAACATCTGACGAGGGATAAATTCTTTCATCTTCTCAACCAGCTGACGACCACGAGTCTGAGACTGATCTTTGTGCGTGATAAGCGCAAGTGCATCCACTTTGTCGCCGTTCAATAGTACGTCTACGCGTACCATGTTTGACGCTTCAAAGCGTTGGAAGTTGTAATCCAGAGACGCGTAACCACGTGACGTAGACTTCAGACGGTCGAAGAAGTCGAGAACAACTTCCGCCATTGGGATGTCGTAAGTCACTGCAACTTGGTTACCGTGGTAAACCATATCAACTTGGAGACCACGCTTCTCCACACACAGTGTGATCACGTTACCTAGGTAATCTGCTGGTACCAAGATATTACAACGTGCGATTGGCTCACGAATCTCTTCGATGTCGTTAATAGCAGGTAGCTTCGCTGGGCTATCAACGTACAGTAGCTCACCATCCGTTTTCTCAACTTCGTAAACTACCGTTGGCGCTGTGGTAATCAGGTCGAGATCGTATTCACGCTCTAGACGCTCTTGGATAATTTCCATGTGCAGCATGCCAAGGAAACCACAACGGAAACCAAAACCAAGCGCTGCTGAGTTTTCTGGCTCGTAGAATAGCGATGCATCGTTTAGGCTCAATTTACCCAGTGCGTCACGGAAGTTTTCGTAATCGTCAGATGATACAGGGAACAGACCCGCGTATACCTGAGGTTTTACTTTCTTAAAGCCTGGAAGTGGCTTGTCGCTGCCGTTTTTCGCTAACGTTAGCGTATCACCTACTGGTGCGCCTAGGATGTCTTTGATACCACAAACAACCCAACCTACTTCGCCAGTATTTAGAACATCAGTATCCACTTGCTTAGGTGTAAAGATACCCAAACGGTCTACACCCCAAGCTTGGCCTGTGCTCATTACTTTGATTTTGTCGTTCTTCTTCAGTGAACCGTTTTTGATTCGTACCAAAGATACTACGCCAAGATAGTTATCAAACCATGAGTCGATGATCAGCGCTTGTAGTGGCGCATCAGGATCACCTTCTGGTGCTGGAATTGCTGATACGATGTTTTCTAGAACATCCTCAACACCCAGACCTGTCTTCGCAGAACAGCGTGTTGCGTCCATCGCATCAATACCAACGATTTCTTCAATTTCTTCAGCTACACGTTCAGGATCAGCGGCTGGCAAGTCGATCTTGTTTAGGATTGGCACAACTTCCAGATCCATTTCGATCGCGGTGTAACAGTTAGCAAGTGTTTGCGCTTCTACACCCTGACCAGCATCAACAACCAATAGCGCGCCTTCACAAGCCGCTAGAGAACGTGATACTTCGTATGCAAAGTCTACGTGTCCCGGAGTATCGATGAAGTTCAGCTGATAAGTTTCACCGTCTTTAGCGGTGTAGTTTAGCGTCACACTCTGAGATTTAATGGTGATACCACGCTCACGTTCAAGATCCATAGAATCCAGAACCTGTGCGGCCATTTCACGATCGCTTAATCCTCCACAAACTTGGATTAGACGGTCTGATAGGGTCGACTTACCATGGTCGATGTGGGCGATAATCGAAAAGTTACGAATGTGCTTCATAGATTTAGGGTGACTAACTCTTTACAAATTGGGACAGTAAGAAAGCCATCATTTGACGGCATTTCAATCAAGTTGGCAGATTCTACCGAATTTCGTTAACGGGCGCACCTAATTTAAAGTGTAGAGCTTATTGGATAGGTTCACCGAGAACTCGAATGAGGGTGACTTGGCGTTTTGACTCATCTTCAAGCGGTTTTGATAGGCGTTTTGCGAACCACATACCACCGCCTGCAAATAGCACGGATGCGAGAATAACAATGCCTTCTCCACCAGCGGTCAAAGGAGTCAGTAAGAAATGACCAACCATAGCACCAAGAATCAAACCAAATAAAGGCAGTAGATACACCGCCATGGCTGACTTGATAAGGCTGGATTCAGGAAAGCCGATTTCCACGACTTGACCGACTTGCACGTTTTTTTCTGTGCGCAGATGCCACGACAGGCTCTTATTACCTATCGCTTTAGTGACAACACCTGTGCCACAACTTTTTTGCGAGGAGCAGCTGCTGCAGCTCGTTTGCTGCTCGCAGCTTAAATCTATCTCGTACTGCTTACCGTGACGCTCTACTCCGGTCACGGTAGCTAACGCAGTCATCATTATTGCTTACTCTTTGTTACATTAAATGTGACAGATTGAGCAATGCGCTGCGCCGTAGCAGGCGGAATATCTCCGACCACAGAGATTTCATAATCACCATTCACAAAACTGTGTAATGTTCTACGGCCTTGACGAACCAGTTGTCCTTTTAATGAATGTTCATCTTTGTTTGCTACGTAAACAGAGAAGTTGAACAAGCCATCAGAATACAACTGACTTTCTACCATTTGGTCTGTTGATGCCATACGGTAGCGATTGAGATCGTTTGGATGAAAACCGTCTGGAGTCCAGCCCACAGTCCAATTGCTCGTGCCAATTTCACCTTTCGGCATGGTAAGCACAGCAGGAAGTTGAACGTCTTCAAGGCCGCTCATCAACTCTGCAATTTTAGGGTTTACTGTGTAAGAGATCGTGCGGTATTGCTCTAGCATCTCGCCATCACGATCGACAAGATCGGCGCGAAGTGGCAATTTGCTCTTTTCGTCAATCCAAAGGACATAGGAATAACGTAGTCCGTCTTTCGGCACAATGCGTAATACCTGAGTTGGAACACCGGCTTCACGCGCACGCCCTACTTGAACGTAGTCGTAATACAGGTTTAGCTCGTCGATATTGGTGTTAAGCATCGGTATCGTTGGTGCAACCATTTTGCCTGATTCGATAGTGAACGGTTCCACGCCAGTTTCGATATAACTCACTTCTGTTCCGCGACGAATCACCTCACGTACAGGTCCACTTAAATAAACAAGATGAGCGTACTGATCTTCGCCGTGTGTCGCGTGACGATACAGCAAAGGCTCAATGCTGTTCTTTTTGATAAGGATGTAAGAAAGTTCGTAACTTAAATTCTTACTCGCCTCGCTCATTTGATGCAATAAAGCCTCCGCCGGCTTATCACCAGCAAAGGCTTGCGAAGACATCATACTGAACAGAGCGCAAGCGCTGATCAGAAATTTTTTCATTCACTATCCGGAGTCAGATGCGCATCTTGCTGAGATGCGTCACTGTTAATTCTTAACTGCAATTCGTAGTCACGTAGCATAGCATGAACGCGTTTACGTTGCTCCTGCATATTTGCCTCACCCACTGAGCGCTCTACGGACTCACGAGTTAAGCTCACAGGTTCAGCACTGCCTGCAAACGGAACGGTTTGCAAAACTGGTAACTGTTCAGCTTGTGGCGACATTGGATCGCTACCACCGTATTGCTGCACACCTAAGATAACGACTAGCGACACACATGCAGCAACAGCGACTTGCCCAAACTGAGTTAACCACGCTGGCAACTGACGTTTGGCTTTTTGCGGTTCTGGTTGCGACTCTTTAGGCGCATCAGCGATTGAAATGACATTGGCACTGCGCGAATCGATCGCACGATGCACAGGTTCGTCTTCTAACGCTAACGCTACGCTTTCAGCAATATTCCACTCAGGTTTTGCTGGCGCCTCGCCTCGCATCACATCACCAATTAGGTGATAATTCTGCCAAGCTTCACGGCTCTCTTGGTCCTGCTCTAACTCTTGAATTAAAGCCTTATCGACCAATTCTCCATCCATGAGAGCTGAAAGTTGTTCTTTGTCAGCCATTGTTTTCACCATAGTTATTACTTGTACTAGCGCTGTAAAAGAGGTCTGATTTTCTTTTCCACCGCTTCACGAGCACGGAAGATACGTGAACGTACCGTTCCTACCGGGCAATCCATCACTTCAGCAATTTCTTCATAACTTAAGCCATCAAGCTCTCGCAATGTCATTGCTGTCTTTAAATCTTCAGGTAAAGCTTCGATTGCACTGAACACTACCCGTTGCAATTCTTTGGACAACGTTAAGTTCTCAGGGTTCGAAATTTCTTTAAGTGCACTACCTGTTTCGTAAAATTCAGCTTCTTCAGCATCAACATCTGTCGCTGGGGGTCTGCGCCCTTGAGCCACAATGTGATTTTTCGCAGTATTCACTGCAATGCGATACAGCCACGTATAAAACGCACTTTCCCCGCGAAAGCTAGGGATAGCTCGGTAAGCTTTGATAAAGGCTTCTTGTGCTACATCAGGTACATCGCCAGGATTACTAACGTATCTGGAAATAAGATTACACACCTTGTTCTGATACTTTGTTACCAGCAGGTTGAATGCTTGCTTATCACCATTCTGAACTCGCTCAATCAATACTTGATCGGTCAGCTGCTCGTTCATTCGAGCGGATACTCCTATTTGTTATGCCCCTACTCTTCTCAGATATGGGTACTAATTATGCAAAACGTAGTATTGACACCACTGCTTACTTGAGCACTATTGTGACTCCAATGTGAATGAGAAAGTTCCATGGTTTCTCAAGTTTTTTGTCATTGTTTTTTCACAGTGTGATGTCATGCGCCAAATCCCATGCACTGCCTGACTTATGTCTAATTTGACAAGCGAGCATATTAAAGGGAAATGGGTATAATGGATGATCTCTGTCCCAGATTGTGCTGGGTAGAAACTAGAAAAGCAATGAGATTGACAAACTATTACTTTTCATTTGCATGGCTATTGGCTGTCTGAATAACGCGTTTTCAACCAAAACTCAGAAAACAACCGTGTGTCATTAGGCCTCAATGACCTAAGCATGCAAAAAGAAGAGTGGCTCAAGTCACCAGAGTAACTGTGATTTAGATAAGTCTCCCAACTTAGCCCTTAGTGACGGATGTCACGCATATGGAATGCACATGGTGTGCAAATAATACACAAGGTAACGTTGTTACCTTAGCTTGGGATTATAAAAGTTATATGAACACAAATCGTGAACATGAATGTGATGTGTTAGTGGTAGGGAGTGGCGCTGCGGGCTTGTCGTTGGCTTTACGTGTCGCAAACCACTGTAAAGTAATGGTACTCAGCAAAGGACCGCGCAGCGAAGGGGCAACTTACTACGCTCAAGGCGGTATCGCCGCTGTGTTCGATGAATCCGACACCATTGAGTCGCACGTTGAAGATACCCAAATTGCCGGGGATGGTATCTGCGACGAAGAGACCGTGAGATTCATTGCAGAACACTCAAAAGAATGTGTGCAATGGCTGATTGACGGCGGTGTACCATTTGACCGTGAAGACGATGATTCTGACGATGAACCTCGTTACCACCTAACTCGCGAAGGTGGCCACAGCCGCCGCCGTATTCTGCACGCTGCAGACGCAACCGGTATGGCAATGCAAACCTCATTGCAGGACAACGCCCACAACCATCCCAATATTCATGTTCTTGAACGCCACAACGCTCTGGACTTGATCACTGAAGATAAAATCGGCGGTGATAAAAACAAAGTCATCGGTGCCTATATCTGGAACCGAAACGAAGAGCACGTAGAAACCGTGCGCGCCAAATTTGTGGTTCTAGCGACAGGTGGCGCATCAAAGGTTTATCAATACACCTCTAACCCTGATGTCTCATCGGGTGATGGTATTGCTATCGCGTGGCGAGCTGGCTGTCGAGTGGCAAACTTAGAGTTCAACCAGTTCCACCCAACTTGCCTTTACCACCCCGAAGCTCGCAACTTCTTGCTGACCGAAGCCCTTCGTGGTGAAGGCGCTTACCTTCGTCGCCCAGACGGTACTCGCTTTATGCCAGATTTTGATGAGCGAAAAGAACTCGCCCCCCGCGATGTTGTCGCTCGTGCCATCGACTTCGAAATGAAACGCTTGGGTGCAGACTGCATGTATCTCGACATCAGTCATAAACCAGCAGACTTTATCACCAAGCACTTCCCGACCATTTACTCGCGCTTGATGGACTTGGGCATTGATATGACCAAAGAGCCTATTCCAATCGTACCAGCTGCGCACTATACCTGTGGCGGCGTGATGGTGGATCAAAACGGTCATACGGATTTGAAAAACCTATACGCGATTGGCGAAGTGAGCTACACCGGCTTGCATGGTGCTAACCGTATGGCATCGAACTCACTGTTGGAATGTGTGGTTTATGCGTGGTCTGCTGCAAAAGATATTCTGAAACATCACACCAGCATTGAGCTGCCTTCACGTGTTCCATGTTGGGATGAAAGCCAAGTCACCAACAGTGATGAAGAAGTTATTATTCAACACAACTGGCACGAACTTCGCCTGTTCATGTGGGACTACATGGGCATTGTGCGTACCGATAAGCGCTTAGAGCGTGCATTGCGCCGCATTCAACTGCTACAACAAGAAACGCATGAGTACTACAGTAACTTCCGCGTATCTAATAACTTGTTGGAGCTGCGTAATCTACTGCAAGTTGCAGAGCTTATGGTTCGCTGTGCAATGCAGCGTAAAGAGAGCCGCGGCCTGCACTACACGCTTGATTACCCCAATCAACTGGAAAACAGCGGCCCGACAATTCTGGTACCAGCAAAGCAGTTAACCGATAATTAATATCGAATGTAACGCTTATCAACAGGGAGCTTTGGCTCCTTGTTTCATTTTCCATTGACGCAAAATCAAGGAAAGTTGCCGATAGCACCGTTCATCACAACTGTCTCGCCAAATCGTCACCATTTCACCCGACTCTAGCGTAAAGGAGAGTTTAAAAGGCAGCGTCGTCAGGTTGACGTGTTTGATATGCGAACTACTCGTTTCATTTTTTACCGTACCGTCACTGTGCACATACCAATGCCCTTGACTCGACAAAAGGACAAAGCCTGGATCACGTAGCTTGCTAGCAATCAGTAATAACAAATAAATCGATAATACGAGCGGAATGTCGGAAAGCGACACGGCCCAAGTCAAGCTTAAGAAAACGGTCAGATTACTGACTTGAGCCGTAATTGAGGAAGATACGTTAAGATTAACGAACTTTGCTGAGGTTGTGGGCAACAATTTTATCAACCATTGCTGCATGGCCTAGGTTCTCGCTACGACCATGTCCCATCACCCAAGTGAACAGATCTGGATCATCACATTCAAGCAGAGAAACAAAGTCACGCTGTTCTTGTTCGTTCAGCGCATCAAAGCACTCTTCAAAAAACGGCATAATCACCACATCCAGCTCAAGCATGCCACGACGACAAGCCCATTTAATACGCGCCTTTTCTTCAGGAGTGTACATTCATTATTCCTTCATAGATGTCTTGTTATTAATGCGGAGTGTAACAAGGGATGTGCTACGTCACTAGTGTGCGGGTCACAATACGTTAAGTAACTTCAAGGTGTCAGATTCAAAGCTGGTCACTGATTCAACACCACTGAACCTCACGTTTAGCAACAGCGAGCTCTTTCCTAATTATTCTGCCATGAAATCACGATAGAAAACGTCACCTATCCTTGATTGGCATACGTTGTTGACGTTTCTTACTCAAGGTTGATTAGATTTCCAAATTACCGCTACATCTGAAAACTGAGCGGTTCTCGCTAAACCGAACACCTTAAGGTGACTTGGGCATATTGAAAGCTGACAAATCGTGAATCTGCATTTAACATAGCTGAAAAATATCTTCAAAAGGCATTGTAATCATGGAATGGCAAACTCGCTTTTCACCGCTCAACCTATCGACTCAAGATGCTCTACCAGAACTGTCTATCTCACGACTCGATCATCTAGGCATGATCACCATGGTAGGCGATGACAAAAAATCGTACCTGCATGGTCAAGTTACCTGTGATGTGGTTTCTCTAGAAAAAGACCAATCAACACTCGGTGCGCACTGCGACGCGAAAGGTAAAGTGTGGAGTGTATTCCGCTTGTTCCATCATGGTGATGGCTACGGCATGATCCAGCCGAAATCTGCGATTGAAATCGAACTGAAAGAAATAAAAAAATACGCCGTATTTTCCAAAGTCACGATTGAAGAATCTAACGATGTGATTCTTGGCGTTGCAGGTGTCAACGCCGATGCGTTTGTGTCTGCTTTAAATGAAGATGCCGGTGATGTACGCATCATCAATGGCGGCACTGCGGTAAAAGTAGAGGCGAACCGTTGGTTACTTGTTGTGACAGAAGAAGCGGCGCAAGCACTGATCGAAAACAGCGATGCTACGCTGACAACACGCGAGCTTTGGACTCGGTTCGACATTGAATCTGCACTGCCATTCGTTTCTGCCACAGCGCAAAACGAGCACATTCCACAAGCCTTGAACATTCAAGCCCTAGGTGGCATTAGCTTCACTAAAGGCTGTTACACAGGCCAAGAAACCGTAGCTCGAGCGAAATACCGCGGCACAAACAAGCGCGCTATGTACATCGTGAAAGGCGCAACGTCGACCGCGTTAAACGATGATGCGATTGAACTAGAACGCAGCGTAGGCGACAACTGGCGCTCAGTCGGCACGTTACTGGCTCACTATCAATTCAGTGATAACCAAGCTATGGGTTTGATCGTGTTACCAAATAATCTGGATGACGACACTCGCCTTCGTTTGACGTCTCAGCCTGATTGTGAATGGACCATCGCAGAATTGCCTTACAGCCTTGATGATGAATAATGCCATTCATACTCCTTTGATGCAGTTTCTTGCCGACCAAAACATCACGTTTCGTCTGCTTCCGCATCAAAGACCAGCTACAACAATTGAGGATGCCGCGCAACAACGCGGCATTCGCCCTTCTCAAATGGTCAAAGCGATATTGCTGCGAGACATGGGCAATCAATACGCCCTCGCCTGCGCCCCTGGTGATCGCAGTGTGGATCCAAAAAAGGTACGAGCTTTACTGCAATGTCGCCGCATGACTTGTGTCGACCAGGCCGATGTAGAAGCCATCACTGGTTATAAAATTGGCACAGTGACGCCGTTATTACTCAAACGACAGATGCCGATTGTGTTTGACCCAAGCTTATTGGAAGAACGTGAAGTCACCATCAGCAGTGGGGACCGCATGGCAGGGCTGGCGTTATCCATCGACGATTTGGTTCAGCTATGCCAACCCACCGTGGCCGAAATCTGTCGTTAACATCCAATTCATAATGCAATAAAGCGCAGTGTTCTCATCACTGCGTGATCTCCCTCATATCTATAAAAACACGCCAAAGAATTTTTAATCAAAATTAAAACATAAATAGTCACCATTATAAAACTCGTATATGCTGATTCTGTTGGTTAAGTTTTCAACAAGCACTTAACCAACATAAAGTGAACCGGCTGACAGGCATGACCACGCTCGTGATGTCAGCTATCCACTTTTGTGTAATGCATCTGTGACTATTCGCCCGCTCAAGCGGGCTTTTTTTTGCTTGGAACTTTTTTCAAGCAGTCTCATCTAATCTTGTGTAAGCAAGCTATAACACTTAGATAGAAGGTGTAGGTTTGAAAAAGAAACAATTAGCAAACAATCATTTTCCTTCTATTCTTATTTCTGTAACAAAACTATTGCTTAATGCACCACGTATGAAGGAGAACAGAAACATTTGGGTTCCTTCCAGTGTAATTTTTTGGGGTAATCCTCACGCTATTTGAGATATCAGTCTGTCAATTTGTCTAAGGCAGCACAATTCTCCAAAGCGATACATTTCACCTGTACTTAATACTATTGCTGTCACAATAATTTTTACGTCCAAAACGTAGAATAACTGGGCTAGGTAAGAGAAAAGGAAAGTAAATATGAGACTGTTTAAGCGCTATACACCAAGTATGATTGCTAAACATATAAGTCGTCTTTTTAAGGGAAGAATCTATATTTACGGGGTCGGAAGATTCGAGTTTGATAACGGTAAATTGATACTACCGGAAAAAGCGGAGCAACGTCATTTTCGAGCGGTAAAAGAGATTAACCAAGAAATAATGAAACTCCGATGCGCATACGCTTAGCACTTCATCGATGTCAAAAAGATAAGTAAAACAAAGGCTGGATTATCCAGCCTTTTGTGTTTTTAGGTAATGTAACTCAGAGCTATTGACGAGCCAGTTCTGGTAGGTGCCCCTTCAAACCCAGTGCACGTTTCATGATCTCATCTTTAGCACCCGGTAATTGTCCCGCTAAACTCAAGCCAATACCGCGAACCAGTTTTTTCGCTGGATGGTCACCAGAGAATAAATCACGGAAACCTTGCATCGCCGCAATCATCTTCGCCGCTTCAGCCTTACGCCAACGCTCATAGCCACGCAGATTGCGTTTACTACCAATGTCTTGCCCTTGTTTCCAAAGAGTCAGTACTTCTTGCGCCAGACTGGCTGCATCCAATAAGCCGAGGTTCACGCCTTGGCCAGCTAAAGGGTGGATGGTATGAGCCGCATCGCCAACCAGTGCAACACGCTCAACCACAAAGTCTCGGGCATAACGCATTTTTAGCGGAAACGCCGCTCGCCCTCCCACCACTTCACACACGCCTAAACGAGCATCAAATTCGCTGGTTAGCGTTTTGTTGAACGCTTCACCGCTCATGGCCAGCAATTCTTCCGCTCGGTTTGGCTCTGTCGACCAGACGATAGAACACATGTTTGGTTGAGACATCGGTAAGAATGCCAAAGGCCCGTGAGGTGTAAAAATCTGACGCGCGATGCTGTGGTGCGGATCCGCTGTTTTCACATTAGCAACCAACGCATGGTGACCGTAGTCCCAATGCGTCAAAGGAATATCCATCTGGTTACGCAGCCACGAATTCGCGCCATCAGCACCCACCACCAGCTTCGCTGTCATCGCTTGGCCGTTATCGAGCGTTAACCAACTCTCTTGTTCACCAACCGCGAGTGTCGCACAGCGCGCTGGCATGAATAGCGTCACATTCTCTAGCTTTTGTACTTGTTCCAACAACGCTAACTGAATCACGCGATTTTCAACGATGTGACCCAAATCAGGTTGCGCCATACTTTGTGCATCAAACTCTATTTTTGCGAAGCTGTCTTGCTCCCACACTTCCATACCGTAGTAAGGTGCAGCACGGCGTTGCTCAATACCCTGCCAAGCTCCTAGCTTACGTAAAATGGTTTCACTTGAGCGGCTCAGTGCAGAAACTCGCACATCAGGCAGTTCATTCAACGTTTCATCTGGCACGTTACCTTCGATCACGGCGATACGCAGGTCACTGTCTTTGAATGCGGCGGCAAGCGCCAACCCAACCATCCCTCCGCCGATGATGGCGATATCTACACTTTGCATCATTGCTATTTATTACCTAATAACTGGTTGTTACCTAGTTTGTTGCAGTCAATCATCGTTTCACTAAGCCAAGAGTATGGCGCAAGAGCGGCTGCTTAAAAATAGAAAGGTTATCCATCGCGGCTAAGGCGGTATTTCGCCCAATTCGCATCGCGAGTAAATCGTTCGAAAAAACATGGACTAACGAGCTTGTTAGCCAAATGGTTTCGTTGCGGTCTGCTTCTCGGCGTTGACTAAAGCGGATCAGGCCTTGGTAACGCCCAACATCTTCACCTTGCTTGACCAGTTCCTCAGCGAGAGTGACCACGTCTCGGATCCCCAAGTTGAAGCCCTGCCCAGCAATGGGATGCAGCGTTTGTGCTGCGTTACCGACTATCGCAAAACGGTGTGAAATATTTTGCTTGCGATGACGAAGCAACAACGGATAGCTCGCACGCAGCCCCACTTTTTGCATCGCACCTAATCGCCAACCAAAATCTTGCTGAAGCCGTTCAAGAAATTCGCTTTCAGACAATTCCATTACAATTTGAGCTTCATCAGGACGTAAGCACCACACGAGCGACATTCGATTATCACTCATTGGCAGCAGGGCAACTGGGCCGTTTTCAGTAAAACGCTCAAATGCGCGACCTTGATGCGGCTCTTGAGTCACAATATTGGCAATTACGGCAACTTGGTCGAAATCATGCTCAGAAAGCTCCAAACCAATTTGCTGACAACATTGCGAAACCGCACCATCGGCGGCAACAAGTAATTTCGCATTAAGCAACTCACCACTAGCAAGCTCAATCGTCACATTTTCTTGAGTTCGGGTAATGTGCTTCGCGGAGTCTGGGCAGTACAAATCGATAGCGGTACTGTGAGTCAGCAATTCTTGGTAAACACGACCAACATCGGCTAACTCTACAACATAACCTAACGCTTCAACGCCAACGTCGTGCTTAGTGATGTCCGTCATTCCCGCATGAGAACGATCAGACACATGGATGTGTTCAATCGGGGTCGAAAAAGGTTCAATCGCAGACCATAACTCTAAGTGACGCAGCAGGTTAACCGTACCATAAGACAAAGCAATCGAGCGCGAATCAAAGCCCGGATGCTGATCAGATTGTGCTTTAAACGGTTCAACAACGGCAACACGCAAAGCCCCTTGAGACAAATGCTCAATCGCTAAAGCTAGTGTAGCCCCAGCCATGGCACCACCAGCAATTACTACGTCATATTGCTTCATGTTAACCTCTGGTCTATCTAGATTAATGGATCGTCGGTTTGCTTTCGCTGCTTTCTGGGCGAGCTCCGAACTCAGCATGAATGGTAAGTACGCAAGCTTTCACGTGTTCAATGACTTGTTCCAGCAATTGTGCTTGTTCACCAAAGTCATCATCTTCATCAATGCCTAACTTGGCAATTTCTTCTAGGTCAGCCAACGCTTCTTTTGCATCATCCGATGCATTGTTCAGCGCAATGCCTGCTAAACCAAGACCAGAGATAAAGTGATTCACAAAATCAGACAAGCTATCTGCCAACGCGAATAAACCCTCTTCGCCCGACTCATCCGGCAGAAGTAGTGACAGCTCCATGGATGAACCCGTTAGCTCGTTCGCCGTCACTTTGAAGACCGTCTGTGCAAAAGCTAACGCCGTCGTTGGCCAGCCCATGCCATCATTGGTGTAATCGAATAGAATTGGTTGCCAGGTTTGATCGTTAATCGCCAATCCACCACTTAGCATGCCGACAAGCAAACCGTGCAGCTCCGCAGGTGTCACAGCTAAACTTGCAGATTGTAGCTCTGCAGCAATAGATTGATATTCTGGAAGGGTGATTTCACTCATAACTTGGCTCATTCTTGCGTAATAATGTATCGACATATCCTACCATCAAGGTTAGTCGTCTGAAACGGCTATCAAATTCAATTTTGAATACCATTTGTTCAATTTGTCCAATTCCTGTGTGATCACGTCATCATTTCTCTTTCTGTGATGGGAAATGCTTGAATCTTAATAACGGTTTTCCTATAGTTTCCTCCTCGGTAGTTGCACGTAGCAACACCTTAGATAGCGCGAATATAGAGTTTATTCATCATGAGCAATCAAGCGATCGACGTAGAAATACTAGGCAAAGTTACACGAGTAAATTGTCCAGCAGGGCAAGAAGAGTCTCTCGTTGCAGCAGCAAAAGATCTTGATCGCCGATTGAAAGAGATGAGCGAACGTACTAAGGTAACCAATGAAATTCAACTGCTGACGTTTGCTGCATTAAACATTTGTTATGAGTTGCACACCAAGTCATACGAATCAAACGGTCAACAGCAAGAAATTACTGAGCGCATGGAAAAGCTCACTGCGTCTTTAGAGAACGCACTAAGCAAAGTTACGCAAGGACAGCCGTAGATACAAAATTTACCCTGGGGTGTTCGTCAGACGGATTTAAGTCCCTGAGCCGATAAGCAATACCAAAGGGTTAGTACTTGATAGCTATTGAGCAAGCTTGGCATGCACCGAGAAGCCTACGGTTATCATTGCTGATCCGCCTTGAACCAGCTGGTTCAAGGGCCACAATCCTCAACGGCACCCTGGGGTATTCCTTTATGTCATCACAATCCATATCATCACGCTCCCGACAAGACTTCCGCAAACTTATCCGTGAAAAACGCAACGCCTTGTGTAGCGATACGCAGTTTCAAGCGGGGCTAGACCTAGTTACTCAATTCGCCCAACTTCCAGAAATCCAACAAGCGCAGAACATTGCCATTTATCTCTCTGCCGATGGTGAACTCGATACGAAGCCACTGATTGAATGGTTATGGCAACAGGGAAAGTCGGTGTATTTACCCGTCATCCATCCTTTCTCAAAAGGCCAGTTATTGTTTCTTCAATACGTGAATGAAGATCAACTGGTCTACAATAAGTACCGCATTCTCGAGCCAAAACTCGATATTCGCCACCTTCTTCCCGTCAAACAATTAGATGTAATCTGCACGCCTTTGGTCGGCTTCGACAGTATCGGACACCGCTTAGGTATGGGTGGAGGCTACTACGATCGCACTCTTTCTCATTGGTTCAAGACAGGAGAAGGAGGCAAACCGATTGGCATTGCTCACGATTGCCAGCATGTAGAACGCTTACCAATTGAAAGCTGGGATATTCCATTACCTAAGATCGTGACTCCAAGCCAAATATGGCAATGGGAAAAATAACGCTTAGCCGCTATAATCACGCCCGCAAACGTTAACGAACATCTATTCAGGAGATTGGCATGACTCAAGATGAAATGAAAAAAGCGGCTGGTTGGGCAGCACTTAAATATGTTGAGAAAGGCAGCATTGTCGGTGTTGGCACAGGCTCTACCGTGAATCACTTCATCGATGCACTAGGCACTATCAAAGATGATATCAAAGGTGCAGTGTCTAGCTCAGTTGCTTCTACAGAGCGTCTAAAAGAGCTTGGTATTGAAGTTTTTGAGTGCAACGACGTAATTAAGCTAGACGTATATGTTGATGGCGCAGACGAAATCAACCCTGCGCGTGAAATGATCAAAGGTGGCGGTGCAGCGCTAACTCGTGAAAAAATCGTTGCAGCAATCTCTGAAAAGTTTGTATGTATCGTTGACGACACGAAAGCGGTTGACGTGCTTGGCCAGTTCCCTCTTCCAGTGGAAGTGATTCCAATGGCACGTTCTTACGTTGCTCGTGAGTTGGTGAAACTTGGTGGCGACCCTGCATACCGTGAAGGTGTTGTAACGGATAACGGCAACATCATCCTAGATGTGCACAACATGCAAATCACCAACCCGAAAGAGATGGAAGACAAAATCAACGGTATCGCGGGTGTGGTAACGGTTGGTCTTTTTGCTCACCGTGGTGCTGATGTTGTGATCACTGGTACGCCAGAAGGCGCAAAAATTGAAGAGTAAATAATAGCCATGAATCGGTCTATCTGATTCAGTTTTCTGTTATTTCATTACAGACGGTGCTGCAAGGCACCGTTTTTTATTCCTTTCTCTAAGAAAATTATCTCTTATTCCGTAATTTTCTTACCCAAAGCAATTTTTTTTTGTTACTTTATTGAACAGAAGACGCACAAGGAAACGTTTGTCCTCCTACAAAACTATTAATTATCCCCTTTTTAATGGTTTTGCCCAATGTGCGCCACATTAGCCCACCTTTCCATTTTAAGGACGAGAAAAAATGGCCAAAGTTTCACTGGAAAAAGAAAAGATTAAGATCCTCTTACTCGAGGGACTTCACCCTTCTTCAGTTGAAGTTCTTCAAGCAGCTGGTTACACCAACATTGAATATCACAAAGGTTCGCTTTCAGAGGAAGAACTGATTGAAGCAGTTAAAGATACGCACTTCATCGGTATCCGCTCCCGAACGAATCTATCCGAGGAAGTGATCAATGCGGCAAACAAACTGGTTGCGATTGGCTGTTTTTGTATCGGAACTAACCAAGTCGATCTTGGTGCGGCGGCAAAACGTGGCATTCCTGTATTCAATGCACCGTTTTCAAATACACGAAGTGTAGCTGAGCTAGTGCTTGGTCAGATTCTTCTGCTCCTTCGTGGGATTCCTGAAAAGAACGCCTTGGCACACCGTGGTATTTGGAAGAAGAGCGCAGACAACTCTTACGAAGCGCGTGGTAAACGCCTTGGTATCATTGGTTATGGCCATATCGGTACTCAGCTGGGCATTATTGCTGAAAACTTAGGTATGCGCGTGTACTACTACGACATCGAAAACAAACTATCACTTGGCAACGCAACGCAAATCCACACGATGAGCGAGCTGCTAAACAAATGTGATGTTATTTCGCTGCACGTACCAGAAACACCTGAAACGAAGAACATGATGGGTGAAGAAGAATTTGCTCGCATGAAACCTGGCGCAATCTTCATCAACGCCGCTCGCGGTACCGTTGTTGATATTCCTGCGCTTTGCCACAGCCTAGAAGCAGGTCACTTAGCTGGCGCAGCAATCGACGTATTCCCAGTTGAACCAAAAACAAACGCTGACCCGTTTGAATCTCCACTACAGAAATTCGATAACGTCATTCTAACGCCACACGTGGGCGGCTCTACTCAAGAAGCACAAGAAAACATCGGCGTGGAAGTAGCGGGTAAACTGGCGAAATATTCAGATAATGGTTCAACACTATCAAGCGTTAACTTCCCTGAAGTTTCTCTGCCTGAACACGGTCGTGAATGCTCTCGCTTACTGCACATTCACAAAAACCGCCCAGGTATTCTGACTCAAATTAACACCATCTTCGCAGAAGAAGGCATCAACATCGCAGCGCAGTACCTACAAACTGAAGCTGAGATCGGCTACGTAGTTATTGATGTGGAAACTGAGCGTTCAGAAGAAGCACTAACTAAGTTGAAAAGCATTGAAGGCACGATTCGTGCTCGTATTCTTCATTAAGAAGAATCCATACAACAAAGGCAGGGATTATCCCTGCCTTTTCTTTTTGTGTTACCAAAACAAATTATTTTAATTTATAAACCACATCTACTTGGTCACGAATTACAAGAGTCGAGTCTTGGTAACTGTTCGAACCTTGCTTGCTGTCCATCGCCATTGAGCGCATCAACACAGGCTGTACATGCATTTGGTTATAGTTAATTTGCCAGATGCCGCCGAGTTTTTTATCAAAGCCAGATGCAAGCGATGCCGCTTTTTCTCTCGCATCTTTGATCGCAGCCATGCGTGCTTTTTGTTGGTATTCCGCTTGATTGCTCACTTTCAATTGGATGTTGTCGACCTGATTAATGCCAGCTTTCAACGCCATATCCAAATACTGGTTAAGATCGGCTAAATCTGTCACTGTTACATTGATGCTGCGTGATGCTCTGTATCCAACCAACTCCGCTTTGCCCGATTTAGGGTAGTGATACTGAGGCGCAAGATACAGGTTTGAGCTGGTGATATTGTCCTTTGATAAACCAGCATCAGACAGATATTGGAGAAAATCTTCGACTGTTTTATCGACTGATTGTTTTGCTTGTTCCGCTGTCATGGTGGTATCCACCACTTTTACAGAAAAGGTCGCCATGTCTGGTGTTGCGACCACCTCACCGTAACCCGTTGTTGTTACGTGAGCAAATTCAGGCACATCAGCCAAGACTGAAACACTGCTAAGACTAAGAGCTGAAGCCAGCAAACACGAATACAGTTTCATTCGACAAATCCATCCATATCAATAGTGAAGTGTCTCCACAAATCAGCATCACCGACTTTGTTAAGTCGCCGAGCTGTAGGAGTAAGTGGTTTCATAATAGAAACTTCCGGTGATTATCCAAGCTCCTAACTTCACTTCTAACACAACTTTGACTGTGTAACTTTGGTGTAATTTCAACCATTCGTCATTTAATATTCGTCAGAAATGGTCGTCTATTCAATCACTACTGTGGTAAATGACGCTGTGCATAATTGACAATCGCTTGTGAAATCTCCTGCAATACGCCAGTTTCCAACTGCCAATGGTGCCAATAAATACGATAAGACATCAGGAAGCCAGGCGTAATATCAATTAACGAGCCTTGCTCTAACTCATCAGTAATTTGCAAACGAGGGATCAAACAATATGCCACTCCAGCTAACGCCATTTTGAGAAAAGCCTCTGAGCTGCTGATGTTGTGATGAATCACGCTATCAGGACGCACATTGAAATGCTCCGTGAGAAACTTTTTATGTAAGTCATCATACTGATCGTAGGAAACCGCTGGCGCCTTTGCTAAGGTCTGATTGTTTACACCTTCAGAAAAGTAACGCTGATAAAACTCAGGGTTAGCCACACAAACGTAATCAATTCGTCCTAAGTAATCGGCGCGACAATTTGGTATCGCTTGAGACTCTAAACTGATCGCCCCTGCGACCTCACCACTTTTCAGTTTTTCTATTGAACGTGATTCACCGTAAATCGTCAGCTTCAACTCTACTTGACGAGTTTTCATGACATCTTGCAAAGCAGGCAGTAACCACGTAGCCAAACTGTCGGCGTTAGTAGCCAAAGACAGTTGTACTGGGCGCGTTGTAGTATCGTTTTTGATCTCAGGTAAAATTTCGTGCTCTAGCAACCGAACTCGACGGTAAAGCCCCAATAGTTTTTTCCCAATA
Organism: Vibrio sp. S457-15; assembly: GCF_000960545.1. Taxonomy (NCBI): domain Bacteria; kingdom Pseudomonadati; phylum Pseudomonadota; class Gammaproteobacteria; order Vibrionales; family Vibrionaceae; genus Vibrio; species Vibrio sp. S457-15. The sequence continues at coordinate 37,734 of NZ_JYOQ01000028.1, read as the reverse complement.
GGGGTTGGCTTGGGTGGCTGCTCGCGAATTAACACAGGTTGCGCCAAGAACTTTTCGAGCTGTTTAATACGCTGCGAAATGGCAGATTGTGAGACAAACAGATGCTCAGCAGCTCGTTCAAAACTGCCTTGATAAACAACGGCATCCAAGGCTTCTATCCATTTGTAATCCAACCCTCGCATTCACGTTCTCCCAAAAAACAACACCAAACCGTTAAATAAGTAACTCTAATAATATATTAAAATCATTAATTATACTTATTTAACCAAAGCCATTATCTTTCCCCTCTCTGTCGTTTTCTTAATTATTTGAGGTGTATTGTGAGCTTTTGGGTTTTATTGCAAGGATTTGGTTTAGGGGCATCGATGATCATTCCGATCGGAGCACAAAATGCGTATGTCTTGAATCAAGGCATAAAGCGCAATCACCACCTGACGACAGCCACTATTTGTAGCGTCTTAGATATGATCTTCATTTCTCTAGGTATCTTTGGTGGTGGTGCTATTCTGTCTCAAAATGAAGTCCTACTGACATCGGTGACGCTTGGTGGTATTGCCTTCCTGAGCTTCTATGGACTACTTTCGCTTAAAAGCGCATTCAAGCCAGAGAATGAATCGGAATCAAAAGGGGAAGTCGTAGCTCGTGGACGCCGAACGGTCATTTTAGGCGCATTAGCTGTCACCGTGCTCAACCCACATTTGTACTTAGATACCGTCGTTATCTTAGGCTCAATCGGTGGACAATTTGAAGGCCATGATCGAATCGCTTTCGCGTTAGGCACTATTATGGCGTCATTTGTTTGGTTCTATACCTTGTCGATGGGCGCCGCAAAACTCGGGCCTACGCTATCTAAACCGAAAGTGAAAAAAGGCATCGATATCGCCGTTGCACTGATGATGTTCACCATTGCTTATGTACTCGCGAGCGAGCTCATCACTAAATACTGGTAACCCAAACCTAAGGATATGAATGACATGGAGTCACTGGAAAACATCTATCGCCTCAACAAAGAGCGATTGCATTCGCTCTCGATTCCATTTCGAGAATGGCGACATGAAGCCATTCTCGACTTCGACACCGACCTTAAAGTCGCGAAAGAACTCGGCTAGCAAGGCACACATAGCAAAAGCTTGTTTTTAACACTCAAAGGTGGCGGGTATGCCGTGTTCATTACTGATAAAGACTCTCGCCTTGATGCCAACACGATTAAAGCAATATTAGGCAAGCGACCTTCTATTGGCAGTGATGAACTCATGCAGGAATTACTTGGCTGCCTACCCGGTGCTGTTTGCCCGATAGGTTTACCACCAGAGGTTGCGATCGTGGTGGATACCAAGCTCTATCATCACGAAGAGTTGCTTTATACACCAGGGCTACCAGAGCGCACCTTCGGTATTGCAGGTATTCATTTAAGACCACTCTTACAGATAGGTAATAACCCTCTGTTTGAAATATAAAAAAAGCGAGGCTAGTGCCTCGCTTTTTAGATTATCTATCGTTCGAATTAAGATTCGACACGGTTCAAATGAACATCCATTTGTGGGAATGGAATTTCGATACCGTTCTCGTCCAATGCTTCTTTAATGCCTTGCATTGAATCAAAGTACACACCCCAGTAATCCGCAGTTTTAACCCAAGGGCGCACTACGAAGTTAACTGAAGAATCTGCTAGTGTTAGAACACCGATAGTCATATCAGGATCTTTCAAGATACGAGGATCTTTTTCTAGCGTTTCGCGAATCACTTTCTTCGTTAGCTTAAGATCGGCTTTGTATGAAACGCCGATGACCAAATCTACGCGTCGCGTTGCATGACGAGAGTAGTTCGTGATTGCACCACCAATAACAGACGAGTTAGGTACAACAACCATTTTGTTGTCTGGCGTTTTTAGAACTGTTTGGAAGATTTGAATCGCTTCAACACTACCCGCTACGCCGCCAATCTCTACATAGTCGCCAGATTTAAATGGACGGAATGCAACAATCAGTACGCCTGCCGCAAAGTTTGATAGAGAACCTTGTAGAGCAAGACCAACAGCAAGACCTGCCGCACCGATTACAGCAACAACAGATGCCGTTTGAACACCTAAGCGGCCCAGAGCTGCGATAAGTACGATAACGAATAGTAGGTAACGAACAAGACCGTGAATAAATTCTACGACCGCCTTATCCATGTTTTTCTTTTCAAGTACTTTGGAAACACTGCCAGCGACTGCTTTAACGATAATATTACCGATAAATAGGATAATCAGCGCTGAAATAATGTTCACACCGTACTGAATAAGTAGGTCTGAGTTGTTTGTAAGCCAAGTCTCAGCTTGAGTCAGCCCATCTGTTAGAGTGGTATCGATACCCATCGATTCACCTGCCATAATTCTTATCCTCAAAAATAAAGATATATAAATCTAATTGCCGTTAACTTATGAGCCTTGTTTTTTATAGGCCCTTATCTACAACAATATCCCTATTGCCCAACTGAACAGTGTCAGATTTTTGGCACGATATCCCAACTTTGACATTTTGCAAAGTCAGAGTTTCGCAAAGATATGCAAAACAAGGCTTTATCAGAATTTTCTGATATCGACCTGTTACAGAGTACGCAATGCTTTAACATTTCGCCACTTCTATTACCTAGATTCATGCGAAGCGGCTAAAAAACAACCTAATGATTATTGGTGCATTATTAATACGTACTTGCATGCCCCTATCCATTCTTCTATTCAGCATGGGTATAAATCTATTAACGTTGAAGAAAGCCAAATGACAGACACAAAAAAACCCGCTCAAAGAGCGGGTTTTTAGATAACTCAATTCAGACGAATTATAGTACGTCGATTGCGTTAAGGTCAGCAAATGCTTGCTCAAGACGAGTAACCATTGAAGCTTGACCAGCACGTAGCCATACGCGTGGATCGTAGTACTTCTTGTTTGGCGCGTCTTCGCCAGTTGGGTTACCGATTTGACCTTGTAGGTAATCGTGGTTTTCAGCTTCGTACTGACGGATACCATCCCAAGTTGCCCACTGTGTATCTGTATCGATGTTCATTTTGATAACACCGTAGCCGATAGATTCACGGATTTCTTCTAGAGAAGAACCAGAACCACCGTGGAATACGAAGTTTAGAGAGTTCGCTGGAAGACCGAATTTCTCAGAAACGTACGCTTGAGAATCACGTAGGATAGTTGGAGTTAGAACAACGTTACCTGGCTTGTAAACACCGTGTACGTTACCGAAAGATGCTGCGATAGTGAAACGGTGGCTGATAGCGTTTAGTTTCTCGTATGCGTATGCAACATCTTCTGGAGAAGTGTATAGCTCAGACGCGTCCATATCAGAGTTGTCAACGCCGTCTTCTTCACCACCAGTACAACCAAGTTCGATTTCTAGAGTCATGTTCATTTTAGCCATGCGCTCTAGGTACTTAGCAGAAATTTCGATGTTCTCTTCTAGAGACTCTTCAGAAAGGTCGATCATGTGAGAAGAGAATAGAGGTTTACCAGTTTGCGCGAAGTACTCTTCACCAGCGTCTAGTAGACCGTCGATCCATGGTAGAAGTTTCTTAGCAGCGTGGTCAGTGTGTAGGATTACTGGAACACCGTAAGCTTCAGCTACAGCGTGAACGTATTTCGCACCAGCAACAGCACCTAGGATTTGAGCTTCTTGACCTTCAAGTTTTAGACCTTTACCAGCAAAGAAAGCAGCACCACCGTTAGAGAACTGAACGATAACTGGAGCTTTAACTTTTGCAGCTGCTTCAAGTACTGCGTTTACAGAGTCAGTACCAACACAGTTTACTGCTGGAAGTGCAAAGTGGTTTTCTTTTGCAACTTCAAATACTTTCTGAACGTCATCGCCAGAGATAACACCTGGTTTTACGAAGTCGAAGATCTTAGACATGGATGTAATCCTATTTATCTGTCGTTTTTAAACAAAACTTGTTAAGTTGAAAATCTTGCAAACGTTTGCTCACAACTGAGGCTATTCTAGCAGAGTTCCTCTCACGTTGCAGCAAACAAGAAAGCGGGAGAGTAACTCCCCCGCTTTGCTTTAATTACTTAGCGCGTGCTTCTAGCATTTCTACTGCTGGAAGAACTTTACCTTCTACGAACTCAAGGAAAGCGCCGCCGCCAGTAGAGATGTAAGATACGTCAGCTTTGATACCGAACTTGTCGATAGCTGCTAGCGTGTCACCACCACCTGCAACAGAGAAACCTTCAGAAGCTGCGATAGCTTCAGAGATACCTTTAGTACCTGCTTCGAAGTTCTTGAATTCGAATACACCTACAGGACCGTTCCATAGGATAGTTTTCGCGTTTTTAAGGATTTCAGCTAGAGCAGCTGTTGATTCTGGACCAAGGTCGAAGATCATGTCGTCGTCTTGTACTTCAGAAACGTGTTTGATTTCTGCTTCTGCGTTCTCGTCGAATGCTTTCGCACATGCAACGTCAGTTGCCACTGGAATTGCACACTCGTCCATTAGCTTCTTAGCAGTGTCTACTAGGTCAGCTTCGTATAGAGATTTACCAACGTTGTGGCCAGCAGCAGCGATGAATGTGTTAGCAATACCACCACCAACAACAAGTTGGTCAGCGATTTTAGATAGAGATTCAAGAACAGTTAGCTTAGTAGAAACTTTTGAACCACCTACGATAGCAACCATTGGACGAGCAGGCTTATCCATTGCTTTGCCTAGAGCTTCTAGTTCGTTTGCTAGTAGAGGACCAGCACAAGCTACAGGAGCGTGCATACCAACGCCGTGAGTTGACGCTTGAGCGCGGTGAGCCGTACCGAATGCATCCATTACGAATACGTCACATAGTGCTGCGTATTTCTTAGATAGCTCTTCTTCGTTTTTCTTCTCGCCTTTGTTGAAGCGAACGTTTTCTAGAACAACAAGCTCACCAGCGTTTAGCTCTAGGCCATCTAGGTAATCTTTAGCAAGTTTAACTTCGCAATCTAGTGCGTCGTTTAGGTAGTTAACAACTGGTTGTAGAGAGAACTCTTCAGCGTATTCACCTTCAGTTGGACGACCTAGGTGAGAAGTAACCATTACTTTAGCGCCAGCTTCTAGGCAGTGCTTAATAGTTGGAAGAGATGCGATGATACGTGCATCAGAAGTTACTTTACCGTCTTTTACTGGCACGTTTAGGTCAGCACGGATGAATACACGTTTACCTGCAAGATCCAGGTCAGTCATCTTGATTACAGACATGATGTGTCCTCTCAAATATTTAATAATTAAAGTTTTTGAAAACTCGGCAACCCTGCCAAGCCTGTTAATTCTTCAAACTGGTTATAGATATGGAGATACGTCAGATTTATTTCAAGGCTTGAAATAAAAATTCTCTCCATCACTTCTTCACCTTTAAAGCTCCACTTGTGAAGAAGCTTTCATTGCTAAAGCGGTATCCAGCATCCGGTTAGCAAAGCCCCATTCGTTATCGCACCAAACGAGCATTTTTACTAATTGCCCGTTACTCACTCTTGTCTGAGTTCCATCCACTATCGCGCTATGGGGATCGTGGTTAAAGTCGATGGAAACGAGTGGCGATTCAGTATAGTCAACAATGTTACGTAATGTACACTGAGATGCGTTAACAATGGTTTGATTTACGTCATTAACTTTCACATTTGTATTAATTGTGACACTTAAATCCATTGCAGTGACGTTAACTGTCGGAACTCGAACGGAAATGGCTTCGAATTTGTTGGAAAATTTCGGGAAGATTCTTTCAATTCCTTTATGCAACTTGGTGTCAACAGGAATGATAGATTGGCTCGCAGCTCGAGTACGACGTAAGTCATTATGGTAAGCATCAATAACTTGTTGGTCGTTCATAGATGAGTGAATTGTGGTAATGGTACCTGACTCAATCCCAAACGCTTCATCCAATACTTTGATAATGGGAACAATACAGTTGGTGGTACATGAACCATTGGACACCACGCGGTGTTCATCTTTGAGAGTTTCGTGGTTCACACCGTAAATAATGGTGTTATCGAGATCGTTCGCTCCTGGGTGAGAGAAGAGCACTTTCTTCGCTCCGGCTTCGATATGGGCAAGACCATCCGCCTTTGAACCATAAACGCCGGTACAATCTAAAACGATATCGACCTCAAGGTCGCGCCACGGAAGCAGTTCAATTTCAGAGAGATGAAGAATTCGGATGGCATCATATTCACCGCTTTCATGGTGAACATTCAAATGTTCTTGATCGTGGGAGATTTTCTTACCAAAACGGCCATGACTGGTGTCATATTGTAGAAGGTGAGCCATTGCCTCTGGTTGAGCAAGCTCATTAACCGCTACCACTTTAATCTGCTGATGTTTGCCGCTTTCATAGACAGCTCGCAGAACATTACGACCTATACGTCCAAATCCATTGATCGCAACTTTTAGCATTTATCCTTCGCCCCACCAAAAATTTCGTGGCACAGATAGTACCTGATAAGGCTGAAAAACGCACCTAATGAATCATAGTAAAGCATGATTTAAAAAGGCTGGGACATAGCCCAGCCTTCTTTAAAAGAAATTAGAATGCTACGTCTAACCCTAACCAGTAACGGCGTCCATCTTCGACGTACCCATATTCTTTGTAGTTGATGTCTTCATCGAACAGGTTGTAAATCGCACCTTTGATCTTGGTGTTATCCGTCAACTGATACGTTACGCCGGCATCTACAAACGTATAAGCAGGTTCAACGATGCTGTTGCGTGATGGGCCAGTGACCGGATCCATTTCTTTTCCTCGGTAGGTCACTTTCGTCCAGCTCTCTAGGTTGTCTGTTGTTTGCCAAGTGACATCAACATTAAACAGATGCTTTGGAAGTTGCTGAAGTGGCATGCCTTTGTATTCACCCGTTTTTTGCTCCGAGTCGGTAAAGGTATAGCTTGAGCTTAAGTAGATAGTCTCGGTTAGTGGTTTCGCCAACGTTGCTTCTACACCCTGAGTAACAGCTTCATCCACATTAATGCGGTAAGTAGGATCTGCCCCCCATTGGTTTGGGCCATCCGTACAAATTGTATCTGGGCACACCACGCGAGTGATCTTATCTTTAAACTCATTGTGGAAGGCAGTTAACGTCACATCAAGACCAGAATCACCTTGGTAAAGCACACTGATTTCTTTGTTCAGTGAAGTTTCCGGATCTAAATCTGGGTTACCATAAATATTACCGCCACCACTGACTTGCGCCCAACCAGGGGTAATTTCACGTAACTGAGGAGAGCGGAAACCTGTCGCCACACCGCCTTTGACCGTCCAAGCAGGATCAACACGCCACACACCATACACTCTCGGGCTAAAATGCGCGCCGTAGTTTTCATCGTGATCCAAACGACCACCTAATGTCAGACTAAAAGGTTCTGCGATCTTCCATTCATCTTCGATGAACACAGCCCATTGAGTATTTGATGCTTTAGTCTTAGATGATGCTTTGTTAGACGTAAAATCTTCCAACTCGGCATGCGTCGCATCGACACCAGTTGTCAGAGTATGCGCGCCCAGCCCTTTAACTACGCTGGATTTAAACGTGGTATTTACAATAGTCATTTCGCGAGATTTGTTTTCACTCTCCTCGCGCTGCAAGTAGGTATCAGAATTACCCAATAACTCCCACTCCCCGGTGTGACTAAGCGTAACGTAGTTACGACGATATTCATTCAATGAATCTTCACAGCCTCTACGACAGCCCGTCGTAGGTACAGAAAGACCAACATTACCGCGACGACTTTGTGCCGATGTCCCCCCCTCTAACTGCACAGAGTGACGATCATTGATTTGATAGATCAGTTTTGAAGAGATGCTCTGCATATCTTTGTCTTCATAACCATAATCAATGTCATCTTCTTCCCTTGCGGTGTATTGACCATAAACCTGTAGCAACAAGTTTTCTGCAAGAGGGCCATTTACAAAGAAGTTTGCACTCTGTTCACCACCAGAACGGCTGTTTTCTTGGATAACCGTCCCCAGCTGCACATTACCTGTCCACTCAAGCGCATCTTTACGGGTGATCACGTTAATCACACCACCAATCGCATCGGAACCGTATAGTGTCGACATCGGGCCACGGATCACTTCGATTCGCTCAATGGCTTGAAGTGGTGGCAACCAACCTTGTTCAATACCAGGGCCATCGCTATTTGGGCGAGTTTCGCGAGTACTTTGGCGCTTACCATCCACAAGAATTAACGTGTACTTAGAGCCCATACCACGAATGCTGATATCGGTTGTATCACCACCACCAGTCACAACAACACCCGGCACACTTTTCAGTGCATCAGTCACGTCGCGGTAGTAGCGCGAGTCCAATTCTTCTCGCGAAATAACACTAATACTTGCAGGCGCATCCGCTTGGGATTGCTCATAACTTGACGCTGTCACCACGACGGTTTCCATTTTTGAAACTGAGTCGTTAGCAAATACATGAGGGACACTGACGAAGGCTAAAACACCAGTTGCAGTTAGCACTGGCAGTCTAAGAGTGGACATCTACATCTCCATAATTGATAATGATTATTATTTTCAAAGTGGAATTATTCATAAATAGAATGAGATGCATAGTGATAGTTATGGAACGGTTCTTCCCATATATGGAATCCGTACATAACGCAGTAAGGAGTAAGATATGCACGACTTAGCATCAATTCGTGCTTTTGATGCGCTTAACCAACACAAAAGTTTGACCGCAGCCGCCAAAGCACTGAATCAGCCGAAATCCACCGTGAGCCGCCGCTTAGCACAATTAGAAGCCGACTTTGGCCAAGCGCTAACGACTCGACAAGGCAACCGCTTGATTCTGACACGCGCAGGGGAGATTTTTGCCGACTACAGCCGCCAGATCCTAGAGCTCAGCGAGGAAAGTTATGAGGCGCTTCAAGGCTTAAATAATCAAGTATCAGGCTCTCTACATATCGTTTGCCACGCAGCGTTAGTTCGCAGTTGGTTAGGCGATGTGCTCAATGAATTTCTGGCGGAGAACCCTGACGTCAGAGTCCAGCTCACCAGTGATTTTTCCGATACACACCACGATCCAGATTTGTTTATCTGGCTAGGTGAACACAAAGGGCTGGATTGGCGCAAAGAAACGCTTGGCGTATTTCGTTACACCCCATTCGCGTCGCCAAACTACATCGAAAAACATGGCCCCATCCACCACCCGAGAGAACTAAACAAACATCCGTGGATAGATTTTGGGTCGATACAAGAGAATGGTTTGCTACTCTCGCACCCTGAACAAGGGGAGTTTTTTCTAGAACCATTTGTCAGCCGACTCTATAGCGACAACATTGCTATGCAGATCGATAGTATCGCCAACGGACACGGCATTGGTCTCTTGCCGACTTGGACTGCACAAGGGTATGAGAAACATCACCCCGGCCGTATCACCCCATGCCTTGAAGGCTGGCTTTCAGAGCCAATAACGATCAACTGTTATACACCAGCAGGGCGTCATCCTCTTCGCTTATCCGTACTGCTTGAAGATATTCACCAAAGTATTCCGCTAGATTGGAAATATTGAGACAAATAAAAAGGCCATCAACATGATGGCCTTTTCTCACAACCGCTCAACAGAGCCGGTTTAAACAACTGTCTCGATTACGCTAGTAGTTCTTTTGCTGTGTTCACTACGTTTTCTACAGTGAAACCAAACATTTCGAACAACTGGTCAGCAGGTGCAGATTCACCGAATGTTGTCATACCGATGATGCGACCGTCGAAACCAACGTACTTGTACCAGAAGTCTGCGATGCCCGCTTCAATAGCGATACGTGTTGTTACGTCTGATGGTAGAACTGCTTCACGGTAAGCTGCGTCTTGTTTGTCGAATGCATCTGTTGATGGCATTGAAACAACGCGTACTTTCTTACCTTCTGCTGTTAGTTGCTCAGCGGCTTTCACTGCTAGCTCAACTTCAGAGCCTGTTGCGATTAGGATTAGCTCAGGCTTACCTTCACTGTCTTTCAGGATGTAAGCACCTTTCGCGATGTCTGCAACTTGCTCAGCGCTACGTGGTTGTTGCGCTAGGTTTTGACGAGAGAAGATAAGTGCTGTTGGTGCATCTTTACGTTCAATCGCTAGTTTCCATGCTACAGCAGACTCAACTTGGTCACATGGACGCCATGTGTTCATGTTTGGAGTCAAACGTAGAGAAGCGATTTGCTCAACTGGTTGGTGAGTTGGGCCATCTTCGCCAAGACCGATAGAGTCGTGAGTGTACACTTGGATGTTCTGAATTTTCATCAGAGCAGCCATACGCATTGCGTTACGAGCGTATTCCATGAACATTAGGAATGTTGCGCCGTAAGGAACGAAACCGCCGTGTAGTGCGATACCGTTCATGATAGCAGTCATACCAAATTCACGTACACCGTAGTGGATGTAGTTACCAGAGAAGTCGTTCGCTTCTAGAGACTTAGAGCCCGACCACATGGTTAGGTTAGAAGGCGCTAGGTCAGCAGAGCCGCCCATGAATTCTGGTAGCATTTGACCGAAAGCTTCTAGAGCATTTTGAGATGCTTTACGTGACGCAATGTTTGCTGGGTTTGCTTGAAGATCAGCAATGATTTGGTTTGCTTTCTCTTCCCACTCTGCAGGAAGTTCGCCGTTTAGACGACGCTTAAGCTCTGCTGCTTCTGTTGGGTAAGCCGCTGCGTATGCTTCGAACTTCGCGTTCCACGCCGCTTCTTTTTCAGCGCCAGCTGCTTTTGCATCCCACTCTGCGTATACATCAGCAGGGATTTCAAATGCAGGGTGTTCCCAACCTAGGAATTCACGTGCTGCTGCGATTTCTTCAGCGCCTAGTGGTGCACCGTGACAGTCGTGAGAACCCGATTTGTTTGGAGAACCAAAACCGATGATAGTCTTCGTACAAATTAGCGTAGGACGAGGGTCTGCTTTTGCAGCTTCAATCGCTGCGTTGATTGCTTCAGAATCATGGCCATCTACTGCTGGGATTACGTGCCAACCGTAAGCTTCGAAACGCTTAGGTGTATCGTCAGAGAACCAACCTTCAACGTGACCATCGATAGAGATGCCGTTGTCATCCCAAAATGCGATCAGTTTACCTAGGCCTAGCGTACCAGCAAGAGAACATGCCTCATGCGAGATACCTTCCATCAGACAGCCATCACCCATGAACACGTAAGTGAAGTGGTCAATGATGTCGTGGCCTTCTTTGTTGAATTGTGCTGCTAGCGCTTTTTCTGCTAGAGCCATACCAACAGCGTTCGTGATACCTTGACCTAGAGGGCCTGTTGTCGTTTCGATGCCTGGTGCGTAACCGTACTCTGGGTGACCTGGAGTCTTAGAGTGAAGCTGACGGAAGTTTTTCAGATCATCGATAGATAGCTCGTAACCGCTCAAGTGCAGTAGAGAGTAGATCAGCATAGAACCGTGGCCGTTTGAAAGTACAAAACGGTCGCGATCTGCCCACTCTGGGTTAGCTGGGTTGTGGTTTAGGTGAGAGCGCCAAAGAACTTCAGCGATATCAGCCATACCCATAGGTGCGCCTGGGTGGCCAGAGTTAGCTTGTTGAACACCATCCATGCTTAGAGCACGAATTGCATTGGCAAGATGTTTACGAGACGACATGTCTGCTCCTGAGTACATTAAGCGAAACGAAAAAAGAGGTCACAATTCTCTCAAAGCCAAGTTGGGTGTGCAAACGTTTTCCAACCCAAAACCTCACAAATATTGCACCTTTCAGTTCAAATACATCGAAGTTCTAAAAATTATCAATAATTCAAGCAAACGTTTGGTTATAACAAAAACCAAAAAAGAGCTTGTAATTCGAGCAATCAAAATTAGAATAGACGTCTAGATGTAGATACACCTACAAATATTAGTATTAATTTGCGCTGGGGAGTTTATCATTCCTCAGTTTTAAACCAGATATAGTGGAGCTAACATGGCTAAGCACCTGTTTACTTCTGAGTCAGTATCAGAAGGTCATCCAGATAAAATTGCAGACCAGATTTCTGATGCGGTTCTTGACGCGATTCTAGAGCAAGATCCAAAGGCTCGTGTTGCATGTGAGACTTACGTTAAAACCGGTATGGTAATGGTGGGTGGTGAAATCACGACTTCAGCATGGGTTGACATCGAAGAGTTAACTCGTGAAACCGTTCGTGAAATCGGCTACGTACACTCAGATATGGGCTTTGACGCGAACTCTTGTGCAGTTCTAAACACAATCGGTAAACAGTCTCCAGATATCAACCAAGGTGTTGATAAAGCTGACCCTAAAGAGCAAGGTGCAGGCGACCAAGGCATCATGTTTGGTTACGCATGTAACGAAACTGAAGTACTCATGCCAGCGCCAATCACTTACTCTCACCGTCTTGTTGAAAAGCAAGCAGAAGTTCGTAAAAACGGCACACTACCTTGGTTGCGTCCAGACGCAAAATCTCAGGTAACGTTCCAGTACGACCAAGGTAAGATTGTTGGTATCGATGCTGTTGTTCTTTCAACTCAGCACTGTGATTCAATCTCTACGCCTGACCTACGTGAAGCAGTAATGGAAGAGATCATCAAACCTGTTCTTCCTGCAGAGTGGATCAGCAAAGACACTAACTTCTTCATCAACCCAACCGGTCGTTTCGTTATCGGTGGCCCAATGGGTGACTGTGGTCTAACTGGTCGTAAAATCATCGTAGATACTTACGGCGGTGCAGCTCGTCACGGTGGCGGCGCATTCTCTGGTAAAGATCCATCGAAAGTAGACCGCTCTGCAGCTTACGCAGCACGTTACGTAGCGAAAAACATCGTAGCGGCTGGTATGGCTGACCGTTGTGAAATCCAACTTTCTTACGCAATCGGTGTTGCTGATCCAACGTCTATCATGGTTGAAACGTTTGGTACCGAGAAAGTATCTCACGACATCATCATTGAAGCGGTTCGTCAATTCTTCGACCTACGTCCATACGGTCTACAAGAAATGCTTAACCTACTTCAACCAATCTACAAGAAGACAGCAGCATACGGTCACTTTGGTCGCGAAGAGTTCCCATGGGAAGCGACTGATAAAGCTGAGCTTCTACGCGATTTCGCTGGCATCAAGTAATCGAGCCACGCAAGAATCAACAAAGCCCTCACCTTATGGCGGGGGCTTTTTGTATTGAACATTCCTCCCTCCCCTTGCCGAACAAAAATTCAGCAATTATTTGTAAATTCCCCTATCACCGCCAATAGTTAACATAATGTTAAATGCACTTTTCGATGCATATAACACCGAGTAATAAGATGTAGGTTCACGTGGTGGAGTCCGTGATTAAAACACGTAAACCAAACATCCTTTTGTATGGCTCGATACCAAGTCACTGTACTCCTTAAGATAACCATTGAGATGATCGAGTACTGACGACCTTGGTAAGCGTTGACACCGTGGGAATTAATCAAGGAGGAGTTATGCCTCGTACCGTGAATCCATCTGACTTCCAAAGCAAACGAAAGGAAGTACCAGATAATGAATACGCCAGAACCATTCCGTGTAACACCGTCAATCTGAGTGCACCCTTTCACTGGTTAGCTCTGGGGTTACATGATTTCGTACGAATGCCTCTCATCAGTGCTTTTTACGGCATCTGTTTTATGGCAGCAGCGATTGGTATTGTGCTTCTGGTGCAATGGCAAGGCACACATTTAGTGGTGATGCCAAGCCTCATCGTCTATATGCTCATAGGTCCGTTTTTAGCACTGGGTCTTTATGATGCGAGTTGGGAGAGAGAACGTGGGCACAAAGCGCGCCTGCTCCATTCCATGAAAGCGATTGGTCGTAACTCGAGCTCACAATGGGCGTTCGCAGTATTGCTCGCCGTCTGTATGATTTTCTGGATGCGTATCGCTGCGCTGCTCCACGCGTTGTACCCATCCGTACAAGGCGCACCACTGACTGAGTTTTTGCCTTTTCTGGTCATAGGTTCATTGGTTGGATTCGTGTTGGCGTGTATCGTATTTAGTATCTCTGCGTTTTCGATTCCATTAATGATGGAACGCCGTGTCGACATGATGACAGCGGTGTTTACTAGCTTTAACGCAGTGAAATCCAATATTCCAGCCATGATTGTTTGGGCAGCGATTATTTGTGGCGGTATCTTGATTGGTTTTGCTACCTACGGAATCGGTATGTTGTTTACCATGCCAATTCTGGGCTACGGTACATGGCACGCCTACCATGCAACCATCAAGAAAAAACACACGCCTTAACGGACAAATGCTATGATTCAGCCCTCGCCAACGCGGGGGCTTTTTATTGAATACACCGGAGTATGGATGGACATTGAACTGAGTTATAAAGCCAAGCAAGTCATGGCTGATTGTATCTCTTTGGCACAGCAGGCATTTAAGCGCTCATTCCCTATCCCAAGCATCACATTCAACGTTCGCGGCAAAGCAGCGGGAAAAGCCTACCTTCAATTAAATCAGATTCGTCTCAACCCTATTTTATTTAGAGAAAATCCACAGGCGTTTTTGGAAGAAGTAATTCCTCATGAAGTCGCCCACTTAATCACCTACCAAGTGTACGGCCGAGTTCGACCACACGGAAAAGAGTGGCGGGGCGTCATGGAATCCGTATTTGGTATTCCTGCCAACACCACACACCGCTTTGAAGTTACCTCAGTCCAGGGTAAGACGTTTGAGTATCGTTGCGGCTGCATGACCTACCCGCTCTCGATTCGCCGACACAATAAAGTTCTGCGCAAAGAGGCAACCTACTCCTGTCAAAAATGCCACCAGCCTTTGAATTTTACAGGTGTTCAACTTTCTTAATCTCACCGGTGAGAAACAGCGGCGATCACTTGTTTGTTTTTATTATTAACAGACTCATTACTAAAGCCAATCTCTGAGTGGTAGAATGATTAAAGTCATACTTTTTAAAGACTTTAATCATGAAATACTTGTTTACTCTGTTTCTCTTTGTTCTTTCTAGTTCCGCTTTTTCTGCCCCTCCTAGCTCATTTTCTGCCGCCAAACGTGAAGCGGTGAAAATCTATCAAGACCACCCAAGCAGTTTTTACTGCGGTTGTGATATCCAGTGGCAAGGCAAAAAAGGGGTTCCTGACTTAGCCTCTTGCGGTTACCAAGTTCGCAAACAAGAAAAACGCGCAGCTCGCATTGAATGGGAACATGTGGTTCCTGCCTGGCAATTCGGCCACCAGCTCCAGTGTTGGCAAAGCGGTGGGCGTAAAAACTGTTCGCGCAACGACACGGCTTTTAAACTCATGGAAGCGGATTTACACAACCTGACCCCAGCGATTGGTGAGGTGAACGGAGACCGTTCTAACTTCAACTTCAGCCAATGGAACGGCATGGATGGTGTCAGCTATGGCCGCTGCGACATGCAAGTGAACTTCAAGCAACGCAAAGTAATGCCACCCGACAGAGCTCGCGGCTCGATTGCACGTACTTACCTGTACATGAGCAAGGAGTACGGATTCAAACTCTCCAAGCAACAAACTCAGCTAATGAGTGCTTGGAACAAAACCTATCCGGTAGATAAATGGGAATGTGAGCGTGACGAGCGCATCGCCAAAGTACAAGGTAACCACAACCCGTTTGTTCAAGAGGCTTGCCGCGCACTGTAAAAACACAAGCGCACCCGAGCTTTGTTTGAGGCGTTTCCTTCATTCGAAACGCCTCTTGCCCCTTGTTTTTTCGGTGGAAAGCATCCATGTTAGGAACTAAGTTTATTCTCTTGCTGGAAATCTCATGCGTATCCCTCGAATTTATCATCCAGAAACCATTCATCAACTTGGTACCATCGCTTTAAGTGAAGACGCTGCAGGCCATATCGGCCGAGTACTTCGCATGAAAGAAGGCCAAGAAGTTCTATTATTTGACGGCAGTGGCGCAGAGTTCCCAGCAGTGATCAGTGAAGTCAGTAAAAAGAACGTTCTCGTTGACGTAACTGAGCGCGTCGAAAGCAACATTGAATCCCCTCTCGACTTACATCTTGGCCAAGTCATTTCACGTGGCGATAAGATGGAGTTCACCATCCAGAAATCAGTAGAGCTTGGCGTTAATACCATCACACCACTTATTTCTGAACGTTGTGGCGTAAAGCTGGATCAAAAACGTTTTGAGAAAAAGCTCGCGCAGTGGCAGAAGATTGCGATCAGTGCGTGTGAACAATGTGGTCGCAACGTAGTACCAGAAATTCGCCCAATCATGAGCTTGGAACAGTGGTGCCAAGAAGAGTACGATGGTCTAAAGCTCAACCTTCACCCTCGTGCAAAATACTCAATCAACACCCTGCCGACACCTGTAGAGAAAGTGCGTCTTCTGATCGGCCCTGAAGGCGGTTTGTCGTCAGAAGAGATCGATATGACCCGCGAATACCAATTTGAAGAGACGCTACTCGGCCCCCGCGTTCTACGCACCGAAACTGCGGCTTTGACAGCAATTACAGCCTTACAAGTTCGTTTCGGCGATCTTGGTTAAAACGGAGAAAAATAATGATCAAACTCGGTATTGTAATGGACCCAATCTCGTCCATTAACATCAAGAAAGACTCTAGCTTTGCCATGATGCTTGAAGCGCAACGCCGCGGCTATGAAATCCACTACATGGAAATGAACGATCTTCACCTAGACCAAGGCAAAGCGATTGCCGACACTAAAGTGGTTGAGCTGAAAGAAGATCCAAACGGCTGGTACGAGTTCAAATCTGAGCAGACGATCGAACTGTCTGAGCTCGACGCGGTACTCATGCGCAAAGATCCTCCGTTTGATACCGAGTACATCTACGCGACTTACATTCTTGAGCGTGCTGAAGAACAAGGCGCATTGATCGTTAACAAACCTCAAAGCCTACGCGACTGCAACGAAAAACTGTTTACCGCTTGGTTCCCAGAACTTACGCCAACTACAATCGTGACACGCAAAGCAGAAAAAATTAAAGCCTTCCGTGAAGAGCACGGCGATGTGATCCTCAAACCTCTTGATGGTATGGGCGGCGCTTCAATTTTCCGCGTAAAAGAAAACGATCCAAACGTGTCGGTGATCATCGAGACGCTGACTAACCATGGTCAAAACTACGCGATGGCGCAAACCTTCGTGCCAGACATCAGCAATGGTGATAAGCGTATTCTTGTTGTTGACGGTGAACCGATGCCTTACTGTCTTGCGCGTATTCCTGCTAAAGGCGAAACGCGCGGCAACCTAGCCGCTGGTGGTACTGGTGAAGCTCGTCCGCTAAGCGAAACAGATATGAAGATTGCTCAAGCTGTTGCTCCGACTCTAAAAGAAAAAGGTCTTATCTTTGTTGGTCTTGATGTGATTGGCGACAAGCTAACTGAAATCAACGTGACTAGCCCAACTTGTATTCGTGAAATCGAAGCGGCATTCGACATTTCTATTACTGGCAAACTGATGGATGCCATTGAACGTCGTGTGAAAGGCGAATAACTGAATTTATAGTACAGTTATAGTAGAGAACCAGACATTATCTTAAGCAAACTCATGCACATAGTCGCGAGTTTGCTTAAGTGCATTTACGAGCCTTAAAGGTCGGTATGAAAATGAACCTCACAAACCATTTTTTAGTAGCCATGCCTGGAATGAAAGACCCGTATTTCCAGAATAGCGTTATCTACGTTTGTGAACATAACGAAGAAGGCGCTATGGGCCTGATGATCAACGCGCCTGTTGATATCACCGTAGGCAACATGCTCAAGCAAGTTGACGTGCAGCCTGTTCACCCGCGCCTGTTTGAAGCCAGCTTAGATAGACCCGTCTACAATGGCGGTCCAATCTCAGAAGACCGTGGTTTTATTCTACATAAACCGAAAGATTACTATGAATCCAGCATTCAAATGACCGATGACCTTGCTGTCACCACTTCGCGAGATATTCTTTCCGTATTGGGGACAGAGGCTGAGCCAAGTGACTATTTGGTTGCTCTTGGTTATTCCGGTTGGAGTGCTGGTCAGTTAGAAAATGAACTGGTTGAAAACTCTTGGCTAACCATCGAAGCCACACCAGAAATCATCTTCGATACGCCCATTACAGAGCGCTGGAAAAAAGCGGTAGAAAAGCTAGGTATCGACCCAAGCCAATTGTCGGCAGACGCAGGTCATGCGTAACGCAACCGCCTTCCTTAACTTCCACTTCATTAAGATTTGAGACACTGTATGTCACGCACAATAATGGCCTTCGACTTCGGTACTAAAAGTATTGGTAGCGCGATTGGTCAAGAAATCACTGGCACCGCTTCACCACTGAAAGCGTTTAAAGCCAATGATGGCATTCCAAATTGGGATGACATCGAAAAACAAATTAAAGAATGGCAGCCAGACTTATTGGTCGTAGGCCTGCCAACGGATTTGCATGGTAAAGATTTAGAAACCATCACCCCGCGAGCGAAAAAATTCGCGAAGCGTCTGCAAGGTCGTTATGGCTTGCCTGTTGAATTGCATGATGAGCGCTTATCAACTTCAGAAGCGCGTGCAGAATTGTTCAGTATGGGTGGCTACAAAGCATTATCCAAAGGCAATATCGACTGCCAATCTGCCGTGGTCATTCTGGAAAGTTGGTTTGAAGCGCTTTGGGGCGAATAAACCTCGCAAGCACAATGAAAAAGGTTGGCAGAAGCCAACCTTTTTTGTGTCTTGAATACGCTTAATCCATATCGATTTTGACGTTGGCAAGACTACCTGTAGAGAACGGCTCACCACGCTGTGTTTTCAGCATTAAACGAAGATCGTTGGCAGAATCCGCGCTGTGCAGTGCATCCTCTTCGCTGATCTTACCTTGCATCACCAGCTTGTAGAGCGATTGGTCAAACGTCAGCATGCCAAACTCATTGGATCGTGCCATGGTTGACTTCAATTCGTGTAAATCACCACGACGGATCAAATCCGACACTCGTGGACTGTTTAGCAAGATTTCAAACACACCATGACGCCCTTGACCATTCTTATCACGGATCAGCTGCTGACCAATCACGCCTTTTAGGTTCATCGACAAATCAAACAAAAATTGCTCTTTTTGATCTTTAGGCACCAAATGGAGAATACGCTCTAACGCTTGGTTGGCGTTGTTGGCGTGCAACGTTGCCATACACAAGTGACCCGTTTCGGCGAAGGTCATCGCGTATTCCATCGTTTCTCGGCTACGGATCTCACCAATCAAAATCATATCTGGCGCTTGGCGCAGCGAGTTTTTCAGTGCGACTTCATAGCTTTCGGTATCCAAACCCACTTCACGCTGAGTCACGATACAACGCTTATGCTCATGCACAAATTCGATCGGATCTTCGACCGTCAAGATGTGACCGGTTTTGTTGCTGTTTCGATAGCCCGTCATCGCCGCCATCGTGGTCGATTTACCCGAGCCAGTCGCGCCGACCACCAGCACCAAACCACGCTTGGCAATCGCTAAGTCTTGCAGCACTAAAGGCAATTTTAACTGCTCAAAAGTAGGAATAATGGTTTCGATACGGCGAATGACTGCTCCCGGCAGTTCTCGCTGAAAAAAAGCACTAACACGGAAGCGACCACAATCTCTGACGATAGCAAAGTTTGATTCGCGGCTTTTGCGAAACTCCTGACGCCGATCCGGATCCATTGCGCTATCGAGCAACTTTGCAACATCATGTTCGGTGAGTTTCTCCCCTTGCGGACGCAATTCGCCATCCACACGAAATAGAATTGGCGCACCAACCGTGATGTAAAGATCCGACGCTTTTAGCGTCAACATACCTTCAAGAAATTTATTCAGATCCATCTTCCGTATTCACCATTATCTGTATGAGCGTTACGAGAATTGCTGCACTTCAAGCCCAATCTTGCTGTCGACTTCTTCGCGCGAAACCATACCTTGCGCCATCAACTGACGGGCATTTTGTTCCATGGTTTGCATTCCATGCGCAGCACCCGTTTGAATGATTGAGTACATCTGCGCGACTTTGTCTTCGCGAATCAAGTTACGAATCGCGGGCGTTGCCATCATGATTTCGTGACAAGCGATACGACCACCGCCATTACGTTTCAAAAGTTTTTGCGCGATAACCGAACGAAGGGATTCAGACAACATGGAACGCACCATGTCTTTGTCGCTACCTGGGAACACATCGATGATACGGTCGATGGTTTTTGCTGCTGAACTGGTGTGCAACGTACCGAAAACTAAGTGACCCGTTTCTGCCGCCGTTAACGCTAGGCTGATGGTTTCTTTGTCACGCATCTCACCGACAAGGATCACATCCGGGTCTTCACGCAATGCGCTGCGTAGCGCGTTTTGGAAGCTATGGGTATCACGGTGAACTTCACGTTGGTTGATCAAACACTTATTGTTGTTGTGAACAAATTCAATCGGATCTTCAATTGTGAGGATATGCTTGTTGTGATTACGGTTAATGTAGTCAACAATGGCTGCTAAGGTTGTCGATTTACCAGAACCCGTTGGGCCAGTAACCAAAACCAAACCTTTTTCAGCATTCGCGATTTTTTTGAAGATCTCTGGCGCTTCTAGCTCTTCCAGAGTTGGGATGCTACTTGGGATGGTACGGAACACTGCCGCACAACCGCGAGATTGGTTGAAAGCGTTGACACGAAAACGGCCAACGTTATGCAATTCAAAAGAGAAATCGACTTCGAGTTTTTCTTCGAACTCACTGCGCTGGGCATCGTTCATGATTTCAAAAACCAAACGATGCACTTCTTGGTGTGTAAACGCTGGAATGCCCAGTTTTCTCACATCACCATCAATACGAACCATTGGTGGTACACCTGCAGAAAGATGTAGATCCGAAGCATTATGTTTTACACTAAAATCCAGTAACTCAGTGATATCCATTTAAAATCCTTAAGTCTAAAGTACAGCTATGAGTAGTATTCAACAAAATATTGAACATATCACCTCTCAAATTCGACGCGACGAACAAAAATGTGGTCGATCTCCAGAGTCAGTGCAACTTCTAGCGGTAAGCAAAACTAAACCTGTCGAGGCAATTCTCGAAGCCTACCAAGCGGGACAAACCGCGTTTGGTGAAAACTACGTCCAAGAAGGCGTCAGTAAAGTTCAGCACTTTGCCGAGCATTATCCAGATAATCGAATCGAATGGCACTTCATTGGCCCGATTCAATCGAATAAATCGCGACTTGTTGCTGAACATTTCGATTGGGTTCACACCATTGATCGCGCTAAGATCGCACAGCGACTCAATGAGCAACGTCCGCAAGAACTCAAACCATTGCAAGTGCTGATTCAAGTCAACACCAGTGGTGAAGATTCCAAATCTGGCGTTAGTGACGCAGAAATATTCGAACTGGCTGAGTTGATTTCTCACCTTCCCAACCTCACTTTAAGAGGATTGATGTCGATTCCTGCGAACGTGTCAGACTACGACGCCCAGCTTCGTGAGTTCGAGAAGCTAGCGACACTGAAGCAAGCCCTTGAACAGCAATACCCAGAAATCGATACCTTATCGATGGGCATGAGTGGCGACATGACCGCTGCGATTGAAGCAGGCAGCACCATGGTTCGTATCGGAACGGCTATCTTTGGCGCGCGAGACTACAGCACGAAAAGTGAATAGTCATTTAAAAGCGAAAATGCTTAATTGATACCGCGATGAAACAGCGGTTAACGCAAAGCGGCGCCATTATACACCTGAGCGCACAATAAATCGTAAATATCATGATGGAAATCAGACAAATGGAACATAAAAAGATCGCCTTTATCGGTGCGGGAAACATGGTCAGAGCCATTGTTTCTGGCCTCGTGGCTAACGGCTACCCTGCACAAAACATTGTTGCAACCGCCCCATCAGAGGCGCGTCGTCTGCCGCTTGAGCAAGATTTTGGTATCCGCACCACCAGCGACAACATGCTGGCAGCGTCCGAGGCCGATGTGGTGGTTCTGTCTGTGAAACCACAAATGATGGCGGATGTTTGTAAACCTCTGCAATCTATCGACTTTAGCAACAAGCTCGTGATTTCTATTGCGGCAGGCATCAATTGTTCACGTTTGGATGAGATGCTAGCGACAAAATTGAATTTGGTTCGCGTAATGCCAAACACTCCATCTCAGTTGGGTTTGGGCATGAGTGGCTTATTCGCTCCAGAACATGTCAAAGAACAAGACAGAGCCTTTGCCGCAGAACTGATGCAAGCGGTTGGTAAAGTTTGCTGGGTGGAACAAGAATCTGGCATCAACAATGTGATTGCAGCAGCAGGCAGCGCTCCGGCATACTTCTTCCTGTTTATGGAAGCGATGCAAGCTGAAGCGATAGCTCAAGGTTTTGATAAAGAAACGGCTCGTTTGTTGGTTCAACAAGCAGCGCTGGGTGCGGCAAGTATGGTGGTGAGCAATCCAGACACTGAACTGTCGACACTGCGTGAAAACGTGACTTCGAAAGGCGGCACAACCGCCGAAGCACTTCGTACATTCAACGAACATCAGTTAACGGACATCGTTGCAAAAGCCATGCAAGCTGCGGTTGCTCGCGCAGAAGAAATGGAAAAACTGTTTTAATTATCTGGATGATTCTCAAGAAACATCATCCACTACTTGTTAAGGGTACCTTATGAATTCAATGAGTTTTCTCATCTCAACCCTATTTGACCTGTATATCATGGTCGTGATTTTGCGAATTTGGTTGCAAGCTGCACGTGCAGATTTCTACAACCCGTTCTCGCAATTTATTGTAAAAGCGACTCAGCCAGTCATTGGCCCACTGCGTCGTGTTATTCCATCTATCGGCAATATTGACCTTGCAACGGTTCTGTTTGCTTACGTGCTGTGTGTGTTGAAATTTGTCGCGCTGATTCTGATTGCGTCTAACGGCTCTGTCTCTTTTAGTGTTGATTTCCTATTCTTGGGTTTGTTATCGCTACTAAAAGCTGCTGGTGGCCTTCTGTTCTGGGTATTGTTGATTCGCGCAATCCTAAGCTGGGTGAGCCAAGGTCGTAGCCCAATTGAATACGTGTTCCATCAATTGACCGAGCCAATGTGCGCACCAATTCGTCGCGTGCTTCCTGCTTTTGGCGGCTTGGATTTGAGCGTGCTGGTTCTGTTCATCGGTTTGCAATTCGCAAACTTCTTGATGGGCGATATCATTGGTCCTATTTGGTTCCAACTGTAATGTCCGCAGCAGTTTGGCAAGATGGCGAGGACATCGTCCTTAAGCTTTATATTCAACCAAAAGCAAGCCGCGATAAGATCGTCGGCTTGCACGGTGAAGAGCTCAAAATCGCCATCACTGCACCGCCTGTCGATGGCAAAGCCAATGCTCACCTCACTAAGTTCTTAGCCAAGCAGTTCAAAATCGCTAAGGGTTTGGTTCAAATAGAAAAAGGTGAACTAGGACGGCACAAACAAATTCGGATAGAATCGCCCGTACAGATACCCGCTGAAGTAAAAGCCATCTTATGATGGCTTTTTATTTATAATTTTGTACCACACTTACTAGTACCAACTATCGGACATGCTTTTTTAACCTGCCACTCGGGTAAAAGTGCAACTATGGTTGGCTCATAACGAGTGCTTTGAGGAAGTAACAATGAGCAAATGGATTACCGCATTACTGATCAGTCTGTTGTCATTACCGACCTTTGCTGAACAGTTCAAAAACATGAAAAACATCGAAGTACACTATGTGGCTTTTAACTCGACTTTCCTGACACCTAAAGTCGCTCGCAGCTACGACATCAAACGTAATGGTTACGTGGCTGTAGTGAACATCAGCGTGTTAGACAGCGCCTCTTTAGGTAAGCCAGCGGTCGAGGCGAAGGTAGGCGGACACGCGAAAAACTTAATTGGTCAAACTCAAAAGTTGACCTTTCGTGAAATTAAAGAAGGTGAAGCCATTTACTACTTAGCCGAGCTGCCAATTACTCACGAAGAAACTTTTACCTTCGATATTGACGTTAAAGCTGGAAACAAAGGCTCAGGTAAGCTTAAATTCACCCAGAAATTTTTTGTCGAAGAGTAATTGGGTTGTGATGATCTAAATGCTTTTTGATCTAAGTAGGCCAAAAGCCTCTATCAGTTCCAGAATATCTAGAGGAGAGCGATTTGTTCTCCTCTATCACTATTAAAAGAGATTCCCATGAAAAAAATTGTGCTAGCAACAGGCAACCAAGGCAAAGTTCGCGAGATGGCAGATCTACTGTCTGACTTCGGTTTTGAAGTATTAGCGCAAAGTGAATTCAACGTATCAGAAGTTGCTGAAACGGGCACCACATTCATTGAGAACGCAATCATTAAAGCTCGCCATGCCGCGCAAGAAACTGGCTTACCAGCGATTGCAGATGATTCTGGTCTGGAAGTCGATTTCCTAAAAGGTGCACCGGGCATCTACTCAGCACGTTACGCAGGCGAAAAAGCCTCTGACCAAGAGAACTTAGAGAAATTGCTAGCCGCAATGGAAGGCGTGCCAGAAGCAGAGCGTACCGCGCGTTTTCACTGCGTATTGGTATTGATGCGTCACGAGAACGATCCAACACCTATCGTTTGTCATGGCAAATGGGAAGGTCGCATTCTGACTGAAGCACATGGCGAAAATGGCTTTGGTTACGACCCTATCTTCTTCGTACCAGAAGATAACTGTGCGTCAGCAGAGCTAGAGCCGGCACGTAAAAAGCAGTTGTCTCACCGCGGTAAAGCACTGAAATCACTGTTTGCTCAGTTATCAGCGCAAACCGCACAGTAAGATCGAGTGAACTTGTCCATGTTAACGCCCCCAGCACTCAGCTTGTATGTACACATCCCATGGTGTGTACAAAAGTGCCCTTATTGCGACTTTAACTCCCATGCGCTTAAAGCGGAGATCCCAGAAGAAGAGTACATCAGTGCCCTTCTAGAAGATCTGGATACCGATATTGATAAGTACCGCTTAAATGACGCACCGCGTCCGCTGCATTCCATCTTCATTGGCGGAGGTACGCCAAGTTTGATTTCTGCAGAAGGCATTGAGCGTTTGCTAAAAGGCATCGAAGCGCGAATTCCATTCAAGCCAGACATTGAAATCACTATGGAAGCAAACCCTGGCACCATCGAAGCAGAGCGTTTCGTGGGTTATCGTAAAGCGGGGGTCACGCGAATTTCCATCGGAGTTCAAAGCTTTGAGCAGGAGAAGTTGGAGCGTCTAGGACGAATTCATGGTCAAGGCGAAGCCGTTAATGCAGCGAAACTTGCCCATCAAATTGGTTTGAACAGCTTTAACCTCGACTTAATGCACGGCTTACCCGATCAAAGCATCGAACAAGCGCTAGCCGATTTGGACAAAGCGATTGAGCTCGCACCGCCGCACCTGTCTTGGTATCAGCTCACCATCGAACCAAACACCATGTTCTACTACAAGCCACCGACACTACCAGATGACGATGACTTGTGGGACATCTTCGAACAAGGGCATGAAAAGCTAGCAGCAGCAGGGTACGTTCAGTACGAAATATCTGGTTACAGCAAACCGGGTTATCAGTGTCAGCACAACCTGAATTACTGGCGCTTTGGCGATTACCTTGGCATCGGCTGTGGCTCGCATGGCAAATTGAGTTTTGCCGATGGCCGCATCATTCGTACCACGAAAGTGAAGCATCCTCGTGGCTACTTGGCAGCTTATCAAAATATGGTAAAGCCGTATTTGCATACCGAGCAGCTCGTTGCCGATGAAGACCGCCCATTTGAGTTCTTCATGAACCGCTTCCGCTTGATGGAAGCGTGTCCGAAGCAAGATTATGTGGATACCACGGGCTTACCGCTCAGTACCATTCAAGACACCATTGATTGGGCGTTAGAGATAGGCTATTTGAGTGAAACGGAGACGCACTGGCAGCTCACCGAGAAAGGAAAGCTGTTCCTCAACGACTTACTTGAAGCCTTTATGGCAGAAGAAGACGAAGAGTAAACCACGCGAACTACAAAAAAGCCTCTCAGACGAGAGGCTTTTTGTATAGAAACAGTTAACACTAAAAAATCGAACGGCCAATTCGCTCAGAGAGCAGTTCCAGTGCTTTCGTACCCGCCAACGAGTTCCCTGATGCATCAAGTTCTGGAGACCAAACCGCAATGGTCATTTCACCCGGAACCACGGCAATAATGCCGCCACCGACGCCAGATTTACCCGGCATACCCACACGGTAAGCAAACTCACCGGCACCATCGTACAAACCACAAGTTGCGAGCAATGCATTCAGTTGCTTCGTTTGTGTTGGTGACACCACTGGCTTGCCCGTTTGCACGGAAGTGCCTTTGTTGGCTAGGTAGCTAAAGGTTTTTGCTAAGTCCACACAGCTCATCTTTAAAGCACAGGCATGGAAGTAGTTTTGTAGCACAGGAATAACCTCGTTTTCGAAGTTCCCGAATGAACGCATTAGGTAAGCAATCGCCGCGTTGCGATCGCCGTGCATCATTTCCGACGCGGCCACGACTTTGTCATAGACAATGTGAGTATCGCCCGACAACTGACGAACAAACTCAAGTAAGCGCTGACGAGGTGCGGACAAACGACTTTGCAGCAAGTCAGCCACAACAATTGCACCCGCGTTAATAAACGGGTTGCGTGGAATACCCTGTTCCATCTCCAACTGAATCAGCGAGTTAAACGCCTGACCTGATGGCTCTTTACCAACTCTTGCCCAAATTTCTTCTTGTTTGTACAAGCACATGGCCAACGTTAGGCTCAGTGCTTTCGAAATAGACTGAATAGAAAAAGACTCATCGGCATCGCCAGCCTTAATCACTTCACCTTCATTGGTGTATACCGCAATAGCTAATTTATTATTCGGTACTTTTGCCAGAGCCGGAATGTAGTCCGCCACTTTTCCTTGGCCGATCAAAGGGCGTACTTCCGCCAGAATATCTGTCAAAATTTCCGCTGTCGGTTTCATTGTCTACCTTCTTGTCACAAGAGTATTCGCTCAGAGGTAAAAAAAGCCAACAGAGCGTTGGCTTTTCATCGGATTAGTTATCGAAGATTCGATTATGGTTTCACTGCCACAATAATATTGCGGTTGATAGATTGATCAACACGGTGAAGATAACCGATGTAAGGCTCTTCTGAAAGTACCTTCCACCCTTGCTCTTCAAATAATGCCGCGACATCTTTCCATTTCAACGTGAATTCATTGAAAGACAGCACTACAGAACCTTGTTTTTTCAGCACCACTTTCCATGCAGGCAGAGCCTCTTTCAAAAGCTCTAGTGGGCTACGGTTCAGCTTGCTGTCTTTGGCATTTTTGCTACCGTGCTGCACACCATAAGGTAGGTCAGACACCATGACGTCAACCGAGTTTTTCTTCACAACTTGGTCAGCGATACGGGTATCTGCTGAATACAACTTCATGGTTTGAAGATTACCCTGGAGGTAGTCTTCTTTACTTGCAGCCGCTTCAACAACGAAGCCATCTGCCACTTTCTTGCCACCAGAAGTGCGCTTTTCTTTGCTCACTTTGTGCTTGAAGCGGCCATTCTTCATAAACTTAACGATGAAGGTTTGGATCTCTTGAACCCATTTCTGGTTGATCTCTACACCCACGACATTCAAGCCATGGATCAAACCTTCAAACAGTGTCGTACCCTTACCACACATTGGATCCATCAGCGTTAGCTGCGTGCTGTCAGTATTTGCAGCACTCACGCCAAGGTTAACCATCAAGCGAGTAAACTGCTCATTGGTTTTACCTGTATAACGCAGGATCTGGCTCATGCTCTCAGGGAAAGTATTGAATGCAGGCGCCTGAATTGGACGAAGCAAACCATCTTCACGCACTTCAAACAGCGCGTAATAGATAGAAGATGCGGCAATCTTACGAGACTGCGCTTCACTTAACGCTTGCTCACAAGAAAACACCAGCGCCGCAGGTAAACCCACGTCTTTGCTGCCAATTTCAGTCACTTCAACACCTTCAGAGGCCAAAATCGCTTTAAGCTCTGAGCATGCAATGGTCATTGCGCTATCAAAGTAAATTCGGTTGTGACCCGGATTCGCTAATATCGCGTAGTGGTACATCAACTGACTCCTTAAGCAGTGCGTTTGTATTTAATATCCCACACACCGTGACCTAGACGGTGACCACGAGCTTCAAACTTCGTCAGTGGACGATCTTCAGGACGAGGAACAAAGTCACCGTCTTGCGCAATATT
The DNA here is from genome assembly GCF_000960545.1 of Vibrio sp. S457-15. Classification (NCBI taxonomy): domain Bacteria; kingdom Pseudomonadati; phylum Pseudomonadota; class Gammaproteobacteria; order Vibrionales; family Vibrionaceae; genus Vibrio; species Vibrio sp. S457-15. Next base: position 9,644 of record NZ_JYOQ01000028.1, on the reverse strand, counting down.
TTCGAAACCTGGCGCTTGGTTCATGATTTCAATCATGTGCTCTGCGTAGTTTTCCCAGTCTGTTGCCATGTGGAAAATGCCTTCGTTCGGGATAAGCTTTTGACGAACCATTTCAGCAAACTCAAGCTGCACGATACGACGCTTGTGGTGACGCTTTTTGTGCCAAGGGTCTGGGAAGAATAATTGTAGCGTAGCAAGGCTGTCATTTGGGATCATGTGCTCAAACACTTCAACCGCATCGTGACACATTACGCGAAGATTAGTGATACCCGCTTCGCGTGCATCAGAAAGACAAGCACCAACACCTGGGCTATGTACTTCAATACCGAAGAAGTTTTTCTCAGGCGCATTCTTTGCCATTTCAACCAATGAAGCACCCATACCAAAACCGATTTCTAGTACGACTGGATTATCGTTACCAAACACTTCTTTCCAATCAAGAAGTTCTGCTTTGTAGTCGATACCCATTGTTGGCCAGCACTCGTTCATCGCGTTCTCTTGGCCTTTCGTTAGACGACCTTCGCGACGTACAAAACTGCGGATTTTACGGATCAGCTTGCCGTCTTCGTTGTATTCGTTAGTGGTTACTTCACTCATTGATTTTGCCTGCACATTGATTAATCAAAGCGGGGATTATCCAAAGAATTTACTCGGGTGCAAGTATTTGTTGAGCTTGTGGCCTATCGCTACCCAAAAGCCATCCCCCCCCCTGTAATATCCCCACTGTTTACCAGTTGTACTTCTTACCCATTCTGTGGTGCAATTTTGCCCCTAACCAATAATAGAATACAGAGCAAGTCGTGACCCCTTTCGCCAGTGCCATCTTAGAATGGTATGACGCATACGGAAGAAAAGATCTTCCGTGGCAACAAAACAAAACCGCATACAGTGTCTGGTTGTCTGAAATCATGCTTCAGCAAACACAGGTCACTACCGTTATTCCTTATTACCAACGCTTCTTGGAACGCTTTCCGACTGTCGTCGACCTTGCGAGCGCAGAGCAAGATGAAGTGCTACACCTTTGGACTGGACTAGGTTATTACGCGCGTGCTCGCAACCTTCATAAAGCAGCTAAAGAGGTCGCCCATAAATACAGTGGCGAGTTTCCACTTAATCTAGAACAAATGAATGCGCTTCCTGGAATTGGTCGCTCAACCGCGGCAGCCGTATTGTCATCGGTACACAAGCAACCGCATGCCATTCTTGATGGCAACGTAAAACGAACGCTATCACGCTGCTTTGCTGTAGAAGGTTGGCCAGGCCAGAAGAAAGTTGAAAATCAGCTATGGGAAATTGCCGAAGCGCATACTCCGCAAACTGATGTAGATAAGTATAACCAAGCCATGATGGACATGGGGGCGATGGTTTGTACCCGCAGCAAACCTAAGTGCACCCTATGCCCTGTTGCTGATTTATGTGTGGCGAAAAAACAAGGGAACGTGCTCGACTACCCGGGTAAAAAACCGAAGAAAGAAAAACCGGTCAAACAAACCCGCTTCGTGATGCTTCATCACCACAGTGAGAACGGACACGAAGTATGGTTAGAACAAAGACCACAAACTGGCATTTGGGGAGGTTTATTTTGCTTCCCACAAACCGAACATGTGGACGTCGAAAGCGATATCGATTTACTACTTGAGCAACGTGGTATAAAAGCCAGCGACATCAATAAGCAGGAAACGTTAATCACGTTTCGCCATACATTTAGTCATTACCACCTAGATATCACACCGATTTTGATTGACCTGTCAAAGCAACCCGATGTGGTAATGGAAGGCAGCAAAGGTCTTTGGTATAACTTATCTCAACCTGAAGAAGTGGGGTTAGCCGCACCAGTGAAACTTTTATTGGAAGCGCTACCTCACGAACTTCGTTAATTGAATACAAGGAGTCATTATGAGCCGCACTGTGTTTTGTGCTCGACTAAAGAAAGAAGGCGAAGGCCTGGACTTTCAACTTTACCCAGGTGAACTAGGTAAACGCATTTTCGATAACATCTCGAAAGAAGCTTGGGCTCAGTGGCAACACAAACAAACCATGTTGATCAACGAGAAAAAGCTCAACATGATGGATCCAGAGCATCGTAAACTGCTCGAAACCGAAATGGTGAACTTCCTATTCGAAGGCAAAGACGTTCACATTGAAGGTTACACACCACCAAGCGAATAAAGCCAATTTGTTCAAAAGCAATGACATCACAACCTAAACTGTGATGTCATTTTTCCTCCAGCGTCTTGTCCTCATCACCTAAAAACTTATGAAGAAAATTGCTTTTATTGCCACCGCTCTCTTATTGGCAGGCTGTAGCCGCGAATTCGTCGAAAAAATTTATGACGTGAACTACGAGCCAACCAACCGCTTTGCAAACAATCTAGCAGAGCTACCAGGCCAGTTTGAGAAAGATACCGCCGCACTCGATGCGTTAATCAATAGCTTCTCAGGCAATATCAAAAAGCGTTGGGGACAACGTGAAGTGAAGTTCGCAGGTAAAAGTAACTACGTTAAATACATCGACAATTATTTAAGTCGGGCAGAAGTGGATTTCCAGAAAGGTCTTATCACTATCGAGACCGTTTCTCCGACCGAACCACAAAAACACTTGAAGAACGCGATCATCACCACATTGCTAACGCCAGATGATCCAGCAAACGTCGACTTGTTCTCATCGAAAGAGATCAAACTCGAAGGCCAACCCTTTTTGTACAAACAGGTGCTCGATCAAGATAAAAAGCCCATTCAATGGTCATGGCGCGCGAATCGCTTCGCTGACTATCTGATTGCCAATAACATCAAAACCAAAGATGTAGACTTTAAAAAAGCGTATTACGTTGAGATTCCAATGGTAGAGGATCACTTCTCTCAGCGTAGTTACCAATACGCGGATATCGTGCGTCGCGCGTCAAAAAAATACGACATTCCTGAAGATCTGATTTACGCCATCATCAAAACCGAGAGCAGTTTTAACCCTTACGCAGTAAGTTGGGCCAATGCTTATGGATTGATGCAAGTAGTGCCTAAAACCGCTGGTCGTGATGTATTTAAGCTCGTAAAGAACAAATCAGGACAACCTAGCCCAGAGTATTTGTTCAACCCAGAAAACAATATTGACACAGGAACCGCCTACTTCTACATCCTCAAAAACCGTTATTTACGCGAAGTTCAGCATCCAACTTCGTTAGAGTACAGTATGATTTCCGCTTACAACGGTGGAACTGGTGGTGTTTTAAACACATTTAATCGCAGTGACCGAAAACGCGCGATGCGAGATCTCAATTCTTTGCAACCCAACCAAGTTTATTGGGCGCTAACTAAGAAACATCCGAACGCTGAAGCGCGTCGTTACCTAGAAAAAGTTACAAATTTCAAAAAGGAATTTAACTCTGAGCACACTTTGTAATGACAGTTGAATAAAAAGCGTTCGAACAACCACTTTTTTGAAATTATTTAAAAAAAGTGGTTGACGCAAAGCGGGAAAATCCGTTTAATAGCGCTCCGTTGCCCGGATAGCTCAGTCGGTAGAGCAGAGGATTGAAAATCCTCGTGTCGGTGGTTCGATTCCGCCTCCGGGCACCACAATTTGATTTGTTGGTGTCTTAGCAAAAGTTATTACACGAACAAAAGCACAAAGAATACAGTGTGCCGACTTAGCTCAGTAGGTAGAGCAACTGACTTGTAATCAGTAGGTCACCAGTTCGATTCCGGTAGTCGGCACCATTCTTTTGCCTCGATAGCTCAGTCGGTAGAGCAGAGGATTGAAAATCCTCGTGTCGGTGGTTCGATTCCGCCTCGAGGCACCATTATTTGGTGCGCTTGCTTCATTTGATGATTAGCAAGACACAAACAACTTTTTGTTGTTAAAAGAACAATTCCTCCTTAGCTCAGTTGGTAGAGCGACGGACTGTTAATCCGCAGGTCGCTGGTTCGAGCCCAGCAGGAGGAGCCACTTTTCAGAGTTTCACTTAAGTGAGATTCTAAAAGATGAAGAGTTGAACTCTTCTAAAAAGAATAAAGTGTGCCGACTTAGCTCAGTAGGTAGAGCAACTGACTTGTAATCAGTAGGTCACCAGTTCGATTCCGGTAGTCGGCACCATTCTTTTGCCTCGATAGCTCAGTCGGTAGAGCAGAGGATTGAAAATCCTCGTGTCGGTGGTTCGATTCCGCCTCGAGGCACCATATTTGGTGCACTTGCTGAATGGCAAGACACAAACAGAATAGTTCCTCCTTAGCTCAGTTGGTAGAGCGACGGACTGTTAATCCGCAGGTCGCTGGTTCGAGCCCAGCAGGAGGAGCCAATTTAAAAAGCCGCATCACTTGATGCGGCTTTTTTGCATCTGCCCTATTCTCCATTTTAATATTCCTTTGCTTCGCACTTCATATCCAAACATCACCGAATATTAAATCCCCTCTTCAAAAATACTTATTTCACGCTAAAAATTTAATCCTCATCATAGTTTCAATACGTGCTTGTAGGCGTAATACCACTTCTTCAATAAGATGCGTCGGCTATTAGATTATTGACATAAGCCATGCTTTGCATAGCAATGACACATTTTGTGAGCCAAATATGAAATTAAAAACTCAAGCCTACTTATTATCCGCGATCATACTGTTAGCTTTGCTAGCCTTGACCGCTACAGGTTTATGGACCTTACGCGTCGCAAGTAACCTCGATAACAAAGCTCGAGTAACTGAGCTATTCAAGAGTGCATACAGCATTCTGACTGAAGTAGAAAAAATGGCAGTTGAAGGCAAGATGCCTGAAGAGGAAGCAAAAGCACTCGCAACACGCCTACTGCGTAACAACATCTACAAAGACAACGAGTACGTTTATGTGGCGGACGAAAATATGATGTTTATTGCCGCACCACTAGATCCTCAACTACACGGAACCAGTTTCCATGACTTTAAAGATGGCAGCGGTAATAGCGTAGGCCAACTCATCCTAGATGTTTTGGGTCGCAAAACAGGTCAGATTGTTGAATATACCTGGAGCCAAAAACAGGCCGACGGCAGCATTGAAGAAAAACACTCAATAGCAGAAAAAACACCACATTGGGGTTGGGTTGTCGGCACAGGTATTGGCTTTAATGAAGTGAATGCACGTTTTTGGTCGACAGCACAGTGGCAGCTTATGCTGTGTCTGGTTATCGCAGGTTCAATTCTTGGAGGCTTGATCATCTCAATTCGCAAAATGCTCAATCTCTTAGGAGGTGAACCTAACGATGTACGAGAAGCGGTTCAAGCGGTTGCACAAGGTAACATCCAAACTAGCTTTGATACCGTCGCTCCAAAAGGCAGTATCTACCATGCGGTTCAGAATATGAGCCAATCATTGGCAACCATGGTGACTAACCTTGAACAATCGATGCACGCTCTACGCGATGAGCTATCAGCAGTAGAGTCGCGCTCAAATTCCATCGCCGATCTTACCGTTTCTCAGCAGCAATCGACCGCAATGATTGCAACAGCGATGACAGAAATGGCTTCTTCCGCTAACCATGTGGCAAGCTCTGCTAGTGACACAGCACGTAATACCGATGAAGCAGATAAACAAAGTCAGCACACTCAATCACTGATCCACAGTACGGTAGATAACATCCAAGGTCTTGCGACTCAGCTGAATACTGCAAGTAAAGCGGTTGCCGATCTCGATCAAGATGTAAACAACATCGTGAAAGTTCTGGATGTAATCGGGGATATTGCGGAACAAACCAACCTATTAGCCTTGAACGCTGCAATTGAAGCAGCCCGAGCAGGCGAACAAGGACGAGGCTTTGCTGTAGTAGCAGATGAGGTGCGTAATCTTGCAGGTCGAACTCAAGACAGCACAAAAGAGATCCAACACATGATCTCGAATCTTCAAGAAGGCTCTCGCAATGCCATTCATACAATGGAAATCTGTGCGGAAACAAGTGAAAGCACAGTAACTGAATCGATGAATGCATCAGAAGCTCTCCAACAGATCGTTACCGCGCTTGAATCTATCACAGCAATGAGTCAGCAAATTGCGACGGCAGCAGCTGAGCAAACGCAAGTCAGTGATGACATTGCACACCGCATAAATCTGATTGAAGAGAGCGGAAGTAAGCTAAATTCAGTGGTAACAGAGAGCCAATCGAGCACCCAAAGTTTGGCCTCTTTGGCAAATGAACTGGAAGGATGGGTGAATAAGTTCTCCGTAAAGCACTAGTTTAAAGTCAATTGTTCACTAAAAAGCACGTTTTCAAACGTGCTTTTTTTGTTTTCGTCGCATTTATTTAGCAAACAAGCTCGTAATTTCTTTCTTAGAAAAGCTTAAAACATGGTGTATCCCTATTTAAAACGCATAAAAACAGCCCACTCCGAGCACATTTTCATCAAACGATATTTTATTTAAATTTTATTGTTGACCTGAAAGCCGAAAAGCCTTTTAATACACCTCGTCGCCCGGATAGCTCAGTCGGTAGAGCAGAGGATTGAAAATCCTCGTGTCGGTGGTTCGATTCCGCCTCCGGGCACCACAATTTAAAATTGTTGGTGTCTAACACGAACAATATAAAGAATAACGGTACGCCGACTTAGCTCAGTAGGTAGAGCAACTGACTTGTAATCAGTAGGTCACCAGTTCGATTCCGGTAGTCGGCACCATTTATTCTTAGAAAAGACAATTCCTCCTTAGCTCAGTTGGTAGAGCGACGGACTGTTAATCCGCAGGTCGCTGGTTCGAGCCCAGCAGGAGGAGCCACTTTCAATTGGCAAGTTAATTACTTGTTAATGAAAATGTGCCGACTTAGCTCAGTAGGTAGAGCAACTGACTTGTAATCAGTAGGTCACCAGTTCGATTCCGGTAGTCGGCACCACTTATTAAAATTTGTTCCTCCTTAGCTCAGTCGGTAGAGCGACGGACTGTTAATCCGCAGGTCACTGGTTCAAGTCCAGTAGGGGGAGCCATATTAGAAGAAGCCGCATCACTTGATGCGGCTTTTTTGCATCTGGAAGAAATACACCCTTCTCTCCTCTTTGCTCTATAAACAAAAAAGCCAGGTTTAGAAACCCAGCTTTCTCTTTTGCACTCTCATCCAAAGATCAGTTTAAGCCACCAAGACATATGTATTTCGTCTCTAGGTATTCATCGAGCCCTTGTTTCGCGCCTTCACGCCCAACACCTGACTCTTTAATACCACCAAATGGCGCAACTTCTGTCGAGATAATACCTTCGTTCACACCAACCATTCCGTATTCCAAGCCTTCAGTGAACTTGATAATTCGTTTAAGGCTATCGGTATAGAAATAACAAGCTAAGCCATACTCAGTATCATTGGCCATTGCTAACACTTGTTCATCATCTTCAAATGTTAATACGGGTAATACTGGCCCAAACAACTCTTGCTGCACGATAGCCATGCCTTGATCGACATTATCCAAAATTACAGGCTCCATAAAGCGCCCTGCGAGCTTTTGAGGACGGTTAGCAATGGTAGCCCCCTCTTGTAACGCCTGATCAATAACAGCCTCCAGACGATGCTTAGAAGCCATGGTGATCACTGGCCCAACTGTCACACCAGACTCCAAGCCATTCCCAACATTTAGCTCCATCATTTTCGCGAGCACTTTTTCCATAAAGCGCTCTTTGACATTTTGATGTACATATAAACGGTTTGTACACACGCACGTTTGCCCTGCATTACGGAACTTGGACGCGATAAGCCCATTAGCAGCTGATTCCAAATCAGCATCCTCAAAAACAATAAACGGAGCGTTACCTCCAAGTTCCATCGATACCGCTTTAACAGTTTCACTAGCCTGCTTCATCAAAATTTTGCCGACGCGAGTCGAACCCGTAAATGAAATCTTCTTGATCCTAGGATCCATCGATAACACCTGACCAAACTCAGCGGCCTGTTCAGAAATAACAACAGGTAAAAGCGGCTTAGGGATACCAGCCTGATACGCAAGTTCAACAACCGCTAGTGCGGTCAGAGGGGTCAATTCGGACGGTTTGATGATCATCCCACATCCAGCAGCTAACGCAGGTGCCGCTTTTCGTGTGATCATAGCAATAGGGAAATTCCACGGTGTAATCGCAGCACACACGCCTACAGGCTGTTTAATTGTAGATAAACGTCTATCTACAGCAGGAGCTGGGATAACTTCGCCATAAGCTCGTTTAGCCTCTTCTGCAAACCACTCTACAAAAGATGCCCCGTAGCTCACTTCCCCGCGGCTTTCAGACAATGGCTTACCCTGTTCCAATGTAATAATGGTCGCTATATCTTCAGCGTGTTCCATCAACAATTGATGCCAGTTTTTCAAACAGCTAGATCGCTCTTTCGCACTCAACTTAGCCCATCGAACTTGTTCAGCCGAACACGCTTCAATGAGGCAATCCAACTCTTCAATTGAACTCGGTTTCAAGCGAATTAACTCTTGCTCAGTTGCAGGGTTGATGACCACAACTCCGTCGTCGGAAGCCCATTGTTTAAATACTTCTTTTAAGGTTTCATTTTTTATTTGTTGCATCACCAGACTAACTCCTACGAGAACTCCTTTTAGGGTAATCCTTCTAGTAGAAATCAGCAAAGCAAACAAAGTTTTCTGACAGTGTTGACATTAACAAGCGAAAAAGCCGTGAGTATAAGGACTAGGAATGGATCACATAGCAAGCCAGTTCGAAAATTCAAAGATTGCATAAATGCGAGACTCATTTGATAACTTCGAGTCTCAACATGATGATATGGCAACGAAATACTAACTATACTGAAGCTAGACTCAAGACACAAATGAAAACCAAAGCTTTTAGGCTAGGACTAAATGAATCAACAAAGCCATAAAGCTTATTCTTCTTAAGCAAACCAAAATGAGTCAAATTAGTTTGTATATGCCTAGAATACAGATAGGCAAAGACAGGTGCTTGTAGATGAGAGAGCATCGCTATTGCGAATGAGGATTCCGTATAAATGGCCGGACTACAAGGGTTGGAATAAGTACCGAGCACTGAAACGGAATTAGTTTCTCTGAAGGGGAAAATGACTTGGCCTTAAACGATGAAAGCCTTGCTATTTCTAGCAAGGCTTTCTAAATAAGTGGCGGAGCGGACGGGACTCGAACCCGCGACCCCCGGCGTGACAGGCCGGTATTCTAACCAACTGAACTACCGCTCCGCACTGGTTAGACTCTGGAGTCTAAATAAGAACCTGGCGATGTTCTACTCTCACATGGGGAAGCCCCACACTACCATCGACGCTACTTCGTTTCACTTCTGAGTTCGGAATGGAAGTCAGGTGGGTCCAAAGTGCTATGGTCGCCAAGTAAAATTCTTTACATTTTGTTTTAGGCTTTAATTTAAAACATAAAACAAATAATAAATGGTGCTGATACCCAGAATCGAACTGGGGACCTCATCCTTACCAAGGATGCGCTCTACCGACTGAGCCATATCAGCACATTATTTGTGTCCGTGAGGACTAAAAAAGCCCGCTTTTACAAACGGGCTCTCTTAACTTTTGTCTTCGCCTTTTAAAAAGGAAAAAACTAAATTAAAGCCTGGCGATGTCCTACTCTCACATGGGGAAGCCCCACACTACCATCGGCGCTATTTCGTTTCACTTCTGAGTTCGGAATGGAGTCAGGTGGGTCCAAAACGCTATGGTCGCCAAGCAAATTCT
>NZ_JYOQ01000027.1:0-4190 GCF_000960545.1 Vibrio sp. S457-15 | reverse complement strand
CGTCAGCCCAATACTTGTTGCTAAATTTGGGAACATAATGGGATAGAGGTTTTTTCTTTGCCACTAGTTAATTACTCCAATAAAGTCGCATAACGCCCTGTTAAGGTGTGAGCAACGCAATACCGATGCTTCCGCATGCCACCTTAAACACTAAACGCAACGCATAGCAAAAATGCCACGCGTTGCGAATCACTCTTAAACAGTTTGTTATAACACAGTTTTACACGTCATCTTCCGATAAAATTTGACGACAATTACGAACTGTTAGTACGCGAATTTCGTGACTTAAACTGTAGATAATACGATAGTGACCAAAGATGATTTCACGATAATTCGTATGGGGCATTTCAGGAACAAACCGCCCCATTTCAGGCATACTTCCAAGGAGTTCAGTTTTATCAAAAACTTCGTTTACCCACTTCTCTGCCGCAGGTGGATTATCCAAAGAAATAAACTCCGCTGCATCACCTAGTTTCTGAAGTGCTAATGGAGACCAGACTACTTTCATTTCTTAATGCGCCCAAGTACTTGAGCACGCGCATCATCATTGGAAACACCGAGACCAGAAGCTAACTGAGCTTCTGCTGTGCGCATTTCTTCCAGTAATTCGATTTTCTCTTGCATTGCTTCATACTCAGCAACATCGAGAACAACAGCAACACCTTTGCCACGTTGCGTAATAACCAATGGACGACGAGTCTCATTGATTTGTTTGATGTATGAAGCTACACCGGCACGAAACTCAGATAAAGGCTGAATATCTTGATCGAAATGAATACGACTCATATTGAACTCCCATTAGTACAAAATAACGTACAAATAATAGTTCAACTAATCCTTTTGAGCAAGAAGTTGATTCTGTGTTATAACGCCCAATTAAGGGGTGAACAACGCCTCCACCCAAACTTAAAGCATTGTGCCATAAACACTAAATTTGAAGTAGAAGCAAAAATGCCAAGCGTTGTGAATCCCTCTTAAATTGCTTGTTAAATGGCTTTTTACTGGTACTCATCTATGTTTTTACTAGCGTCATAAGCGACCGTAATTACTTTAGCAGCCTCTTCTTCTAGATTTGACATCCATACTTTAAAATCAAGTGGTCCGCGGTCTACAACCAGACTCTCAGCAGTTAACAAACGTCTTTGTAAAACCTTGTAGAGGAAAATAAACGAGTCCAAAGCTATATCAAGCTTTGGGAAGTCCAAAGCTATATCAAGCTTTGGGAAGTCCAAAGAAATTGAGTCTTTCGACAAATCTGTGTGTGAAAAGAACTCATTTCTTAAAGCAAGTACCTCCTTAAGGTAAGCAACGAACTTACCCTCATAAGTATCAAGTTCCTTGAACATTTCTTTTCGGAAGCTACCTCGATAAACATCTAGTTTTTTCCAGTGTGTGTCCTCACTGTAGTTTCCAAAGCATTTAGCCCAAGACTCAATGAAATGACCATAATGCGCGTTGCAAGTTGATACCCAAAAACAGTTATTACTATTTTTTAGCTCACTAATTTGCCTTGCATAGATCAAAGATCTGACACCAGACCTAATGACATCCATTTGCGCTGACATTAATTTTAATTCTCTATCGTCTGACCTTTCGGACTTAAACTTTGTCACGATCATTACAGCCTCTTGCCATTTAACGCCGCGTTAAGGTGTGAGTAACGCAACACGGAAACCTCTGCATATCACCGTAAACACCGAAACCAACGCATGGCAAAAATGCCACGCGTTACGAATCACTCTTAAACGCTTTGTTAGCCGCTCATTCCCAACGGTTATTGCTTACTCAACAGGAACTTGCGTAAATCTCTCTCAGCACACATAACAAACAGAATAAACACCTTATCGCCGTCTTGCTTATAGAAAACACGACATGGATTAACTACAACTTCACGATAACTTAAATGTTCTAGTTCTGGTGGAATACGACCTGACTCTGGGAAAGTTTGTAGTCGTTCGACTTTGGAGAAAATCGTTTGCACTAACTGCTTTGCAGCAACAATATTTTCAAGTGCGATGTATTCTGCGATATCGTTGAGGTCAGATAACGCTGGCTCAGTCCAGATTATTTCAGCCATTTTGACATTTTGTCCTTGGCTTCATCATGACTTACCGCTTTACCGTCAGCTAGTGCGCGTTCACCTCGAGCGATCCCCTCAAGAATCGCCAAACGATTTTGCATAAACTCGTAATCATCAACATCAACTAGATACGCAGATGGCTTACCATGCTCGGTAATTAACACTGGTTCTTTAGTGTCATGAAGATCTGCGAGGATCTTGGTTGCTTGACGTTTTAGTGATGTAACTAGTTCTACTTTCATAAGAGCTGCTCCAAAGAAATACTAAAGTGATACTATTCTATCACTTTGAGCATAGCAAGCTCCATGACGGCTAACGCTGCGTTAAGGGGTGAATGCCGCCTAAACCAAACTTCCGCAGACCACTTTCAACACCAAAAACAACCGCATACCAAAAATGCCACGCGGCATGAATCCCGCTTAAACGCCTTGTTATGCACGTGGTTCTACAAAAGCGAAAAGACTATCGGCTTCCCAAACCCAATCGTCGCTAGCGCGATAACCTCTAAGCCAAAGTTCTTCGCAATTAGCTCTCAGGTAAAAACCGTTTGGATAATTTACGTCATCAAAGACCGCACGTGAAGCGACAGTGATTTGATTACCATCTTGTTGTTTTAAATGATGCAATCGTAAACTCGCAGCTAACTCCAAGGAGCAAAGCTGTAAACCTCGAGAAATTGCTGCATCAATGATATCCGAATAAATAGCCCCCGCCTCAAACCCAAGTTCATCAACTCTTAAGGCGACTACTGTTACATTTTTGGGGTTTTTATTGGTAAGGAAGTGCTCTGACATAAATAGAAGTATTCCATAAGCGTTGAAGCTAATTTTGTTCTCTGAGAGCTTTAACAACAGTTCATCTTTTGTTTTTCCACCAACCTCAAAGGTCCACTTTCTACCTATCACGACCGTCCCTTTCTATAAGTGCATAACGCTGCGTTAAGGGGTGAATGCCGCATAAACCAACTTTCCGCAGACCACCTTCACCACCCAAACTCACTGCAAACCCAAAATGCCACGCGGCATGAATCCCGCTTAAACGCCTTGTTATGTTTAAGACTCAAAGGGTTAAGTTTTACGATACCAAGAGCTTAACTCGACTTACCTTTGAAAACCAAAACCAGACGCTAAAAGGCTGAATTAACTCATAAATTTAGTCGTAATGACTTTGAGTGTTAGCGTGAGAAACCGAAAACTTGAGCTCAAACTTTGCAACTAAGATCGCTTCATTCGACTCACAAACGCACTGAACTTAAATGAGGCAACACTCTGAATTTTTAACGCCCACGAATTGGAGTCCAGAAAACAGCGAACACTGAAGTTAACTTGCCGACAAGACCAAAATTAGATAGCCGAGAATGCAAAGAAAAGATGCAACCAACTGATTTTACGTGATTAAACATAACGCCGCATTAAGGTGCGAACAACGCAAAACACCCAACCCAAACCATTGCACCTTAAACACTAAAACTGAGTTTAAACTGAAATCGCCAAGCGTTGTGAGTCACTCTTAAATGCTTTGTTATAAGGCGCTCTCCATTTCCAATAGTTGTTGCTCTCTAAGTGATTTGTAATGAGATAACGTCTTTTTAAAGTCTTGCTGAATTACAAAAGGAAACTGCACATAGTAGTGACGAGAAAAGCCATTTATATGAGTTTTTTCTTTGCCAAATACTGCTATCTCTTCCGACCATATCCCATTAGTCCGAATGGTTGTGCGATAGACGCTTATACGCAATTCTCTAATATCTACAATATACTGGTCGAACTCACCGTTGATTAGAAGATAATCGCCACATTTTGAGTGCATGACGACACGCTCCGGATCTTGAGAATTTACCGAGATAATTTCATCTTTGAAAATGTCAATGGCACCATGAGTAGTAGAAATAATTAGGCCATATCCTTCACATCCCATTCTAAACTCACCTAACGACACAAACTCTATCTTTTCAACTTCACTCATCGAGACCTCCCAGCCTTATAACGCCGCATTAAGGTGTGAGCAGCGCTTGGCTATACTTGAGCGAAGCGAAACTGCCAAGCGTTGCGAATCACTCTTAAATGCTTTGTTAAGTTTATAGCTGCACGTTGATTGGCTTCTCGCTCTT
>NZ_JYOQ01000026.1:0-3464 GCF_000960545.1 Vibrio sp. S457-15 | reverse complement strand
TGCAAACTAACAAACTGCTCAAGAGGGATTCGCAACGCGTGGCATTTTTACTATGCGTTCAATTTGGTGATTAAGGTGGTATGCGGCGGCTTTGGTATTGCGTTGCTCACCCCTTAGCAGGGCGTTATGGCTCACACGATATTCAACGTTTGGCTGTCTAGAGGGAATTATGGGATTCAAATTTCGAAAGCGTATAAAAATCGCACCAGGACTTCATGTTAACGTTAGTAAAAGTGGTGTTAGCACCTCAATCGGAAAGCCAGGTGCTACGGTAAATATTGGCAAAAAGGGTGTGAAAGCAACGGTAGGAATTCCCGGTTCCGGCCTTTCATATAGTCAGAATTTAACGGGTAGCGGTAATCCGAAGGAAGTCTCGTCAAACACTGGTAAAGGTAGTTCCTTGCTAGGTAAAACGTTGCTAACCATTGTAGCTTTCTTATTAGTTGCCAACTTTTTTGGTTCTCCTCCTGAATCAGTTACCTTGTTTAGTACGGTTGAAGTTAAAAGTTTACGTGTAAGAGCTGAACCAACGACTAACTCAAAGGTAGTCAATCAAGTGGTCGCTGGGGACAAGGTTGAGGTTATTCAAACAAGTGGTGGTTGGGTATTTATTAAAGGTAATGGGGTTAAAGGTTGGGTTGCCGCAGAGTACCTTTCAAGTCCAGAGCCATAACAAAGCGTTTAAGACGGATTCCCAACGCTTGGCATTCTCAGTTTGATTCAGCTTTAGTGTTTACGGCACAATGGTTTAGGTAGGGTGGTCTGCGTTGCTCACCACTTAACGCGGCGTTATGTGCTTGGAGGGAAATAATGAATTCAAAGGAAGTCGTCTTAGCTTTTTGGGACGCAATGAAAACTAATGATTTCGCGAAAGCAAGTGAATGGCTTAGCCCAGATTTTGAAGGGTTTTGGCCTCAATCTGGTGAGCTTACTGTTGGACGAGACAACTTCACAGCAATCAACTCTTTCTATCCAGCAAATGGTACTTGGGAGTTCGTCGTTCATTCAATCGTCTGCGATGGCGAAACAGTAGTCACTGATGTATCTATATCTGATAGCGTTCAAAAGGCGCGTGCTATTACTTTCCATACGGTAGAAAATGGGCTTATCCGTAAACAGAAAGAGTTCTGGCCAGACCCAATGGAAGCGCAGGAGTGGCGTTCCAAGTGGGTGAGGGTCGTGCAAGAGCAGGCACACACATAACAAAGCGTTCAAGAGGGATTCTCAACGCTTGGCAATTTTGGTTCTAAGTTTAGCTTTTGTGTTTATGGCACAATAATTTAGATTTGGTGGCTTGCGTTGTTCACCCCTTAACGCGGCGTTATGTTTTAAGGAGGAAACTTGGAAACTGGTGTAATTATAAGCTTGGCTCAAATCCCGCTCGTGAGAGGCGACTTATGTGGAAATATTGAAAATCACATTAAAATGATCGCGGAATCATCTTCTTACAAAGTTGATGTTGTCGTTTTTCCGGAATTATCATTGACGGGTTATGAGTTAGATTTGGTTGCTGAGCTAGCGTTTTCGCCTGAGCCGTTGAGTTTTAGAGAACTCTCTCAAGCGTCAGTTGAAAATGAGATTATAGTTATTGCAGGTTGCCCGCTAAAAGCTAACAATTCCTCAAAGCCAACAATAGGTGCGGTAGTTTGTTTTCCCGATGGCTCAGTCCAATTTTATTCAAAGCAATATCTGCATGAAGGCGAAGATAAGTATTGTTCTTTTGGGACGACGGATTACTTCTTTACTGTTAATGGGCATCAAATAGCACTGGCTATTTGTGCCGACTTTATAACACCGGAACATTCTCAGCGAGCTAAAAAGCTCGGTGCAGATGCTTATGTTGTAAGTGCTCTAATTTCTGGTAATGGCTTTACCGCTGACTCTAAAATCCTATCCGAAATTGCTTTAGAGCAACGAGTTCCAGTACTTCTAAGCAACCATATCTCAGAAACAGGTGGCTGGAAAACTTGTGGTAAAAGCTCAGTTTGGGATTCATCTGGGAAACTCGTTATTAGTTCTAGCGAAAAAGAAAGTGGTTTGGTTTTGTGTACTATTGCTGGCAATGAGATCGAGGCTACTAAAACATAACAATCTGTTTAAGAGTGATTCGCAACGCGTGGCATTTTTACCATGCGTTGTGTTTAGTGTTTAAGGTGGTATGCGGGAGCTTCGGTATTGCGTTGCTCACACCTTAACAGGGCGTTATAACCTTATGAGTATAAAATGAAAGAATTGGAACACATAGCAATTAACATAAGGTCACAGGAATATATTGCGGGTAGCCAAGAATATTCGATGACTTTGGACATTACGAACATTTCTGGACAGCCGATCTTGGATTTGCAAGTTTTTAATATGTTGTCTGCAGGTCGAGTATTGTCAGTCGGTGATGATTTAGACGCAACTAATTTGACTGAATTGGAAGATAAGAAAAGACGACTGATTAGAGAATTGGAAAAAGCGGTTGAAAGTGCTTACGCTAGAAAACGCCGTAAAAAAATGTCTTTCGTCGAGTCTATGGCAGTGTTTTTCGTTGAGAGCGTAGATATTTATGCATCGATTTTTTCAAAAAGAAAATCGCAACCTACAACACCTTATTGGGCGGAAGAAGCATTAAGAATTGATGAATGGGAGGACGTTGAACGGCTAGAGAAAGAGGTTATAAGCTTTGAATCAACAGATTCGTTTTTACCTAAAGCCTATGCAATAAATAAAGATAAATTGCAAAGGGTTATTGAGCGTCTTGAAAAAGCACAAAATGGAACCTTTTCGAAAGGTGTTTCACTCCCAGTGGGAAGTACAATTTCTTTCCCCTTTTCTTTCAGAGCTCCGCATTTGTTAAAGCAAAAGAGAATGGATGTATCATTTAAGGCTTCTTATAAGATGGCTGATGATGTAGTGCATACTCGCTCCAGTACTTCAAGGATTCTAATACTTCCGTCTGCCTTTGCTGTTCCAACTGGGGGAATGATTGGAGCTTTAGTTGGGTATGTTATTAAAAGTACGCTAGTTTCTGGTACAGATCTACCTACCATCAATTGGGAAGTACTTTTAGGTAGTATAGCTTTGGGGTTAGTCGTTAGCTTGCTTGTATCAAGAAAGCCTGAAACAACAAAAGCAATTACGGTTGAGGATTTTGTCGGTGGGCTAATCATTGGTGTTTTGTCGGGTTTATATTCCGAGGTTATTTTGACTAAGTTACAGGCACTGTTGTAGACGGTTATAACAAACTGTTCAAGAGTGATTCGCAACGCATGGCATTTTTACTATGCGTTGGGTTTAGTGTTTAAGGCGGTATGCGGGAGCTTCGGTATTGCGTTGCTCACACCTTAACAGGGCGTTAGTTTGCAAGAGGAAAAACGCAGCTATATCGCAAGATCTAGTGGTAAAAGCTCAAAGTTGAAATTGTCGTATCGACGTTCAATTTCAGTGTTAACTAGCGTGGTAAAAATTCAAAATTGGCA
>NZ_JYOQ01000025.1:0-388 GCF_000960545.1 Vibrio sp. S457-15 | reverse complement strand
GTCAAGCAAGGTCTGGCGCAAGCGATTCACTTGTCTGCCGATATCGAGCGGCAGTTCTTTGTCTTCTCCAGCCTCTTCCCCGCGGACACCAAGCCTTGGTTCTTCTTTGTCTTGTGAGCGATACCAGAACCAGTAGTTGTTCTCGGCTAGTGAGTAATCCGCATCAATAGACCAGTGATGTTTGCTTTGCAACACTTCCAGTAAATCTTGGATCTTTTTCCCGCCCGGAATAGATAGCGTTTCATCCGTATTCATTTGGCTAGCAAATTCATCCACTAAAGATGGGTAGAGTTCGTTCAAGCAAGAGATGAGGATTTCTTGGGCTTCCACACTCATTGTTTTCTTATGCTCGACCAAACTCGCCCAATTCGGACGCGATGACATTAAC
>NZ_JYOQ01000024.1:0-648 GCF_000960545.1 Vibrio sp. S457-15 | reverse complement strand
GTAGTCAGCGTGCATCGCAGACCAGTGTTGCCATCATCTTCGTATCCATTGACCAACCAATTACTTGCCGTGATTAAAGGTCAATGATCACAGCCAAATACAACCAGCCTTCACTTGTGGCAAGATACGTGATATCGCCCGCCCATTTTTGACTCGGAGCCGTTGCAGTAAAGTCCTGAGCTAGCAAGTTCGGAGCTACAGGCATCTTATGTTTGCTGTCCGTTGTACACTTAAACTTGCGTGCCGCTTTCGGCGTTAAATCCTGACGCTTCATGCTGGCTGCAATGGTTTTAACATTATGGCTATTACCGTTCTCAGCGAGTTCTTTCTGGATACATCTTGAACCATCTCGACCTTTACTGTTGTCAAAAGCATCTTTGACCTTTGTATCAAGCTCTTGACGAATTGTCTCGCGCTGGATGGCCTTGTGGCGATGCTTAATCCAATAATAAAACCCACTTCGAGAAACCCTGAATACCTTAACCATGCGGACAACACTGAAGCACAGCAAGTGTTCAAGCATGAATTCATAGCAATCTACTTTAGATTTTTCGCGAAGTAGGTGGCGGCCTTTTTTACGATATCTAGCTCTTCTGCTTGTTCTGCCAACTGTCTTTTGAGTTTGGCTACTTCAGCAGCTAGCTCTTG
>NZ_JYOQ01000023.1:0-385 GCF_000960545.1 Vibrio sp. S457-15 | reverse complement strand
TTACGTTGATCTTATATTAAACCATTTCAAGCGCTTATGAATGACAATCATTTCAATCCCGAATTGAATTATTCGTGCGAATGTATGACCGCTTTTTACGCCTTTTCATCAAGGATCGCTAAGCCATGTACGTTTTTTGCAATGAGTCCTTTACCGATAAAATTTTTGACCTCGCGTGGATAAACACGGCCTGATGTACCAAATCGTTCCGCCGCTTGGTTCACTTTGTCAAAGCCACCAAGCAGCGTATCCGCCTGATTACGGACGAGATGATCATAGGGAATGACGTAAGTGAGGGGATGCAGCAAACGTTTAGTATAGTTATCCATTGAGTCTTGATAGTCTCTTGCCAGTGCAGAGGCAAAAAACACCATCATCTCAGGGT
>NZ_JYOQ01000022.1:0-1495 GCF_000960545.1 Vibrio sp. S457-15 | reverse complement strand
AGCCTACGCACTTGAACCTGGACAACCGTCGCCAGGCCCACCTAGCCTTCTCCGTCCCCCCATCGCAATTGTAAGAAGTACGGGAATATTAACCCGTTTCCCATCGACTACGCCTTTCGGCCTCGCCTTAGGGGTCGACTTACCCTGCCCCGATTAACGTTGGACAGGAACCCTTGGTCTTCCGGCGAGGAGGTTTTTCACCCCCTTTATCGTTACTCATGTCAGCATTCGCACTTCTGATACGTCCAGCATGCGTTACCACACACCTTCAACCGCTTACAGAACGCTCCCCTACCCAATACTCAAAGAGTATTGCCGCAGCTTCGGTTTACTACTTAGCCCCGTTACATCTTCCGCGCAGGCCGACTCGACCAGTGAGCTATTACGCTTTCTTTAAATGATGGCTGCTTCTAAGCCAACATCCTGGCTGTCTGAGCCTTCCCACATCGTTTCCCACTTAGTAGTAATTTGGGACCTTAGCTGGCGGTCTGGGTTGTTTCCCTCTCCACGACGGACGTTAGCACCCGCCGTGTGTCTCCCGGATAGTACTTACTGGTATTCGGAGTTTGCAAAGGGTTGGTAAGTCGGGATGACCCCCTAGCCTTAACAGTGCTCTACCCCCAGTAGTATTCGTCCGAGGCGCTACCTAAATAGCTTTCGGGGAGAACCAGCTATCTCCAGGTTTGATTGGCCTTTCACCCCTAGCCACAAGTCATCCGCTAATTTTTCAACATTAGTCGGTTCGGTCCTCCAGTTGATGTTACTCAACCTTCAACCTGCCCATGGCTAGATCACCTGGTTTCGGGTCTATATCCAGAGACTGAACGCCCAGTTAAGACTCGGTTTCCCTACGGCTCCCCTAGATGGTTAACCTTGCCACTGAATATAAGTCGCTGACCCATTATACAAAAGGTACGCAGTCACAGGACAAAGCCTGCTCCTACTGCTTGTACGTACACGGTTTCAGGTTCTATTTCACTCCCCTCACAGGGGTTCTTTTCGCCTTTCCCTCACGGTACTGGTTCACTATCGGTCAGTCAGTAGTATTTAGCCTTGGAGGATGGTCCCCCCATATTCAGACAGGATATCACGTGTCCCGCCCTACTCGATTTCACTGAACACACGTCGTCAACTACGGGACTATCACCCTGTATCGTCGGACTTTCCAGACCGTTCGTCTAACGCGTGTAAAGCTTAAGGGCTAGTCCAATTTCGCTCGCCGCTACTTTCGGAATCTCGGTTGATTTCTTTTCCTCGGGGTACTTAGATGTTTCAGTTCCCCCGGTTCGCCTCCTTACCCTATGTATTCAGGTAAGGATACGTGCTTATGCACGTGGGTTTCCCCATTCAGAAATCCCAGACTCAAATGGTTGTTACTACCTAATCTGGGCTTATCGCAAGTTACTACGTCTTTCATCGCCTCTGACTGCCAAGGCATCCACCGTGTACGCTTAGTCACTTAACCATACAACCCGAAGGAGTTTCGAGTTGATGA
>NZ_JYOQ01000021.1:0-6455 GCF_000960545.1 Vibrio sp. S457-15 | reverse complement strand
TAAAACAAAGTATGAGCAGGAAAGGAAACTGCTGGGACAATGCCTGTGTTGAGAGCTTCTTCCATTCGATGAAAGTGGAAGCGATTCAATACGAACCAATAATGACCAGAGATGAGATGCGCCAAACAGTCTTCGAGTACATTGAGGTTGATTATAATCGGACGAGAAGGCACAGTGCTCTTGGGTATCTAAGCCCAGTTAACTTTGAACAGCAAAATGTCGCTTAATGAAGTGTCCAGTCTGACTGGAGCAGAACAGAATGATAGTGATGCGAAGCGGTTGACACTTGCACACCACAATCACTATAGAATTAGGTCTAATTCTTTATAGTATTACTGATTTTGCTTAAAGAAGCGTTCAGCACTAGCAAACAGAGATTCGCAGAGATTTTTCTGCTTATTATACTCCTCAGAACCTTCTTTCATTGATTCTAGCGTCTCTTTGGCATCATGGTATTCTTTAACCATCTGCTCAAACTTAACCTCGTAGCCGCTTTTTTTGTATTTTCTTGGAGATTTATCTCGTTTTTTTCTCATTCTTGTTCCTGTTTGAACATATTCATCAAAAGTACATTGAATATGCAGGCTATATTTTTACATGAAGGATAGCCTAAAGTGGCTGAAGTAAGCCTGTTTCAACATACGACTATAAGTGCTCATTAACAATGATAAAGAATAGCTCCAAAGGATAACGTATCTAAATGGTCAAAAATCACAACTAAAAGAACTTTTACTTCATGTTTAGTTCAAAATTCTAAGTTGGACCTTTTTAAATAGGGTTACAGTCTATGAAGCTATTTTTTATAGTTAAAAACCAAACTGGGGGCTATTTAATGGAAGATAAAGAATAAGTTGCTATGGGAGTTGTATAACGATATGACTCGAAAAAAACTAAGAAGAGACTCGAACTGTATGTTTCATCAATAGCTCACGTTTCGGAGCTGACCTCACTATACACTCATTGAAGTAAATAGATAGATATTTCCCGTTTTTCCTCATTTGAGTAGGTGCAAGATCTTTCTAAACATTTGCTTTTATAAAGCTTACCTAGAAATAAAAATTTAATCTAATCATGGGTTTAGCTTTGAGTTTGTTGTAATTTCATAAATTACAACATGAGATAGCTCTTTAGTAACTAGTACCAGAAAGTAATCACTAGTTAGAGTTTTTCTATTGCATAACACGTTCTACAGGAAAGAACTACTGTTAAAGTTATAAGGTAAAAATAAAAAATAAAAAGCTAGCCTTTAGTAATTTTATCGGTATACTGCACATCAGCTCTTAAGAAAAGAGCTATTTAATTATTTTAAGATCAAATTTCTCTCAGTTCTTCATCGATTTCCTCGTTTACGTTCCTGCGAAAAAATATATATCTCTAAATCATATAATAGCGCTTATTAGCTATAACATTTACTATTAAAACTATCTTATATAGAGGTATCTATGTCTAATAAATCAACTGGTTCAGTAAAATGGTTCAACGAAACTAAAGGTTTCGGCTTTATTTCTCCAGAGAATGGTGGTGAAGACTTGTTTGTTCATTTCCAATCAATTGTCTCAACTGGCTTCAAAACACTTTCTGAAGGCCAAAAAGTATCTTACGTTGTTGAGCAAGGTAAAAAAGGTCTGCAAGCAGGCGAAGTTACTGTAATGTAACTGACTCTATGGCATCAACATTCGTTGGTGCCTATTATCTCTTCTTTTTATCATCACAAACTTTCATCCAAATTTATATACCCAAGTCACTTGAACTTAAACGTTAAGATTCACCTCACTTTGCTACGCAAATAGCCCCGTCTAATAAGTCATTTCAGTATATACCTTTGGCAAAATGCCAATAAATACCCACATAATAACTAATATGATTCAAGAATGAATCAGTTCGCCTAGTGCTTTGCTCATATAAATAGGTTTATATTAAAAGCGATTGGCGAATAAAAAGAGAATTAAATGAAATTAAATATATCCGCTCAATCACTAAACCACACTAAATATGACAATGTTATTCCTAGCCGAGATTCTATTCTTAGCCTATTCGATAAAGTAAAAAACTACTTAAGCTATGAACAGATTTCTCATTCATCTGGTTTGAATGACGAGCCTGAGAAAAATGCCTTAAAAAAACGCTTAAGAGCCATGGAACGTGATGGTCAGCTTATTTTCACGAGAAGAAAAGGCTACAAGAGAGTTGACCAATCATCGCTAGTGACTGGCAAGATAAGCATCCATGCAGACGGTTTTGGTTTTCTCACCTACGACGATAATGAGAAAGATCTATTCTTACCAAAGCATCAACTTAGTCATGTGTTTGATGGTGATATTGTACTGGTGTTGAAAGGACATCCGCAGCAACAAGGTCGTTCAAACCATCGGTTTATCAAGATCGTGGAGCGAAAAACAACTCACATAGTGGGTTTGTTAAAAAGAAAAGGTTCTAAACTTTACTTATTGCCAGAAAACTCGAAGTTAACTCAAACCATTTACGTCACTCCAAATGAACTGATTGCTAAAAATGTCGGCAAACTTGTCCACTGTAAAATCAATACTTACCCAGACCATAGACAACCAACTACCGTTGAGGTAGCGGAAGTGCTAGGGCGTCCGGGAGAAGCTGGTATAGAAGTGAAATTGGCTTTGCGTCGTCATGGAATCAATGACAAATGGGATAAAGACGTACTTGATGCTGCTTCTGCCTTCGGCTCTCAGGTGGAAGAAAAGGACAAGACATCACGAGTGGACTATCGAGATTTACCTTTTGTCACTATTGATGGTGATGACGCAAAAGACTTTGATGATGCTGTTTATGGGTATCAAATGGACAACGGTCAGTGGAAGCTTTTCGTCGCAATTGCTGACGTATCTCACTACGTTAAACCAAATGACCATTTAGATCTTGAAGCGCAGAGTCGCGCTACATCCGTTTATTTCCCTGGATGCGTTGTGCCAATGCTGCCAGAGTCTCTATCTAATGGTTTGTGTTCACTAAACCCCAATGAAGACAGATTAGTAATGGTATGCGAGATGACCTTTGATGATGAGGGTAACATGCTAGATTCAGAGTTTTCTGAAGGCATCATTCACTCTCATGCCAGATTAACGTACGACGACGCTAACCGCATTATCATGCAATCTTCGGCTAAAACAACATACCAAAGCAACAACCCTAAAAATAATATTGCGCAGTATTTGGTGAATCTTCATCGTTTATATTTGAACTTATCTGGCCAACGCAGAGTTCGTGGAGCGATTGACTTTGATACACAAGAGCTCGCTTTTAAGCTAAACAACAAAAAGAAGATTGCCTCTATCGTCCCTGTTGTTCGAAATGACGCTCACCGAATGATCGAAGAGTTTATGCTGTGCGCTAACGTTGCTACTGCGCAATTTCTAGAGCTAAATAAAATACCGAGCCTATATCGTGTCCACTCTGGCCCTCAGATGAAAAAGCTAACCTCACTGAGAATGTTACTTGCGGAAAAAGGGCTAACTTTGGCGGGGGGTGACAAGCCAACGTCTCACGACTACAACGCACTTTTAGATCAAGTTCGAGATTTGGATGAGTGTGACATAATACGTACCTTGCTGCTGCGCTCTCAAAGCCAAGCTGAATATTCGCCTAAAAACTTGGGCCACTTTGGCTTAGCATACGATGCTTACGCACACTTTACATCTCCAATTCGTCGTTACCCTGATTTACTCATTCATCGTGCCATCCGTGCCAAACTTCGAGAGAAAACTACTGGTAAATTACGTAGCCTGTTAATGAAGCTCAAGCCGATACGCCAGCTAGCAGGGATTTCGAATAGTTACCCTTACGATACAAAAGAGATTGAGCAACTTAGTGTGCACTGTTCACATCAATCTCGCCAAGCTGATGAAGTAAGTCGTGAGGTTGAATCAGCACTGAAATGCCACTACATGAAACCATTTATTGGAGGAAACTTCATGGGAAGCGTTTCTGGAGTTACGCACTTTGGTGTTTTTGTAGAGCTGGAGGAAAACAGAATCGAAGGTCTCATACCTTTATCCAGTTTTCAAAATGGCGATTTTGAATTTGATGCGATCAAACAAAAAATCTCAAGCCAAACGGCAACTTTTGCACTTGGCACTCAAGTAAACATTACTGTTAAAGAAATCGACTCTAAGCAAAGAAAAATCATATTCAACTTTGCTTAAAAATAATTGAGAACTTGATGATTTGGTACCTACTGTCAACGGTTTTTGGCTCTCTGTGTTAAGCCAAAGTTTGCCACGGGAAAACTGGCACATAGTACGTTACAACATTGGTATCCAAATCAACATAGTGAGGACACGATGTACACTAACTTTGGTATGCATGGCTTTCTTATAAATAGCAAAGTTTGAGATTTTCAGACTTTTTGTGAAAAGTGAAATGCCACAATTAATTGAGCGAGTCTTATCTTAATTAATTTAAGCTTAGCTAATTTAGATAAGCATATAACACGCTTGTGTCTATTTTGTGCTGACTTGTGTAGTATCATTGTCTCTTTCATAGCCAACATGGATGTGGTGTGAAATTAAGTTGACCATTAAAAAATAGGATTATATGTGAGCAAGTTACTTAAACCGACACAAAAGCAGAAACAACTTGGTCTTAATCCGAAAGGAAAAGGGATTAAGCGGATACCAGAAGAGTTAAAGAGAAAGGATGTCCGCAAACGAATAGAAGAGATTGAGGAACAAAAGAAGTGGGATAAGGAATGGGGATTGTGAGTTCAAGAAACCTCTCTGAACTTATCAATACGACACTCCTCATGCATTCTGAAAAACTGAGTAATTTGGACAGAGACATGCTTGCAGGTTTACTCGATCAACTCAACCGTGAACAGGCTTTGACAGACAAACAAATTAAACTGTGTCAAAGGTTAATACGAAAAACTAATCAAGCCTGTGTATTTATTGATGACACTCCAAACGAACCGTGATTGCTAAGCAATATCACTCTTCGGTGCTATCAATCCAGCCTTGCTCAGGCGTCAATCGAGTCAGCACTTGATCCATTAAATCTTTGATTTCAATTTGGTCAGTACCCTCTGGCGAATGATGCTCTGCTGAGCGCTTTGCGTTCGTTAGGTTTTTCATGAAGATAGCTTCGCTATCCATCACGGCGTGTTTCGCGTTGAAGTAAGTGACCTGGTAGGTCGGCATAGTATTGTTCCTTCTGTGGGGACGTGAAGATGTGATGCTTTCAATATAGCACTTTTTCATGCTATAGCGTTCTAACTGACTTGGCCTTCTTAATTAAAATTGACTAGCCAAGCCACTGATTATCAAGAAATATGAACGCAAAGCGTACAATATGATGATGTGGGTTCGATTCCCGCTATACGTTCCAAATCCAAAAACCTAATGGCACTATGCACTATGACCGATGTTTTTCATCGGTCATCACTTTTTTAAGCAATTTTACCAGCTCTTACCATCATATGACGTCACTATTGGCATCGAAGGAATAATGCCAAGCGTTGTTCTATGAACTGATCTGCTCCAGCCAGACTGGACACTTCATTAAGCGACATTTTTCTGTTCAAAGTTAACTGGGCTTAGATACCCAAGAGCACTGTGCCTTCTCGTCCGATTATAATCAACCTCAATGTACTCGAAGACTGTTTGGCGCATCTCATCTCTGGTCATGATCGGTTCGTACTGGAGCGCTTCAACCTTCATCGAATGGAAGAAGCTCTCAACACACGCATTATCCCAGCAGTTTCCTTTTCTACTCATACTTTGCTTTAGATTATAAGCAGTTATGAGGTCTCGATAATCTTTCGAGCAATACTGGCTACCCCATTGATAATGCATCGCAGACCAGTGTTGCCATCATCTTCGTATCCATTGACCAACCAATTACTTGCCGTGATTAAAGGTCAATGATCACAGCCAAATACAACCAGCCTTCACTTGTGGCAAGATACGTGATATCGCCCGCCCATTTTTGACTCGGAGCCGTTGCAGTAAAGTCCTGAGCTAGCAAGTTCGGAGCTACAGGCATCTTATGTTTGCTGTCCGTTGTACACTTAAACTTGCGTGCCGCTTTCGGCGTTAAATCCTGACGCTTCATGCTGGCTGCAATGGTTTTAACATTATGGCTATTACCGTTCTCAGCGAGTTCTTTCTGGATACATCTTGAACCATCTCGACCTTTACTGTTGTCAAAAGCATCTTTGACCTTTGTATCAAGCTCTTGACGAATTGTCTCGCGCTGGATGGCCTTGTGGCGATGCTTAATCCAATAATAAAACCCACTTCGAGAAACCCTGAATACCTTAACCATGCGGACAACACTGAAGCACAGCAAGTGTTCAAGCATGAATTCATAGCAATCTACTTTAGATTTTTCGCGAAGTAGGTGGCGGCCTTTTTTACGATATCTAGCTCTTCTGCTTGTTCTGCCAACTGTCTTTTGAGTTTGGCTACTTCAGCAGCTAGCTCTTG
>NZ_JYOQ01000002.1:0-615 GCF_000960545.1 Vibrio sp. S457-15 | reverse complement strand
TACCCGCGTTAAGGGGTGCAGGCACGCAATACAAAAGCTACCGCATAGCGCCTTAAACACTGAACCCAACGCATACTAAAAATGCCACGCGTGCCAAATCCCTCTTAAACGCTTTGTTATATGCGAACGTTTAAGCCTAAGATTTTAGGACAAGCCCCACTTTGAAACCATGATTTTTATGTGCTTTGATGCACTTACGTCAGGCTTAGACTTACAGCGACTTGCCACTGAAACCACTTGGAATTTTCAACGCTGCAGAAAACGAGCTGACAACACCCAAAAGTGCTTTTGGAACGGCAATTTCACAATGAGATCTTTCAACAAACTCACTGAAACCACGTGAACTCACCACACCAGAGAAAACGCCCTCTCAGAAAGCAAATCCGCTTTTAGAAAGGCAAATTCAAAGAGCTGAATTCCAGCAGCCGATGTTGCCTAAATTGACCAGGCATTATCAGCATCAAAGAATAAAACCATCTACGAATGGCAACCCGAGAGTGAGCCACAAACCAAAGAAAACTAGGATTGAAACCGAAAAATCTCGACTCCCAAAGATCCAAACACCAAGGCTGTTAACCTGAATTTTTAGGCTTTCTTCATCTGGCATATAACGCC
>NZ_JYOQ01000020.1:0-381 GCF_000960545.1 Vibrio sp. S457-15 | reverse complement strand
GCTTAAACTTGCAGAAGTCAACCTGTCGTACACGCAAATCCGAGCGCCGTTTAGTGGTCGTATTAGCGACACTAAAGTGATAACTGGTGAACTGGTTTCTCCATCTGCAGGTGTGCTGACGACGCTCGTGAGCCTAGACCCTGTGCACACTTCGTTTAGCGTCAGTGACCGTGAGCGTTTAGCGATGGGCATGGATCGAATTAAAGGCGATGGTCCGCCCGAGTCGAACGGTGTGGAAGTGCAACTAGAGCTAGAAAACGGCCAGTTTTTCGAACACCTAGGACAGCTTGATTTCTTAGGTACCCGACTTGCTCCCAAACCGCGCACGTTTGCTATGCGTGCGGTGGTGCCCGACCCAGAACACGAACTGCTCACTGGGCA
>NZ_JYOQ01000181.1:0-385 GCF_000960545.1 Vibrio sp. S457-15 | reverse complement strand
GGTGATTGACGTAAGGATACGGTGAGATGGCCGATCTAATACCAGCTAATGCCATTGATTTCATTTTTGAGATATAAAAAAAAGCCAGCCTGAAGACGGGCTGGCAATACAAGATATAATCTTGTCGAAATGTAGATGAGGATCTAAATTACATAGCGAGGGTCTGCTAAGTAAGATAGAGGCATCAATCAGATACCGAGAGATCAGGGTCGTATGCATCCTAGAGCTCGAGGTCTAATGTATTGAATCAGGGGCGTATTAGTAAGGGGGGAAATCCCTTTATGTGGTTTATATTCAATCGATTAATGCGTTTTTAGACATTCGCGGTAGGAATAAATAGACAAATACGAGACTTTTGTAGTGAAGTTCTTTAAGAGCTTAGCTT
>NZ_JYOQ01000019.1:0-638 GCF_000960545.1 Vibrio sp. S457-15 | reverse complement strand
GGAGTGATTGAACCAGGCTTAGCTAGTACTTGACCACGTTCAACTTCGTCACGCTTAGTACCACGTAGAAGTGCACCAACGTTCTCACCTGCACGGCCTTCGTCTAGAAGCTTACGGAACATCTCTACACCAGTACATGTTGTAGTAGTTGTATCCTTGATACCTACGATAGCAACTTCGTCACCAACTGTTAGGATACCACGCTCGATACGGCCAGTTACTACTGTACCACGACCTTGGATTGAGAATACGTCTTCGATAGGCATTAGGAATGGCTGATCTACCGCACGCTCTGGCTCAGGGATGTAAGTATCTAGAGCTTCAGCTAGTTCAACGATTTTCGCTTCCCACTGCTCTTCGCCGTTTAGTGCGCCTAGTGCAGAACCTTGGATAACTGGTAGGTCATCACCTGGGAAATCGTACTCAGATAGAAGTTCACGAACTTCCATTTCTACTAGTTCTAGTAGCTCTTCATCGTCAACCATGTCACATTTGTTCATGAATACGATGATGTATGGGATACCAACCTGACGGCCTAGTAGGATGTGCTCACGAGTTTGTGGCATTGGGCCATCTGTCGCAGCAACAACTAGGATACCACCGTCCATCTGTGCAGCACCAGTGATCATGTTTTTAAC